>JAUZOL010000002.1 GCA_030706455.1 Bacteroidota bacterium
AACGCCGTCAGGGTGGTTACCAAGGTGGTGGCAACCGCGGTGGTTACGGTGATCGTTCCAGAAGATATTAATCGTAAGATACCGATATTGAAAAATGCCTTTACTTTTAGTAGAGGCATTTTTTTTGTGCTATAATCTGCAAGAGATGCCAATTCGATGAACTATTAAGACTAACCGGAGGGCCCGATTTCCAATCGTTTTTTTCGCGAATCTTCATTTCAAAAATTGATCTCAAAACTCATTGATTTAAGCATAAATATGTACTTTTGCAATCGTTTTTCACCAGTACTAATTATCATTATCAATATGAAGAAACTGATCTCGATTTTCTCCCTGTTGATTTGCGTGGCTGCAATATCAGCATTTGCTCAGAAAAGAGCCTTCACCATCGCCGATTTGTATAAAATAAAAGGCGTGGAAAGCCCGGTAATTTCGCCCGACGGCAACCGTATTGCCTTTGCCGAAAGAAGCTACGACCTGCCCAAAGGCAAATCGTTTTCCAATGTTTACATAATGAATACCGACGGCTCCAACAAGGTGGCTATTACCACCAACGGAAAAGCCAACGGCCCCTTCTGGAGCAGCGATAATAAGAACCTTTATTACGTCTCTTCCGAAAGCGGCGCCCCGCAGGTCTATCGCTATTCATTTGCTGACTCTAAAGCCGAAAAGCTTACCGATTTTTCGATGGGTATTGGCGGACCGGTTTTGTCGCCCGACAACCAACTGATCGCATTCACTGCCGACGTATATCCCGAATGTGGCGCCGACAGCCGCTCAAACGCCATTGTCGATTCGCTGGCTTCCAACGGACCGACTCAGGCTTATCTGGCAGACCACCTGTTGTTCCGCCACTGGACATCCTACTCGGAAGGAAAATGCTCGCACATCATTATCTATAATATTGCAAAACAGACATACACAGACCTTACTCCAGGCAACTTTGTCTCCCCAATTTTTATGCTGGGCGGAGGCATCGGGTTTAATTTCTCTCCCGACAGCAAAGAATTGTGCTTCGTCTCAAATCACACCGATCATCCCGAAGCCAACACCAATGCTGATATGTATTTAATACCGGTAACAGGCGGGCAGGCGGTAAGCATCACGAAAGACAACACGGCATGGGACGGTTCGCCCATCTATTCGCCCGACGGAAAATACATTGCCTACCGCAAACAGATGGTACCGGGTCACGAATCGGATCGTTTCCGTCTGGCTCTCTACAATCGTCAGACCGGCACATCAGAAATCATCACCGACGCTTTCGACAACTGGGTGACCGATTTCAAATGGAATGCTGACTCTAAATCGATCTATTTTTCGGGCGATGTACAGGGAAATCAACCGATCTACAAAATTGATATTGCATCTAAAAAGATCACTCCTGTTAGCGGCGACAAAGCTACTTTTGCTTTCGATCTCGACAACAAAGGAAACATTTACTACACCGCCAGTTCTACCGGCAAACCGGTTGCACTCTATCGCCAGAGCCTGGCCAAAGGCAAAACCACACAGATTACCTTCCTGAACGAAGAGTTGGAAAACACTGTGGATATACGTCCTTCCGACACGCTTTGGGTGGCCGGTGCCGACGGTCGCAAACTGGAAGTGTTTATTGTGAAACCACATAATTTCGATCCAAACAAGAAATATCCGCTCATCCTTAACGTTCATGGTGGTCCGCAAAGCCAGTGGATGAACTCGTTCCGCGGTGACTGGCAGGTGTATCCCGGTGCCGGTTACGTGGTGGCCTACCCCAACCCGCACGGTTCTACCGGTTACGGACAGGAATATACCACTTCCATTTCGGGCGACTGGGGAGGCAAGCCGTTTGTTGACCTGATGAAGGTAACCGATGCGTTGGCTAACCTGTCTTATGTGGATTCTACCCGCATGGGCGCCATGGGCTGGTCCTACGGCGGCTACATGATGAACTGGTTTCAGGCACAAACCAAACGCTTCAAATGTCTGGCTTCGATGATGGGATTGTTCGATCTGGAATCGATGTGGGGAACAACGGAAGAAGTGTGGTTCCCGAATTTCGACCTGAAAGGTCAGCCCTGGAATTCAACCTTGTACAAGAAGTGGTCGCCCTCGGAATACGTAAAGAACTTTGCTACTCCAACCCTGATTATCACCGGCCAGCTCGACTTCCGGGTATCGTACAACCAGAGCCTGCAATATTTCACCACTTTGCAGACGCTGAATATTCCGTCGCGCCTCATCATCCTGAAAAATGACGGTCACTGGCCTAACACGGTAAAATCGATGCCGCTCTACTACGACGCGCACCTCGATTGGTTCCACAAATACCTGGGTGGGGATCCGGCACCGTATGACGTAGACAAACTGGTAAAAAACCAGGTGTTCAACACGAAATAAATTGATTCGCAATTGAATGGTACCGTAGAGACGCACGGCTGTGCGTCTCTACAATTTCCGCCTATCCAAATGAACGCACCACAATCCGCCAACAAAACTCTCTGGTACGACAACCTGCGGGTGATTGCCACCATAGGGGTGATCGGCATCCACGTTTCGTCGGATTACCAGCCATCGTCGGGTTCCATCTCTGAGTACAATTTCTGGATTGGAAATATCTTCGACAGCCTGTCGCGCTTCAGTGTACCAGTCTTCGTGATGTTGTCGGGCGCATTGTTGTTATCCAAAGAATACCCCATCGGCGTTTTCCTCAAAAAAAGGCTGATGCGGCTGGTGATTCCGTTCCTCTTCTGGAGTTGCATCTACATCGCCAAATCGCTTTGGGATATGCACGACGAAGGTGTTCAACTGACGCCCTACTCCATTGCACGCGAAATTTTCGTGCAGTTCCGCGACGGAAGTTCGCTTCACTTCTGGTATATCTACATGATTGTCGGAGTCTACCTTTTCATCCCCATCATCGGGAAATGGGTACGCAACAGCACAGAGAAGGAACAACACTACTTTCTTGGTATTTGGACATTCACTATCGTCTTCGGACAACCGATACTTGAAAAACTGAAACCAGATATCGAGTTGAGTTATTTCAGCGGATTTCTTGGCTATCTGGTACTGGGCTATTACCTGAACAACAAAACATTCAAAAGCAGGAAGCAACAAAACATATTAGCTCTCAGTTTTCTGTTTGCAGGGTTGCTATCGACCATCGCCGGCACCTACCTTATTCTGCGGTTCAAGCATGAATATGCCTCCACCTTTTACGAATGTCTTTCGCCCAATATTCTGCTCTATTCCATGGGAATGTTCCTGCTGGTGAAAGACAAAGACATCCGTTTCCGTCCGCTGGTGAAGGTTCGCAATTTTATTTGCCGCTACAGTTACGGCATCTTTCTGGTGCACGTGCTTATCTTCTTCCAACTCGGAGATTACGGCATCAACTGGCAACTTGTCAACCCGATCGTCGGCATTCCGGTTACTATTCTGGTGTGCCTCATTATCTCCTCTGCCATTATTTTCGTAGTAAATAAGTTACCTTTCGGAAAATATATTTCGGGGTAACTTTATTTTGTGATCACCGATATAAAACCACTTTGTGCCGTGCCTATGGCACTCTATTCCGATTCACACGTCACTTTCTATAAGCCTTTCGTCCCTCTGGGACTTAAATACTGTAAGCATGACAGTTTATTGAAATCGATAAAAGAATAACGAATAAAAGTTCCGCAGACGACGCTGAAAAAAAAATTCCACCTCTTTAAACAACAAAGCCGCAGGTAATTTCACTTGCGGCTTTGTTGTTTAAAGAGAACCCGATTAATAGTAAACCGGAGTCGGATTTTCGCGGTTGGTATTATCCACCGGGCGAACCGTCGGACGAGCATCCACCCATTCGGAAACCACTCCGCCAAGCGTTCTGTTGAGCAGCACCACCTTGATAGGATAATAGCTTGCTGTAAGTGGAACGGTAACATCTGTCTTCGCATTTTTCTTCATGCCCGGATTTGCGATCAACAACTTGTCGCCCAAGAAGAACTGATCGCCAAGGCAATGCAGGATATACGATCCGTCTTTCTCAACATAGATGTAACCCTCGAAAATAGCAGCGCCACCGGCTTGTTCTTTTTTCTTCATTTTGTAGAAAAAATCATTCAGGGTAGTCACTACGGTATCTTTCCAGTTTGTAACCGAAGCCAATTGATTTACAGACGTAAAGTCGCCGTCCTTCACATAGTGCATTTTCATACCTTTCTGCAAACCTTCCACTTTTTCCACGCCTCTATAGGGTTCAACCTTGGTTAGTTGGATAGTACGCACCGGACTCAGTTTGCCTTGAGGCAATACACTTCTGAGTTTTACGACAGAAGATTTATCGACAGTGATCGGTTGCGAATAAACAGTCGATGATGCGGTAGGTTCGGAGCCATCAAGCGTATAAACCATTTTCACCGGACGATTACTGGTGAACGGCAGAGTTACTTTATCCGCAAACTGAATGTAGTTCATATTACCTTCAGGCATCGGAATGTAATAGTTGATGTTATGATAGTCCCAACGCACCTGTTGGTCGTCGATGCGTTTGATAAAGTCATCCAAATTTTTGTTGGATTTCTGCGTCCATCCAACTTCTGCTATAGCCGGCACCTTCGGAAACAACTGAAACTCAACCTGAGAAGGCTCGTACATGTACTCCTGCCAGAGATTTCCCTGCAAGCCCAACACGTGATGCGCTTTATCAGCAGCAATAGCTTTGGGAATCGGATCGTAACCGTAAACATTTTGCAAAGTAGAAAAGCCACCAATCTTTAACTGTTCGCACAGCAAATCGCCCTGATAATGGTCGAGATAAACATACCCAGTAGGAGTCATCACCACATCATGACCGGCATTGGCAGCGTCAATACCGCCCTGCTCGCCTCTCCACGACATAATCATTGCACTTGGAGCTACACCACCTTCGAGAATTTCATCCCAGCCAAACATGCGTTTACCTTTAGTGGCAAGGTATTGTTCCATCTTCTTGGTAAAATAGCTCTGCAGTTCCATCTCGTTTTTCAAACCCTCTTTCTTCATCAAGGCCTGACATTTTGGGCACTCATGCCAACGCACTTTCGGACACTCATCGCCACCAATATGTACGATTTTTGAAGGAAACAAAGCACACACCTCATCAAGGATGTTATAAAAGAAAGTATATGTATTTTCGTTTCCGGCACAGAACACATCATCTTCCACGCCCCAAATGGTACGGGGTTTGAAAGGACCGCCGGTGCAGGAGAGCTCCGGATAGGCAGCAAGAGCTGCAAGGGCGTGACCCGGCATTTCAATTTCAGGAATTATCTCGATATTGCGAGCAGCAGCATATTTGATTACGTCCTTGATCTGTTCCTGTGTGTAGAATCCTCCATAAGGTTTACCATCGTCAACACGGTTGGAACCGATCTCGGTCAGCTTCGGATAACGTTTGATTTCGATGCGCCATGCCTGATCTTCAGTGAAGTGCCAGTGAAACTTATTGATCTTATACATGGCAAACATATCGAGCAGCTTCTTGATTTCGTCGATCGTACTGAAGTGACGGCAGCAATCGAGCAATACGCCGCGATACGAGAAACGTGGCACATCGGTGATTGAAACACAAGGCACTTTCCAGGCGGCAGCAACCTTATTCTTACTCTCGATCTGAGGAGGCAGGAGTTGCAGCAACGATTGAGCACCGTAATATAACCCGTTTTGAGTAGCGCCCTCAATACTGATTTTATTCTTTTCCACCACCAAACGATAGCCTTCCTGCCCCAGTTCGCTGTTTTTTACCAAAGCGAATACGATGGCAGCCTTTTGTCCGGCCTTACTGTTTTGCAACGTGATACCGGCAGCAGAAGCCAGTTTTTTTACCAGCAGGTTTTTCCCTCTGCAATCGGAAGGAGCCTGTATCGTCATCCCGCTTTTAAAAACGAAGTCACCGTCATTCACGGTAATCTGATTTGGTTTCGGGATAATGGCAATGTTAGATTCTCCCGCCATACAAAGAGTTGAAAAAAATAGCACACTGATTATCAACCCCAGCAATTTCAAGTTTTTCATCATCAACAATTTAATCAGGTTATATAGTTATAAAATTCAAAGTTTCAGGTTTCAGGCTTGAGGCATAATGCTTCTATATATGATTCAGCATTTTGCTGCGAGCCAGCATGCAGGCTCCCATTACGCCCACGTCATCGCCAAGTTTGGTAAGCCGCACTACGGTATCTTTATTCACCAAATTGAGCGAATATTTCCGAATGGCTGCCCGAAGAGGTAACAGCAGGTAATCGCCCACCATAGAGAGCCCGCCTCCAATCACCACCAGTTCAGGGTTGAAGATATTGATCAGGCCGGCAATGTGTTTGCCCAGCGTTGAAGCCACGTATTCCACCATTTCTATGGCCAGCACGTCGTCGTGAAGAGTGGCTGCCACAATATCTTCCATGGTAACCGTATTTTGCTTATATTTAGCTTCCAGACTCGTCGTACTGCCGTTTTCGATCTTCTCCTTTATCATCCGGTAGATAGCCTGACCCGAAGCTTCGGTTTCAAGACATCCTTTTTTCCCACAATGGCAAAGAACCTCGTTATCGGCCGCATGGAAGTGTCCGAATTCTCCGGAAAAACCCGAGCGTCCGTAATAAAGTTGGCCGTTCAGAATCATACCCAACCCAAGACCCCAGCTGACATTGACGAACAGAAGATTTTTTTCACCGTTGGTTGCGCACATATACTCGCCATAGGCCATCGCCCGTGAGTCGTTGTCGACGCTTACCGGACAACCGATGCGTTCTTCTATTTTTTGAGACATCGGCGTTTCGTCGAAATAGAAAAAGCTGTAGCTATAGCCCGACTCTGAATTGACACGACCCGAAATATTGATTGCCACATTTTTAATCTTTTCTTTCGGCAATCCTACTTTTGAGATAAAGGTCTGGATAATAACACAAAGCTGATCGAGACTTGCCGGTGTGTTTTCGAGCAAAAAAGGAATATCGTGCTTCACTTTGATAACCTCTCCCTTGAAATTTGTCAGTGCCACATTCACCCGAAAACGACGGATATCCACTCCCACAAAATAGCAGGCTTCAGGATTCAGTCCGTAAACACTCGGACGACGTCCTCCATTGGTCTCCTGTTTCCCGGAGTCCACCACGAAACCCTCGTCCTGCAATTCACCCAACAATTTGGTAATGGTAGGCACACTCATATCCATCTCTTTTGCGATTTCAGCAATAGGAAGATCACCCTGATCGATAAAGGTGTTTATGATCGCCTTCTTGTTAAGCGCATTTTTGCTGGATGATTCCAGGTCTGTCAGAAAACTTTTTGACATAGTATTCTATTTCGAATTTAAGATTTCAAAATTAGAGATAATGAGGCAATTATCCTATTTTATTACAAACACTTTTTTCAGGAGATATTCTGCCGAGTTTTTACCAATGCAGAGTGAATACTGTCCGTTGTAAATCTTCCATTTATGGGTTTTCAGATCCCACTTCTGCAGGTCTGCAACAGGAATCGACAGGGTAAATGTTGAGCTTCCTCCCTTTTCCACCGTCTGTTTTTTGAAGGCTTTCAACTCTTTCAGCGGCATCCGTTCCACGCCCGGATATTCGATATAGGCCTGTAGCACTTCATCGGAAGTGTAGTTACCAACATTCTTTACCGTTACGGAAAACTGAATCGAATCTTTTACCGTATATTTTTCTTTGGGCTGTTGAGCCCATTCGTAATCAAACTTCGTATAGCTCAATCCGTAACCGAACGGATAAGCCGGAGTTCCTTTGAAATAACGATAGGTGCGCCCCTGCATGGCATAACTGGTAAAATCGGGCAGATCGTTTACTGATTTATAAAAAGTAAGCGGTAAACGTCCGGAAGGAGAAACTCTGCCAAACAAGATATCGGCAAGTGCATTGCCACCTTGTTCGCCCGGATACCAGGCAAGAATCATAGCATCGCAATAGGGTTCGATAGTTGTCACGTCAACAGCACTACCGGATGTGACCACCGCAATGATCGGTTTGTTATGAGCCGCACGAAGCTTCTTCATAAACAAGATCTGAGCTTCAGGCAAACTCAACGTCGTTTTGTCTCCATTTGTTTGTGACAGAAACGCATCACCTTCTTCTCCTTCGAGCAATGGAGACAACCCGATGACAGCTACGGTCAAATCGCAGCATTGCGAAGCCCAGATACCTCCGAAATGAAGTGTATCGGCATTATCGCAACCCTGATCGTACTGCACGGCACAGCCCGGTCCGGCAGCCTTGGCTATTCCTTCTGTAAAGGTAACCAAATTCCCATTTATTCCATGATAATTTCCGACCAAAGCTTCAACAGATGCGCTATTAACCCCGGTAACCAACATCGATGGATACTTCTCTTTGGCTATAGGAAGCACTCCGTTGTTTTTCAGCAGCACCATCGTTTGCGTGGCCGCTTTACGGGCAAGCGCCATGTGAGCAGCATTATTGATGCTATCCTGACCGTAAGAAGCATATTTATTGAACGGGCTCGAATCAAGCAATCCAAGCTTCATTTCTGTTTTAAGCGTATTGTACAACGCACTATCTACCGAAGCCGGAGTCAACAGCTTCTGATTGATCGCCTTCATCACATCCTCCTGCAAAATATTAGCACAGTCCATGTTAACTCCGGCACGTACGGCAGCAGCTGCCACTTCTACCCGTGTCGGAATAGTTTTATGACGAGCCCAGATATCGTCAAGAGCCCAGCAGTCGGTTACCACCTGACGGTCAAACTTCCACTCTTTCCGCAGAATATCCTGAAGCAAGGTATTTCCGGTACAACAAGGTTCACCGTTCAACCGGTTATAACCACACATCACCGACTCGACACCTGCATCGATCAGTTTTTTGAACGCATATAGATATGTCTCACGCAAATCCTTCTCATCGACCACAGCATTGAAACTATGACGCAATGCCTCAGGACCACTGTGAGCAGCAAAGTGTTTGGCACAAGCCGCCGTTTTCAGAAAATGAGGATCATCGCCCTGCAGGCCCTTGATGAAAGCAACTCCCATGTTGGCAGTCAGGAATGGGTCTTCACCATAGGTTTCCTGTCCTCGTCCCCACCTAGGATCACGAAAGATATTGATATTGGGAGTCCAAAAATTCAGACCCATGTACTGATTATGACGATCCATGGCAATGGCAACGTTGTATTTGGCGCGGCCTTCGGTGGAGATTGCAGAAGCTACCTGATTAAGCAAGGGCGTATTGAAAGAAGCTGCCATACCGATAGCCTGCGGAAAAACGGTTGCCTCGCCACTACGAGCCAATCCGTGCAAAGCCTCGTTCCACCAGTTGTAGGCCGGAATTTGCAGTCGATCAATGCCCGGTGATACATAACCGAGTAACGAAATTTTCTCTTCCAACGTAAGTGTTTGCAGCAAATTTTTGATGCGCTGATCATACGACAACGACGTGTCGCGAAATGGAAATTTAGTCTGAGCAAAACCTGTCTGCGCGAAACAGATTATCAAAAGAATAAAGGTAAACCGCTTATTTATTTTTAGCATATTGTTTGTTTTTTACCATTAAGAAATTAAGAGCTTTAAGTCGAAACTCAATGCACCTTAATTTCTTAATGTATTAATTTTTAGGTGCCTCGCAATTGATTTAAATTATTGTACCGATATGGTTTGTTTCTGGACATTCCAACCTTCAACCGTCACTTTACCCTTTTCGGTTCCGTTGTATTCGAGACGAATGGTTTTGGAAGTTCCGGGGAGTATGGTTACATAGTTATCGTCGTAAAATACCGGCATCACGCGTTTGCCTGTCGATGGATCAACCATGGAGATACGGTTAAAGAAAGCCAGAGGATTACCTGCAGGGTTCTCCATCTTTACTTCGATGGTATTTTCCGATATGCGATGCGCAGAAACAGAAAGATCTGCTTTTTTCATCTGTTGCAAACCTGTATAATTTCCATTTGCATCGGGCAACCAATAGATATTTTCACTCAAAATAGCCTGTTTTGCATCTACAATTTGCAATTTCACAAAAACACCCTTTTCGGCTCTCAACTTATCCATGCTCGGTTTGATGGACAAATATGGCTGCACTGTAGTCGGACTAACTTCCAGCATCAAATTGGTTTCCGGAGTTTCCTTACCATCAAGATCGAAGTAAGAAATCTTCAACATCACATCGTGGTAAGGATGAAATGTGTTGTTCACAATCATCACCATACCGTCCACCGGATTGCACATAACATGCAACGGTTCGCTACCACTGCGAAGTCCATACAGACAAGCATTTACATCAAGATAATAGTCGTACATCTGACCGCGAAGCGCTGTCCACGGATTCTGCGTTTTCCAGATAATGAAGCCGGTGTACCAGTCCCAACTGTGAGCACTGAATCCTTCGGCCAATGCACGATACTGATCATAGTTTACCAACTGTGCAATATCGCCGAATTCTTTGATATTCTTCGGATTGCCGTAAGGTGCAATCCAGTTGCCATAACCGATATCTTTGTGATAATCCCAAACTGAATCGATTTTGTTATTTGCATAATCAGGAACTACCTGATTTTCTTTCGGAAGGAAACGCTCGAGTGATTCGGCATCACCAGTACCTACCGAACCAACTTCCGAATTGAATGGGAAGGTACGATAACTCCAGAAAGTTTTCGGATCCTGAATAGAGTACGGGCCATCGCCGTTTCCACCTATCGAGTTGTACGACATTTTATCGCTATTAGAATAGGGGAAGAAACAACGGGTGCCATCCAGTTTCGGAAGGATAGAATCCTGCAACGGCAGCAAAATATCTGTGGGAGGCGGAATTTCGTTACCACCGCACCAGATAGCCAGCGACGCATGGTTGCGGATCATCTTCACCATGTCGGCCATCGATTTGAGCGACAACGCGTGATCGTCCGGATATTTGCGGCGAGTCCACTGATCTTCGCTCTTCATGGGGTCTACCCAGCGGCCGTTGCAGTCGCCCGAGAACCAAAAGTCCTGGAATACCAGCATTCCGTATTTGTCGCAGGCTGCATAAAACTCAGGACGTTCAATAATGGCACCTCCCCATATACGAATCAGGTTGAGGTTCATATCGCGGTGGAAACGAATTTCGGCATCGTAACGCTCGGGAGAGAATCGAAGCATTTCGTCTGAAATAATCCAGTTTCCGCCTTTGATGAATATTTTCTGTCCGTTAACCTCAAACTGCATGCTGCGGGTATGATCGTTCCATACAGGCGTAATTTCACGCACTCCGATTTTCACATCCGTATCGTCCAGCACTTTTCCATCAGCAGTTACAAAGCGGAATTTCAGATCGTACAACGGATGATCGCCATACATGTGCGGCCACCAAAGTTTCGGATTTTTCAACGTAAGATCAGCCAGCTTCACTTCGGTGGTACCGTTTGCGGCTAACACAGCCGGTTGTTTCACAGTCTGACCGTCGATAGTATATTCCACAGTGCCGCGAATAGCTTTTGGCTGCGGATTTTCTACTTCTACGGTTGCCTTGATAATAGCAGATTCCTGAATCTTAGCTTCCGGATCACGTTTGCCCGGCACCAATGTAACAATATGAGGATTGCGCAACACCACACCGTGTGTTTTTTCTATTGTCACCTTGTCCCAGATGCCGGTGTTACGGTCACGGATAGGTTGAATCCAGTCCCAACCAGCCGTGTACTGATGAGTCAAATTTTTGGCAATGCGGCCGTCACCACCCTGTCCGCCATTCGGATTGCCCACCGGATCGGGAGGAAACACGATGACTGCCAAACGGTTGTTACCATCTTTTGCCAACAGTGAAGTAATGTTGTACGACTGGCGAAGTTCCATCCCAAAGTGACGTTCTTTGTTGACACGTTTACCGTTCAGGAAAATATCGCAGGCGTAGTTGACACCCCGCAAATTCAGATAAACCTGATCACTGCCGGCCACAGGCATCTCTTTGAACTCTTTTACAAACCAGTAGGTGTAATAATCGCGACCTGTGTAATAGATGTCCTTGATCTTGTTGTTGTTCATTCCAAAGAACGGATCTGGCACCTGCTTGTTGTTGAGCATAGTGGTGAGTACGGTACCTGGCACGGTAGCCGGCTGCCAGTCGTTCAACGCATAGCCCGACTGACTGAGCTGTTCGCCCGTCACTGATACCTGCTTGATATTTTGACACTGCCAGCCACTTTTCAGTTCGTATTGTTCATGCGCCGAAGCCGTTACGAAGAGAAAAGCAAGGAGAAAAAGTGAAATTAATTGCTTCATAGGTTTTAAATAAAAATCAATGCACACGGAATACGCTGGTTGTACAGGTATACACGGAGGATTCGTGCTTTCAGTGTATTCCGCATGCTTAAAAATTAATATACTTTCGATTGAGGACGATCTTCGGGTTTTGCCCCGAAATTCTTATTTGGTTGGTCTCCCATTACAAACTCCAGAGTTCCGCCTGCCATAATTTCCTTGTAAGTGATAAACGAACGGCTATAGGGTCTGCCATTGAGTTTTACCGACTGAATGTAAATGTTGGTAGCACCTGGTTTACGAACATTGATGGCAAATTTTTTCCCGGCAGGCAAAACAAACGATGCTTTGTCGAACAACGGAGAGCCGAAAACGAAACATCCGCTGGCAGGATTTACCTGATAGAAGCCGAGCGAAGAAAGAAGATACCAGGCCGACATCTGGCCGCAGTCTTCGTTTCCGCTCAACCCGGCAGGCTTATCGAAATAACGGTTTTCGAGGATATAGCGAATTTTTTCGGCGGTTTTCCACTGCAGTCCGGCATAAGCATAAAGGTATGCAATGTGATGACTCGGTTCATTCCCGTGAGCATACTGGCCAATCAAACCGGAGATATCGGGAGACGCGTTGTCGCCCAAATCGCCCTGAACGATAAACAGGCTATCCAGCTTTTGAACGAAAGGTTTTTCTCCCCCAAAGATCGAGATCAGGCCTTCCACATCCTGCGGAACCAACCAGGTGTATTGCCATGCATTTCCTTCGGTATAATCGCCCCATTCGTGAATCGATTTGAAGGGATCGAGAGGTTCGCGAAACTTCCCGTTGTCCAGCTTCGGACGCATAAAGCCTGTTTTCGGATCAAAGTATTCGGTATAAGCTTTTGCACGTTTGGCATAATATTCATAATCGTTCTGCTTCCCGAGCTTTTGAGCCAATTGAGCTATTGCCCAGTCGGAAAGAGCATATTCGAGCGCTTTGGAAACCGACTCTCTTTCCTTATCAGCAGGGATGTAACCTTTGGCTTTGATATAGTTCATCCCGTAGTCGTCGCGCATAGACGAAGCTTTCATTGCTTCCAGCGCCAACTGCGGATCAATACCTTTGAATCCCTTGAAAATAGCATCAGCAACAACCGGGACTGCCGGATAACCGACCATACAGTCAGTTTCGGAACCCATCAACGGCCAGATAGGTAATTTACCCTGCTGCTTATAAATTGCCAACATCGATTTCACCATATCTGAAACCCGGCCGGGCTGAATCAATGTATACATCGGCTGACATGCACGATAGGTATCCCAAAGAGAAAAAACAGTATAGTTGTTGAAACCCGGATTCTTGTACACATCCTTGTCGGTCCCACGGTAATCGCCGTTATGATCATTAAACAAAATAGGAGACGTAAACGTGTGATACAACGCCGTATAAAAAGTACGGAGCTGGTGTTCGTCTTTCGTTTCAACACTCACGCGTCCCAATTCCTTGTTCCACTTGGCATAGGCATTATCCACTACCTGTTTGAAATTCCAGGCCGGAACTTCAGCCGCGATATTTGCCTGTGCATTTTCCTCGCTCACCGGAGAAATTCCTATTTTCATCATAATTACTTCACCTTCATCAGTTCTGTAGTTGAGAACTAAAGCAGCTGAATCTCCCTCAACGACATTACCTTCCTGCATGGTTTTACTATTGAATAACAATGCAGCATCAGCAGGCCGTGACAGTTTTATGGCAAAATAGAGACGCTGATCTTTCGACCACCCAGTTGAAAATCGAGAACCTGTATATGTAGAAGCGTCTACTTTTTTGATGAATGTTTTCACTGGTCTGTCCCAGCCAATACCCATCGACAGGTTAATGCCGATATGAGCCTCTGTGGATTGAGGGAAGGTGTATTTGTGAAAAGCCACACGTTCAGTTGCGGTCATTTCTGCGTTAATCAGATATTGCCGGAGGTTGACCGAAAAATAACCGGGCTTTGCAATCTCATCTTTATGTGTATATTTGGTTGCCCAGCCAGACAATGGTGCCTTCTCTGTTCCAGGTTCCACCATTACCTTTCCGGTATAAGGCATCACCAGAATATCACCCAAATCGCCTATACCTGTACCATTCAGGTGCAACTGCGAAAATCCGGTCAGGATACTGTCGGAATAGTGGTAACCCGAACACCAGTCCCAACCTTTCACATAGTTAGTAGGGCCTACCTGTACCGCTCCAAACGGCACATGGGCACCCAGAAAAACATGGCCATGATCGCCTGTTCCGATATACGGATCGACATACCGCGCAACATCCCGTGTTTGCGCCTTTCCGCTCTGCAATGCTGCAAACAGCAGAATCGTAATAAATAGCAAACTCTTTTTCATCATCTTGTATTTATTATGTTTGTTATTAGATGTTTATGATCAATAATTAGCTAAGGGATCAATTAGATTTTCCCATGAAGAATTCCAACACTCCACCCTGCATAATATCACTGTGTTTCAGTTGCCATCCTTTCAATTCCTCTCCGTTGAGTTTCATTTTACGGACGTAAATATTTTTATCCGATACGTTATGAGCGATAATGGTAAATGTTTTTCCATTTTCAAGATGCAGCGACACTTTCGGAAACATCGGCGTTCCGATATCGTAAACCGGCTTGCCCGGACAAACAGGATAAAATCCTAATGACGAAAAAATATACCAGGCCGACATCTGGCCACAATCTTCGTTGTTCACTACACCGTCAGGCAGCGGCGCATACATCGTATTACGAAGATAAGCAACTATTTTCTGTGTTTTGGCCGGAGCGCCTGCATAGTTGTAAAGATACGGCACCTGATGACCCGGTTCATCGCCAAAACCGAGAGAGCCCACAAAACCAGATATATCAACATGCTGCTCGCCAATCATCTTCAGGGTGTCGGTGAAGGTGCGATCCAGTTTCTCTTCAAATGCTTTTTTGCCACCGTAAAGCGAAATCAGTGTATCTACAGCCTGAGGTGCAAAAAAGTCGTACGCCCAAATATTTCCCGAAATCCAGTGCGGTTGCAGCTTTTTCCAGTCGTTTAGTTCGAATGGAGCCATAAACTGTCCGTTTTTGTAACGAGGCCAAAAATGTCTCAATTCAGGATTAAACTGGTTGACAAAGGACAGCGAACGTTTCGTATACTCTTTTGCATCGGCGCTCTTTCCCAGTTTCTGTGCCAGTTGAGCCACACAAAAGTCGTCATAGGCATATTCGAGTGTTTCCGAAACGGAAGCTCCCTGCTCGCAAGGAACGTAGCCCTGACGGATATAATCGTGCAATCCGCCGCCACCATTACTGCCACTCATTTTTTCGGTCAACGAAGCATCTTTCATAGTGGCAAAGGCCTTTTCAGGATCGATACCATCAACGCCTTTGGAGATAGCATCCCAAATGAGCGAAACGCCGTGGTAGCCTAACATGCAGAAGTTATCGTAGCCACACAGTTCCCAGATCGGAAGGTGATCTTTACGGTCGGTATAGCGACTGATCAGTGAGTTGACGAATTCGCGTGTATGTTTTTGATCCACAATAGTCAGCAACGGATGTTCCGCCCGGAAGCCATCCCAGTAAGAGTAGGTGCTGTAGTTGGTGAACCATTTCGTATTCATATTTTTTTCGGCAGCCACGTAATCACCGTTAACGTCCATGTAAAGGTTGGGAGCAATAAACGAGTGGTAAACACTGGTATAGAAGAGTTTTTTCTGTACATCGGTTCCGCCTTCCACCTCAAATTTGGCAAACACCTTGTCCCAGTCGGCACGGGCATTGGACAAGGCCTTGTCGAAATTGACATTGTCGGCTTCAGCCTTGAAATTGGCTTCTGCTCCTTCAAAACTTACGGGAGACAAAGCCACTTTCACCTCAATTGCCTCATCTTTGGTAGTGGTAAAACGTACCCATGCTTTAGCATCAGCAGCCACCGCACAGTTGCCGTTCGGAATCATTTTGCCCTGTTCATAAACGCCATACGATGCAAAAGGCTTAGAGAATTCGGCCACGAAATAGGCAAAACGCTTTCCGCCCCACCCTTCACTGTAGCAATATCCTCTGATATGACGGTTATCGACAACGTTGACCATAGTATGGAAGGTGCTTCCGAAAATTTTATGCACCGGATCGATGATGATATTGGCTTCGTTGGTTGCCGGGAAGGTATATTTATGAAAACCGACCCGCTGCGAAGCTGTAAGTTCGGCATTGACACCATACGTTTTCAGAAAAACCTGATAATATCCCGGTTGTGCCGTTTCGTTCTTATGGCTGAAATAAGAACGGTATCCCTCTTCGGAATGCTGCTTGCTACCCGGCTGCATTTTGATTTGCCCGACGGTCGGCATCAGCAATATATCTCCCAAATCGGCCCATCCGGTACCGCTCAAATGGTTATGACTAAATCCCATCATAGTAGAATCGCTGTAATGGTAACCAGAACACCAATCCCATGCACCGTTCTTGGTATCGCAGTCGGGACTAAGCTGAATCATTCCGAAGGGAGTAGTAGCTCCCGGAAAGGTATGTCCGTGACCGCCGGTTCCGATAAAGGGATCGACATACCGTGCAACATCTCTCGTTTGTGCATTACCCCATTGTACTACAACCAGCAACAACGCGGCAACACAAAGCAAACTCCTTTTAATCATCATCTTGTGTTTATTGTGTTTTAATTCGGTCTACGTATTTCTCAAGCCGACAAAAGTGCTTTGTGGTCTTTCGCAATTTTGATAATCAGCTCGCCAAACAATGTGTTGGCCCAGGCAAACCACGGACGGGTAAACTTAGATGCATCGTCTTTATGGAAAGTTTCGTGCATAAATCCGGTATCAGCATCAGTTGCAACCAACGTTTTCAGGCATTTTCCGATCTCCTGTTCGTTGGTCGAAGTCAGCGCCTGCATGATAAAACTCATCGGCCAGATCCAGTCGAGACCCACGTGCGGCCCGCCAATACCGGCAGCAGCTTTTCCCGAGAAATAATAGGGATTGTCGCTGCTCAATACCAAACGGCGGGTATTCTGATATACAGGATCAGTAACCTTGACAAATGAACAAAGATAAGGCAAGCCGAGCAGGTTGGGTACATTGGCATCATCCATAAATACATGACCACCAAAGCCATCTACCTCGTAAGCATACACTTTCCCGTATTTAGGATGAGTTGCAACGCCATATTTATTGACAGCAGCCAACACCTCTTTGGCCAGCGCCGAACATTTAGCTGCAAAGGCCAGATCGCCGGTTATCTTGGTCGAAATTTCGGCCAATTGGTTCAACGATTCAACCGCAAAAAGGTTCGAAGGAATCAGAAAACTGAACAGCGTTGAGTCGTCTGATGGACGGAAGGAAGAACAAATCAGCCCTACCGGTTTCACAGGACTTCCGAAGCCTTTGTTGAGTACCGTATCGCTCTGTTTATCGGTATCGCGGGTAAACGAGTAAGGCGTATCCATCGTCCCGTTTTTACGCTGTTGTTCTACAAACGTTTCGTAGATGCGTTTAACGGCACTGCGCCAGTCGGCATCAAACATTGCCGTATTGCCGGTCTGTTTCCAGTAATAATACGCCAGACGAACAGTATAGCAAAGCGAGTCAATTTCCCACTTGCGTTCGTGCAGCTCGGGAATCATCTTGGTATGGTCTTTATCCCACTCGCTTCCGGTTGCCTCTTTATTGAAAGCATTGGCGTACGGATCGAGATTGATGCAATAGCTTTGACGACGGATTATTCCCTCGATCATCAGACTCAGCTGACTATCTTTGGATGCCAGAGGAAGATAAGGGAATACCTGTGCCGAAGAGTCGCGCAACCACATCGCATGAATATCGCCGGTGATGACAAAGGTATCGGGTTTACCGTTTTTCATAGCAAATTCAACGGTCGTATCAAGTGTATTTGGATAGCAGTTTTCGAACATCCAGGCCAGTTTCGGATTTCTGATCTGAGGTTTTATTTTCGCAATCTCCTCTTCCACCGCTTTGGAGGTAAAGTTACGTTTAGCAAGCTCCGGACGTTTGCTCACATAGGTTATGCCGGCTGCATCCTTTGAGGACATTGTTCCGGCAAAAAGGGAACGGCTCATAGCCAAACCGGCCAATGCAAGGCCTCCCGAACGTAAAAAATCTCTGCGTGAACTCATAAATTAGGTATAAGGGATTAGGTATATGGTAAAAGTAATTTGATAGTTATTTCTGATGCTTTGTCAATGACGAAGGTATGTCAGATTCTAAAGTCCCCCGCTTTGTATTGGGAGTGTCACTCATTTGCAGTTTGAAAGTTCCACCGCCACGTATCTGATCGAATGTCAGATAGTTTTTCGTGAAATTCTTTCCATTCAACGTTGCATTCTGAATATACACATTCTCCTGACTATTGTTAGAGGCATCAATAACAAATCGTTTTCCATTTTCGAGTGTTATAGTTGCCTTTTTGAACAATGGACTTCCCAGCGCATATTCGTTGGTTCCGGGACAAACCGGATAAAAGCCAAGTGCTGAAAAGACATACCATGCCGACATCTGTCCGTTGTCCTCATCGCCGCAATAACCTTTCGAACCGGAGTTGTAGAGTTTGTCCATCACGTCGCGCAGATGATACTGTGCCCGCCAGGGTTTGTTCAGGTAGTCAAAAAGATAAACCGCATGGTGAATCGGTTCGTTACCATGACCGTACTGCCCCATGTTGAGCGCGGCCATCTCGGCCATTTCGTGAATCACAAAACCGTAGGTACCCACTTTGAACGTATTCGGAGCCCGAAACATCGAATCGAGCATAAAAGCCATTTTCTCATGTCCGCCCATCAACTGCGACAAGCCTTCGGGATCATGCATCGCGCTCCAGTTGTAGTGCCATGCCGAGCCTTCGGTAAAAGGCCCTCCCCACTCCGTAGCATCGAAAGGACGACGCCACTCACCCTTGGCATTGCGGCCATTCATAAAACCAACCTCCTTGTCGAACACATTGCGATAATTCAACGCACGTTTGGCATAGATATCTGCCGTAGCTTTGTCGCCGGTTACTTTTGCCAGCTGATAGATGCACCAGTCGTCATAAGAATATTCCAAAGTACGGGCCGAAGCCTCGTGATATTCGGGATAAGGCACATAACCCAGTTCGTTGTACTCTTTGAATCCATTACGGCCCACCGTGGAGATCGGACCTTGGTTATTTGTGGTATGAACCATTGCCTGAAGCGCTTCCTTAGGATCGAATGAACGAATACCCTTCATCCAGGCATCGGTAAGCAACGAAACGGAATTATTGCCCACCATGCATTCGCGATGACCCGGACTGGCCCACTCGGGCAGCCAGCCACCTTCGCGATAGGCATTGATAAGAGCCGACGTAATTTCAGCGCTGATATGCGGATAAACCAGCGTAAAGAGAGGATGAACGGCACGGAAGGTATCCCAAAAGCCGTTGTCTGTGTACATGTAGCCATCATGGGTTTTGCCATCGTAAGGGCTATAATGCACCGTTTTTCCCTGCGCATCCAGTTCGTAAAATTTACGTGGAAAGAGCAAGGTACGGTAGAGACAAGAGTAAAAGGTGGATTCCTGTTCGGCAGTGGCTCCGCTGATTTCGAGCTTATTCAACAAAGTATTCCACGTCTGTTGTGCTTGGCTCTTAATGCCGTCAAAAGAGGAGGAACCGATTTCACGGTGCAGGTTGAACAGTGCTTGTGCATTGCTTATAAACGATGAAGCCGTGCGGATAGTGAGCGCCTTGCCTTTTGTATCGAATTTCAGATAAGCATACAGATGGTCGTCGGACGCGCTTTGAGCTTTCGGATATTGTTTGTCGCCATAATAGAGACCATAATCAGCAATCGGCTGATCGAATTCAATAACGATATAATTTGCAAAGTTGGAAGGAACACCACCGCTGTTGTTTTTGACAAATCCGATAATTTTCCGTCCAGAAGGATCGATCGTAAGACTTCCACCTCCGTTATAGGCATCAATTACAATATACTGTTCCGCATTGTCCGGAAAGGAAACACGAAGAGAAGCAGCCCGTTCGGTCGGAGCAATTTCGGTAGTTATCCCGTTATCGAGCTTTACCTTGTAGTAATAGGGCTTAGCTATTTCGTTCGCGTGAGTGTAAGCTGCTCCACGCTGCTTGTCCGCAAAAACAGGGCTTCCGACTTCCGGCATGATGGAAAACGTCCCGTAATCGTTAATCCAGGGACTGGGCTGATGCGTTTGCCGGAATCCACAAATCGTTTTTTGAGCGTAGGAATACATCCATCCGTCACGATTGGCTCCGGTTTGCGGACTCCAGAAATTCATTCCCCAGGGCATGGCTATAGCGGGATAGGTATTTCCGTAGGAAAAGGCATACGTCGATTCAGTGCCCATCAGGGGATTTACCTTGTCGGCCGGATTACCAGCAAAAAGCTGGACGCATGTTGTAAAAGCAAGCATGCAAATATAATTTCTAACGTTCATTATATTCAACAATTAACATTCAAACTCCACGTTTATAATGACCTCCAAATTTAGGCATTCTTCTGGAGACTATATTTTAAAATTTGGCAAAAACGGCAAATAATCATAGTCTTTGGGAACTCAGAAGTGAGCTAAAAAAGAATAAAAACCGGAAGCGGGCTTTCCCCAAAATTAGCCTGACTAAGACTCTGCAAAGATGAGTTTCGTCATGAAGATTATATTAATTACCTTCCGCTTCCGGTTAAACCCAAATTAATCAATAGAAAAATTTATGTTGATTAATCGACGATTTTTGCAGATTTCCTGCAAAAATGTCGGGGTTAACCCTGACAAAAATATTATTTTTCGTCAGCCCTTCGGGCAAATTCCGCTATTGCGGAATTTGGGTTAAATCCGTAAAACAGCTACACAATCTTTTGCCTTACGGATTAATTTGAGAGCTTGTCCAGAATAGGTTGCTCTACAGTTTTAATAACAGACGGCGTATTGTCGTTCTGTTGCTCGAAAATTTCTATCTGATTCGCACCTTTTGTAAGCCAACATCCCGGCAGATACAAGGTTTGCTGAGGCCCTACTTTCCAATAGCGCCCCAAGTTATGCCCATTTACAAAGACAACTCCTTTTCCCCAGCCACGCATATCCAGAAACATATCACCGGTTTTATCCACATTGAATGAAGAGGAATAAACGGCGGGTAAGCCCGGTTTTGCTGGTACTGTATTGGCTCCAATTCCAGGTGATTTATCCATTGGAATCTTGTACATTTCCCAGTTACCGGTAATTTCAAAGTCGTTGATTTTCACGGCCGAAATAATTCCCTTGGTATTGTTGGGAATTTCAGCACCATAGTTGATGCGACCCATATTTTCCACCAGAATATCGAGCCGACCGTTGAATGGAATATTTACCTCCAAATCGAACTGATTGTTCTGCCGGTTGAGTTCTCCCACCTTTTTGCCGTTCACATAAACCAACGCATAATCGCGAATACCGGCAATCGTCATTTTCCCGTTCAATGGCTGCGTAAAGCGTTTGCTATAGAGCACATAGCCACTTCCCTGCCCCAATTGTTCGAACGACATCGGCGTATCGTTGTAAACCGGTTTGATCGATTTTTTCCAATCGAACAGATTCATGCTTTTCTCGAATTTGATATCAGGCACGGTTATAACCGGAATACGGGCAGGAATGTCAGGCACCGGATAGTTCACCGATTTCTTCATCAACTCACGCAATGCCATGTATTTGGGTGTTGCCCAACCTGCTTCGCTGATAGGCGCATCGTAGTCGTAACTGGTAATATCGGGCTGAATAGCATGCTCTTCGTTGTAATTTGCACCGGCAGTGAACCCGAAATTGGTTCCGCCATGAATCATATAAAAGCTGAAGCTGATTCCGTTCTGCAGGTATTTCTCTGCCTGCTTTACAGTCTGGTTGGGTTCGATATGCGTGAAAGGTTCTGCCCAGTGGTCTATCCAACCGGGGTAAAACTCGGCCACCATGTAAGGACCGCCGGGATAGTGTTTGTCGACACTTTTCTTCAGGTTGGCAATATTATCTTCTCCGTTGGCCGTGGGCAAAACGCCCTCTATAGCGCCGTTGTCAAACAACCAGGAGCCGTCGGAAGTAAACATCGGGGCATCAAAACCGGCATCTTTCAGCATCTTCATCACCGACAGGTAATACTGGCGATGCTGTTCTCGCGGAATATCCGTTCGTTGCGACATGTAAGAGCCAAACTCGTTCTCCACCTGCACCATGATAATCGGACCGCCATGCGTCACCTGCAAATTGCGAACCTGATCGGCCAGCTTGTTCACATACACTTTGCATGAATCGAGAAATGGTTGGTTATTGCGGATAGCTATGTCTTTATTGTTCTGCAACCACCACGGATAGCCTCCGAATTCCCACTCGGCACAAACATAAGGCCCCGGACGCAAGATCACAAAGAGACCTACTTCCTGAGCGGTCTTTATGTATTGAGCCAAATCGCGGTTCTCCGATTTGAAATCCCAAACGCCGGGAGCCGTATTGTGATAGTTCCAAAAAACACAGGTCGACACAGCATTCAATCCCATCGCTTTCATCATCTGCATCCGGTGACGCCAGTACTCTTTCGGTACCCGCGGATAGTGCATTTCTCCTGAATGGATTTGAACTGCTTTCCCGTCATACAAAAATTGCCCGTTGGCAATCTGGAAAGTATGTGTCTTCTTTTGAGCAAAGCCGACAGAAGCACTGGCCAACACCACGAGTATTAAAATTGTTATTTTCCTCAACATAAATAGTTTATAGTTTTGAAAATTAATAGATTTCTATAGCCGACATGACAGGACACGCTTTTGACCCTGTAATGTTTACTCTAACCTTGTCGGTTGTTACCGGATCGATTTGCAAAATGCGTTTATGTCCAATGGTAGTTTCGTCTGCCACTTTTACCCATTGTGCGTTTTTGTTCACCTCAACCGTGAAGCTTTTAATTCTTTGTCCAAGTTTAATGTATTCTTTCAGAACGACATACTTTATTGTCTCTGCCTTTTTCAAACCCAGTTCAACGGTACCCGTAGTTACATTGTCATCTGTTGCCCAGTAGGTTTCTTTGTTGTTATCAGTAAGGTTTGCCCCACCATATAGTTTCGACTTACCACGAACCGAACTCACCTTCACCTTTGCCGTACGCGCCAGATCGTTTTTGAACTCACGGTCGAGTAAAGCACGAAAGCCTTCGAGCGCTTTCACATCATTTTCGTGGGACATACCCCGACGATCGGGCGGCACATTGAGCAACATCAACGATCCACGACCCACTGTTTTCATATAGATATCAAACAGTTTTTCGGGCGTTTTTACCAGACTATCTTCTTTGGCATGGTAAAACCATCCCGGACGAATAGAAATATCCGATTCTGCTGGTATCCAGCTCGTACCATTTTCAGCTCCCGTTCCCAGCAACGTTTCAACTCCTGCTTTACCGGCGTACAAAGTATCGGGAGTAATCGGATTCCAGTTCGTTGTACTCACACGGCCTTCTTCGTTGCCACACCAACGCACACCGGGACCTGCATCACTAAAGAAAATGATATTGGGTTCCATACTCCGAACCAGCTTCAGTGTATTAGGCCAGTCGTAATAGTTGGTTTTATCCACATTGCGTGTTTCGTTGGCACCACCATAGTAGCCCGAGCCACCATTAGCCCCATCGAACCACATCTCAAAAACGGGTCCGTAGGTAGTGAACAGCTCTTTCAGTTGATTGCGGTAATATTCAACATAGGATGGCTGTCCGTAGTCGGCCCGGTTTCGGTCCCAGGGCGAAAGATAGACTCCGAATTTTACATTTTGCTTTTTACATTCATCAGACAAATCCTTCACAATATCACCTTTACCGTTTTTATACGGACTATTTTTGATAGAGTGTTCGGTATATTTCGAAGGCCAGAGGCAAAAGCCATCGTGATGTTTGCAGGTAAGGATAATTCCTTTGAAACCTGCTTTTTTCAACACTGAAACCCATTGGTCGGCATGCACGCCGGATGGATTAAAAACCGTTTCTTTTTCGCTACCGAGGCCCCACTCCAGGTCGGTAAACGTATTGGTTGTAAAGTGAATAAACGCATTCAGTTCCATGTCGTGCCAGGCAAGCTGCGCCTCTGTAGGTACCGGCAAAACCGGTGCCGGCGGAGCAATATTTTTCTGCGCAAAGACCGATATGGTTACGAATAAAAATGCTGTGGTCAATATAGTCTTCATTACGGAGGTATTTGATTTTAATTATTTCGATATAATATGCACATCATCAATATAGAAAGACGCGGTTTGCACTTGTTCATCAGCTCCGGTCAGAGGAGGTGACACCTGCTGATTCGGCGTAGTGCGGTCAGGTTTATTCCTATAGGCTCCCGTACAGAAAGATAGCCGTTCTACGGACTTTACAGCTTCAGCCAACTGCGCATTTTTCAATACCGTTTCTCCATTAATCACAACACTATAATCTCCTTTCAAAGTGGCATTTACGTCTACTGCCATGTCGTACCATTTCCCGGTGACATATTTCTTCAGCAGTTTCGGTGTATTTCCGTCTTGTGCATACAAATTCCCGTTTTCATCGAACCACAAACGAACCGGACGATTACCGTAACGGTCATTCACATCAATACGCAACATGCCCGTATCATTCTGCTTGGAATATATCTTCAATTTCAGTTTGACATTCGTTCCTGTTTGGAACACCCGGACCGCTTTGGCGTAATCGTACGGATCGCTATCCGACAGTTCCAGGCTCTTATTTTTCGAATCGGGAAATGGAGCTATATTAACCGGAGCCCATTGCGGAGCATAGATATTCCAGTCGGGCACAGCACCTCCAATCTCCAGTTTATCAAAATTATCATGCACCTCACCACTTACTTCATATTTTACAGAAAGGGGTACCCGACTTACCCAGATATCTTCCTTGTTCACACTATAGGTGAGCCACATATCATTGCCCGGAGGATTGCCGTTACCCTCAACAATCCCACGTGTGTAGTTGGGACCGAAGTCTTTCCAGCGGCCGAAGAAACGCCGTGCAGGCACTTCACCGTGTACCACCAGCATATTATCGTAAATTATGCCATCATCGCCGGTTACCACAATCAAAGGATATCGATACTCCTGCGTAGCTATCGGATTGTAAACCATAGCAAAACGTCCGTCCTTCGTTTGCTGTCCCCAGTTTTTACCGCCGGGCATAATCAATGTTGGCGCTTTCACGGGATGAGAGACTGTCGCACCTTCATTGTCAGAAAGAGCGCACATTGATTTTTTCCAGAGAAATACCACTTTTCCGTCTTTCCGATGGTAGAAACTGGTCGCCTCCAAGCTGTCTCTTGCAGCTCCAAGTGGAAAATAATTGTTGTCTTTACCTGTATCTTCGTCTAGCCATTGCAATGTCATTAGTTTGTCGGCCAGCAATGACTTACAAGCTACGACAAACCCTTTATCGGTTGATTTTGTATAAAACGGATAACTGGTATTACTTTCGTTCCATTCGTTGTAACTGCTGTAACGGATAAAATAGATGGGACCGAACGAGCCGTCCTTGTAAACTTCGCGCACTACCCTACCGATTCCGCCTTTACCGAACGGATGTTCTGTGTGCCCATAAAAGCCAAGGACCAGCAAACGACCATCCGGAGCCACGTAGAAACCCATCCGCTGGTGCATCATGTAGCCGGTATAACCTTCCGGAATCTTCACCCCAGCCGGTGCTTTGTATTCCGGGAAAACCACCTGAGGCCTTGACCAGTTGCGACCATCGGGAGAGGTTGACAGCATGGTGTGCACCGGAGCTACATGTTCGTCAATAGCTCCGCTGATATATTGAAGAAAAAACCGGTTGTTCCAATATGCTATATTGGGTGCATGATTGTAAGTCCAACCAAAGTTGTCTGCCTTTTCGGGATGCGTACGATTCGCCCTTAACACCTGACGGTTCTCCACTCCAACTGCCAAACGCAGTTTACCATCGTGCACGGTAGGATCGGCAATTTCGCCACCTACGTAACGCACAGGTTCGGCAATACTGCCAGTTTGAGCAAATGTCATTACCGGAAATGCAACCAGCCCAAAGAATAGTATCAAAAGTTTATTCATCTGAGTTTTTTTCATATCTGATACCGGAAAAACAATATAATTCCGGCAGATACATCAACAACGCGTAAATCAACAGCACCTGTCATTCCATCAGAACGCAAATGCGAGAGCAGGATATTCTCCTTTTTTAGAGAAAGATGCTGGCAAAGTAACTTTGACTGTGTTGCCCACAACAGTCCATTTCACTTTTGTGCCGGAAGAAATCAATATCATTTTGGCTCCTTTTTTAGGCAGATTTCCTTTCCATTCAACGGTTTTAGGAACCGATTGTCCTTCGGGAAGGCAAACCAAAGCATACTGAGTTTTGCCGTCTTTGCTCTGAGTAAAGAATGTATTGCCGTCTCTTAAAACAGAACTGATGCGGGTTCCGTAGATGGCCTGACCGTTGATTTTCATCCAGTCGCCTATCTGCTTCAAGATTTTCACTTCGGCAAGTTCAACAGTTCCGTCAGCACGAGGACCAACGCCCAACAACAAGCTACCGCCTTTAGCCACAATTTCTATCAGTTTATGAATCACCTTTGTCGGAGATTTATATTGTTCGTTAGGAACCCAGCCCCAGGCATTGCCCAATGTTATGCAACTTTCCCACGGGTGATCAAGTGCCTTGTCGGGAATAGTTTGTTCAGGAGTTTGGTAGTTTTCATAAGGACCGGCCACAGTACGGTCCACCACCAGCAAACCCGGTTGCGCTTTGCGGGCCATTGCTGCAATACGGGGAATATCAACTTCCTGATTCCATGCCGGAATAGCTGCCCCCCAGGAACGCACTTCATCGGTTACTGTTTCCAACGGACGCACCCAGCCTCCGTCAAGCCAGAGCAGGTCTATGGAACCGTAATTATTCATCAATTCACTGATCTGATTATAGGTAAACTGTTTGAAGCGATTCCACTTCCAGGGATATTTACGAATATCGTAGTTGGTATTACGATCGGGAGTGGCATATTTCGACCACCAAAAATCTTGCGAATGCCAGTCGGGTTTAGAGAAGTAAGCTCCGATCATAAAACCCTGATCGCGAAATGCCTGAAAGACATATTTTGCCACATCGGCACGAGGATTGGAAGCAAACGGACCGTTGGTAATCTTAAAATCTGTTTGTTTAGTATCGAACATACAAAAACCGTCGTGATGTTTCGTGGTAAAAACAACGTATTTCATGCCCGCATCTTTTGCAGCCTGAGCCCACTGTTCGGGATTGAATTTCACCGGATTAAACACCTTGCTAAAATCCCAGTACCATTTTTTGTATTCGTCATACGTCATGGTACTGTCGCGTTCAATCCAAGGCTCAGAGCAAATTTGCCACGACTCGATAATGCCGGGAACAGCATATAATCCCCAGTGAATAAGCACACCAAACTTCTGATCCTGCCAGTTATCCAGTTTATCTTTAACCTGAGGATCGGTAGGCCATTGATACGTTGACGATTGATGATGTAAATTATTTTCCTGAGCACAAAGAGCAACAGGAATCAATGCCAATGCTAGAAGTAAATAAACAATTCGTTTCATAAATAGTATAATGTAAAAAGCTAATAATCATCTCCTCATTTCATCAAAAGTTAGCTCCGCCAGTATCCCACCACACACGGGTTCCCCCGGTATCAGGTCCTCCGAGTAACAGCAAACCGCCGGCTATGCCATCAGGATTCGTCAGGTACTCATCATCGGGATAAGGCGTTCGACGTACAAAATCTTTTGTACTGATGGTTCCTCCGCTATAATTCACTACTACCGGCAACAGTTTCGGGTAACCGGTACGCCGAAACTCCGACCATGCTTCCTGTCCGTCAGGAAAAAGGGCAATCCATTTTTGGGTAATAATTCTTTCCAGTTTTTGTTCCTGAGTTGCACTCTCATCCCACTTGATAGTAATATTGCTGGAAGGAGCAAAATTGTTTGTCGAATTCTTAGGATCAACGTAAGACGCAAATGTACTTGTACTGTCATTCGAGTAAACCGGATAATTACTTGACAACCCGTATTGACTCAAAGACAGATCTATCCCCTGTTTATAGAAATAAGCAGCCGTTCCTCCCATATTCCATCCTCTCAAAGCTCCTTCTGCTCTAAGGAATGCCACTTCAGCTGCGGTCATTATCTGCACATATTTTGTTGTCTCATACATGGAACCAACACTCGCAAAATCCACGTATGTGCTCTTCGAGGGAATGTCAATACCCTGACGGATACCTACATATTTACCAGCTATAGAAACATCGGTTGCAGGACTGAAATAAATGGGCAAGCGGGGATCTTTATACCCACCAAGAATCGAACCCATTGTGGCACACATACGGCAATCGCTCCATCCGTTGCTGAAAGTCCATAATGGATGAGTATAACTGTTGAGCGCTACCATGAAATTATCACTATTGTCTTCAATCAACCCGTATGTTTGGCTAACAGCCTTTTCCCCTTCCAGCTTCGCTTTTGCCGGATCTACTTTGGAGATACGTAAAGCAAGGCGGAGACGAAGAGAGTTAGCTGCTTTTATCCATTTCACTACATTACCGCCATAAACAAGGTCAAATTTTTTGAAAACTCCCGTACTCTGCCCTGCATATGAACTGAGCTTATTGATGGCCGAATCCAGTTCCGAGAAGAACGAGTAATAAACTTTTTGTTGTGAATCGTAATTTATGATAGCATCCGAAGATCCGTAATTGCTGTAAATAATCGGACCATAATCATCTGTCACCCGGTGCATGGAAAAAATCTTCAGAACTGTTGCCCACGCATAAAAATTCGGATATTGTTTATCTATTTTTAAGCCCTGGAAGTTGAAAATTACAGGCATTACGTTCGCGTAATCGTTGTTCCAGCGATTGCTGTACCATACAAATTTGTAAGTCAGGTTGTTCCTGTTCGACATAAACGGAGTCGGAGTAACCATGTATTGTGCAAATGCATCTCCGGTCAGGTTTTGCTCCACTTGCAAGTCTCCGTAGATGGTATAAATAAACTGTTGTAATTGCGGGAAATAAGATCCAACATTCATATAATCCTGCATCAGATCTTCCTTGGTAACTCCATAAGGATTTGTATTCGTATCTTCAAAGGTGCCGGTACATCCTCCGAGAGTAACCAGTAAAGCAAAAATCAGCAATATATTATACGTCTTGTCTATCATTGCAGATAATTATAAATTCACTTTTACATTAAACGTAAAACTTCGTACCGGAGGTAATCCAAAATTTTCTACTGCCTGAGTTCCATTTCCGGTACTTATCGTCATGTTCGGGTTACCCGGAACCTTTTTGTAGATAAAAAACAAATTTGATGCAACAAGAGACAAGCTCAAGTCTTTCAACAATTTACTTTTGCTCTGTAATTTGAGCGTATAACACAAACCTATCTGACGCAGACGAACATTCGTGGCATCATAAACATACTGTTCCATCAAACCTCCCCGTCCGGCAGTTCCAGTATAATATGCTTTGGCATCCACCAAACCTGACCATGCTGTTCCATCAGACATTACGCCGGAAACATATACACCACCTGCATCGCGCGCATTGGCAGTTGCCTTTGTAACACCATTTCGGTCAAGGTATGCCTGCGTCATCGACACAAATTTTCCGCCAAACTTACCATCAACTATAAAACTAAATTGAAAGTTTTTATAGGCAAATTTATTATTCCAACCCAGCATCCAATCCGGGTTAGCATTTCCTACCCGTTTTTCAATGGTAGACTTAGCAGGTATGTGATCTGCATCAAGAATAATGTTTCCTTGCTTATCGCGAGCATAAGCAAAAGCATATATATCTCCCATGGATCCGCCAGTAACAACTTTCATGTCATATCCTTCTCCTCCCCCGGGTATTGTATAATACCTTGTCGTTAGCTGATCGCCCAGTGTAATGATTTTATTGTGATTACTACTGAAATTAGCAGTACTATTCCATGTAAATTGTTTATTTGACACGGGCGTTGCGCTAAGAGTTATTTCAACACCTTTTGTACGCACATCCCCTGCATTTGCATACCACCCCGTACCGCCAGAGCCTGAAGAAGCCTCAAGTTGCAGATACTGATCGCGGTTTTCAATCTGGTAACAGGTAAAATCTACGTTCAACCGATTATTAAATAATCTCAAATCCATCCCAGCTTCAAAGTTGTCTGACATTTCAGGTCTTAAACTGGTAAATGCTCTTATAAAACTTCCGGAATAACCGTTGGCAGAGACACTTCCCGTAGCATTACTGATAAATGATGGAATTTCATTACTTACTTCGGCAAAAGACACCCGCACTTTAGCATAACTTATAAACTTAGGCAGTTTCACCGTCTGACTCGCTATCCATGATAATCCTGCCGATGGATAATAATACGACAATTGGTTTGTGAAAGCCAGAGACGAAGCCCAATCATTACGGCCTGATAAATCAAGATAAAGAAGGCCTTTGTATCCTAATGAGACATTTGCGAATACAGATTCTTTGGTTAACCGGGATGCTATCTGTTGGGCATTCGTAAATGCCAGTAGTGATGCTATGTTTTGTATGGTAAAATTATTTACAATGGTCAGTTTGTAGACATTACTGTCGATGTAGAGCCCGTCTCCAACCACCTTTTTCTGATAGGCAGCACCAATTACGGCATGCAAATCAAAATTTTTGGCAATTGCATTATCAAATGTCAGCAAAGCATCACCATAAGCTTGCCAGCTATTCAGATTTGAGTATATGTAACGCCCGTTCTCACTCACCAGCACAGAACTGGAAGTGGCTTTCGCTTTCATTTCATACAGTTGATTGGTATAATCGTAATTACCACGTGCTGAAAGAGACAATCCCTTCATCAGATTATACTTCAGAGTAAAATTACCGATTATGCGTTTCGTTTTTGTATCGTCCGGATCATTGTTCAATATCCAGTAAGGATTCATCTCTCCTTCTGCATTACCCGTTATCGGCCAGTTTTGAGCCATTATATTACGGATGGGATTGAGTAGCTGATAATTGTTTTTGTAATATGTAAAGTCGAGTCCTCTGGGGAAATTATACAATCCCAAAAGAGGATTCCAGTAATATCCGTTCAGTATAGTATTGTGAAGACTTTCGGTTGTCAGCATCACGTTTGACGAAACCGAGAGCCGGTTTTCGAGGAATGCAGAAGTTTGACGAAAGCTGACGTTGTTCTTCGTATAGCTGTTAGTCGGCATTATACCTGACGAATAAGCATTTCCGTAAGAGAAGTAAGATGTTATCCTGTCATTGCCGCCACTCAGAGATATATTATTCTGAACAGTTGCTCCTGTATTAAAAAACTCTTTGATTATATTCTTGTAATTTCCTTTTGCGCCCCAGCTGTCATCCGCGCCCAATGACGTTTGACCATATTCATACTGTAACTGAGGATATTCTGAAACAGATGTAAACTTAACACCCGAATTCAACGTAATTTTGGTATTTCCTGCTATCCCTTTTTTTGTGGTAATCAGAATCACACCATTTGAGCCCTGACTACCATAAAGAGCCGCAGCATTTGCACCTTTCAGGATGGTCATACTTTCAATTTCGTCAGGATTGATATTTGATAAACCATCACCACTGTCACGGCCGGAATAAAATCCATAGGGATCTGAAGTCTGGTAATTAGATACCGGTACCCCGTCAATGACAAATAGAGGTTGGTTGGTTGATGTAATGTTTTTTGGTCCTCTTAAAGTAATTTTGGTTGAACCTCCGGCTCCTGATTCACTTTGTAATAAGTTAATGCCTGATACTGTTCCACTCAGGCTTGAAGCCAGATTCATATCTCTTCCTTTTGATATTTCATCAGCATCAATAGATTGAGATGAATAAGGAAGTGATTTTTTATCTCTTTTAATATCCAGTGCCGTTACTACCACTTCACCCATTTCCCGGTCATCTTGCTGCATTTGCACTTTCATGCCATTATATGCAGGAAACTCCAACGGCAACATTCCCAAGCATGAGAATTGTAACGTTTTTGTATCTGCCGGGATATTGAGTGAGAATCGCCCGTTTTCGTCGGTAATAGTTCCAACCCGGGATCGTCTCTCTCTCACCACTACATTCTGCATCGGCTGACCGTTTTCATCTGTAACAGTACCAGTCACTTTTCGATCTACTGTAGTAGTCTGGTTTTGTTGGAACAGACTAAAATTAGTTTTTCTGGTAATAACTATATGATCAGACTTCAGTTCATAGCAAACCTGCTGACCAGTAAGTATAGCGTCAAGCGCGTCATCTATTGACTTTGACTGCAATTTAACAGACACAATCTTATTCAGATCTACATCCCGGGTATTGAACCACAGAGAAAGATCTGTTTGCTTTTGTAAGGCTTCCAATGCTGTTTTTACAGTGACATTTTGAAGAGTGATGGTCACTTTTTTAACCTGCGCGAATACCACAGTTGAGTAACAAATCACAGCTAATATCAATAAACGCTTCATCGTTTTGGGTTAGTGTAGATTATTAAGCAAATATAGTACGAATACTTTTACTTATCTGATCGGGAAGTCGTTTTATTGAATTGCGTTTCCTTTATAATCATCTCGTTTTCACCAACACTCGGTTATCAATATACAACTCATTGAATATCAACAGAGATAAAAAACATCTGTTTTTTTACTTAAATAGCCCTTCCGCAAATAAATTGCGAAAGGGCATGAAAATCTATCCTGCATGCTTTTCTTTCTGGCTATACTCTCCATCAACACGTCCTCATTACTTTACACACAATCAACAACACATATATGAGGATTCATCAGCACTTTCAATTAGCGAGAAAAATATATTTACCAACAGATCATACTAGATAAATGATGGGTTATTTGTTCCTAAATCTGTCAGCTATACAATAATAATTCATAGGTTTACGCAGAATAGATATTTAAGAAGAGTACACTCCCATAAAAGGAAGTGCACTCATTTTTGAATTAGAAGTTTGCAGCTCCTGTATCCCACCACAAACGAGTGGAAATCAAGTCTGCGCCCTTCATTGTCGTAACAGCGTTTTTAACACCTGTTGCATTACCAGATCTTTCTGAGTCAACGAAAGGCATACGTTTGATCCATTCACCAGCAGGAATCACACCCCAGTCTGAACTACTATCGTTTTTATAGACTGTAGGTAGTTTAGGATAACCTGTTCTGCGGAAGTCAGCCCAAGGTTCGTTCGGATTAAAGAAACCAGCGATCCATTTCTGGGTAATGATTTTTTCCAGTTTTTGTTCAGGAGTATCAGAATCATTCCATTTGACCGTTACTGTAGAACGTGAAGTGAAACTGTTGATTACACCATCATAAACAGGATCAACATAGTTAATAGGTTTGCTTGTATCATCAGCTAAATAAGCATCAACTCCTCCGGCACCCCAATCAGCGAATGACATTTTCACTCCGTTTTCGTAGTTAGTTTTAGCATCACCTGCACCTGCCCAACCTCTTAATGCAGCTTCAGCCAAATCGAAATAAACTTCAGATGCAGCTAGATAGTTACGTTTTGTAATACTTTTAAAGCTATCATTGATCTTAGAACAAGGTGTATGATCGTCTTTTGCAACCAATTTTGCCCCATTACGAATTCCTTTATATGGATAATCGGTATGGTCAGCATACAAAGATGCTTTTGTCGCAGGTTGGAAGTATTTTGTAATACGAGGGTCTTTCAAACCTACAAGGAAAGATTCCATGCCCGCTGACATACGGGTATCGTCCCATTCGAAGCAGATAATTGAAAGATACAACTTCTGTCCGTACAAAGAAATCGTAAAGTTATCATCGTTAGACAAAATCAAACCGGCTGGGTCTGCAATGGCTTTTTCTCCCTGCGTTTTTGCAATAGCCGGAGCCACTTTCGAGATACGGATAGCTAAACGCAAACGCAAAGAGTTAACTAATTTTCTCCATGCTAATATTTCACTTTCATTTTTACTGCCATAACTTGCATCAAATTTCTTAAATCCGGTATAAGTAGGATTAGCCGCAAATGTTGATTGAATAGCATCCAGCTGCGTAAAGAAGGCATTGTAAAGTTCAGATTCACTATCATAGGTGCCTCCGTTTGTCGCAGAACCATAGTTAGAATAAATCACCGGACCATGATAGGTTGTCAGACGAGACATACCCAGAATCTTCATCAATTTTGCCCACGCAGAAAACATTGTATAACCACCCTGATCTGCTATGTTAATAACCTGACTTGCCGGAGACATTACATTGTTATAGATACGATCCCAATACGTGTTCCAACGGATGTAGTACGTGGTATTGTTAACACCGCTTGCAAAAGGAGTTGGAGTGGCCATGTAGTCGCAGAATGATTCTGCAACAAGGTTTTCTTCAATCTGGTGTCCGAAGAAATTACTCATAATGGTCGGAAAAAAAGATCCAATATGATTAAAATCCTGGGTAAGAGATTGATTTGTAATTTCGTAAGGGTTTTGATTCGCCTTATCAAATTCACTGGTACATGCACTCAATAAGAGTGCTGCCATTACAAAATATATTAGTTTTTTCATATTCTCAATTTATTAGAATGAAACCTTGAGGTTGAAACCATAAGTTCTGGTTGAAGGAACGTTGAAGTTATCCAACGATTGAGAGCCCAAACCGGTACTCATAGTAAGTTCCGGATCGTAAGGAGCTTTCTTGTAGATAAAGAACAGGTTGTTACCAACCAATGAAATTGATGCAGCTTTTACTGGAATTTTCAGTTTGCTAACGTTCAGGTCGTAAGAAAGAGAAAGCTGTGTCAAGCGAATGTTTGTTCTATCATAAACATAAGCTTCTGAAACGCCATTTCGATCACCAACAGTTGTATAATACAATTTGGCATCAATCTTTGTAACAGGAGTTGTACCCTTAATAGCGTTGATGGCAACACCGCCGTTATCTCTGGCTACAGCTGTACGTTCGCTAACACCATATCCATCAAGGATCGCTTCTGTCTGGCTGAAACATTTTCCACCAATTTTTGCATTTACAAGGAAGTTCAATGCAAATTGTTTGTATGAGAAACCATTACTCCAACCTAAACTAAATTTTGGTTCAAGGTTACCCAAATATTGTGGGTCCTTTGTTTTTGTTGGGGCTCCGGTTGTTGCATCAAGAATAATTTGTCCACTACTGTTACGAACGAACTTTAACCCGTAAATATCGCCGAAAGAACCACCCTGATACAAACGAGGCACATAACCTTCTGAAGCACCCATATCAATATATCGGTCAGGATATCCAGGTACAAGTTCTACAATTTTATTTACGTTTCTGGAGAAGTTGAATGTAGATTTCCATTCAAGGTTTCTACTCTTAACCGGGATAGTGGTCAATACGATTTCGAGCCCTTTGTTTACAATTTTACCAGCGTTATAATAGAATGAACTATAGCCATTCAGCTGCTGAGCTGCTGTTACATTAGAGCTTGAAATAAACTGGTTCGTACTTGCAATGTTATAGTATGTAAAGTCAAGACCTAAGCGACCGCCAAAGAATCTCCAGTCTGTACCCACTTCAATAGTAGTCAACATTTCAGGTTTTGCATTTGTGAACGGAGCTACTGTGTTCTTATCAATGCCTGCGCTGCTATTGATTGTATTAGCTGCACTAATTTTATTGAATGGAACATCGTTAGCTACTTTTGCATAAGAAGCACGAACTTTAGCAAAGGTAACCGCGGAAGGCATCTTAACCATTTGACTCAAAATGCCGGTCAAACCAAATGAAGGGTAGAAATAAGAGTCATTGCCTGTACCTACCAGAGTTGACGACCAGTCATTTCTGCCTGAAAGATCAAGATAAATCATATCTTTGTAACCGATCTGAGCATTGGCAAAAGCCCCTTCTTTAATAACCTCACCGCTATAAGTAGACTGAACCTGAACATTGGTCGGCAGATTTTGGAAATAAAATTCATTTGGATATAATAACGAATTGCTTCCATTATCAACGCTAACACCATTGCCCAAAACTGATTTCTGGTAGCTGGCTCCTAAAACGCCATTCACGCTGAAATCACCAAACTTATCTGTATAAGTAAAGATTCCATCGGTATACATCATCATATCGTCAAATTTCTTATAACTCCATCTACCATTTTCAGAGATGTTTACAGTGTTCCCTCCGGCATAGTATTTCTGTTCGTATGATTTCACTGCATAATCATAGCTTGCACGAGTCTGGAATTTGATTTTTTTAGAAATCTGATAATCTGCAGAAACGCTTGCAATTACACGCTTAGTAAGGTCGGTTTTAGGTTGTTTGTTGATCAACCAGTAAGGGTTAGACTGCATGTGGTCAGCTACGAACCAGTTTTGCAGATACATATTTCTATCTTTACTGAATACCTGATAATTATTTTGATAAGAGCTAAAATCTTTGTCTCTTGGAAATAAATAAAGGCCTGTCAGAGGGTTCAAATAATAACCAGCTGTATTACGGTTATTAGCTTTCTCTGAAGTCAACATTACATTAGAACGTACTGTTAATTTATCATTCAACAGCTTGGTTGATTGTTGGAAAGTAACATTGTTCTTAACATACTTATTGTTAGGGATAACACCCGATGCCAAAGTATTACCATAAGAAAAATAAGCTGTAGTTTTGTTGTTGCCGCCGCTGATAGAAACCGTATTTACAAGGTTTGCTCCTGTTTGAAAGAAATCTTTCACATAATTGCTTGCATAATTGCCCGGAGTATATGACCAACTTTCTTTTGCACCTCCTTCACTACCATATTTGTATTGAAGGTTTGGTGTTGACATAACGCTTTCGAACAATGTACTAGAGCTGAACGTTACGTTAGTTGTACCCTCTTTTCCTTTTTTAGTAGTGATGATAACCACACCGTTAGCACCCTGGCTACCATAAAGAATTGCAGCATTGGAACCTTTCAAGATACTTACGCTTTCAATATCGTCTGGGTTAATTTGAGACAAACCGTCACCTTCGTCGGTTCCTCCCCACATACCAGACTGGTCTCCTTTATGGTTTACCATTGGAACACCGTCAATTACGTATAATGGTTCACTCAACTGGCTCCAAGATTTGCTACCTCTAAGTACAGTACGGGTAGAACCACCCGCACCAGAAACGCTTTTCTTGATTTCAATACCTGCTGCTTTGCCACTCAAGCTATTCATAAAGTTGATATCTTTTGCCTTTAGCATTTCATCACCACTTACCTGTTGAGAAGAATATGCCAAAGTTTTTTTGTCTCGTTGAATACCTAAGGCAGTAACTACCACTTCTTTAATTTGTTTTGTGTCTGCTTTCAAAGTAATTTTCATTCCGTTTTGAGGTGCAGCTTCTACAGTTGCCATACCCACATAAGAAATAACCAACGTTTTAGAACCTGAAGGCAGGCTGATAGTAAAGTTACCATCAACATTGGTTACAGTACCGACTGAGGTTCCTTTGGCTACAACTGTAGCACCGATAACTGGTTGCCCGTCATCAGAAGAAATCACAGTACCAGTAATCTTTGTTTGAGCCGAAGCCCAACATATGCCTATAAATAGACATAGCAAAGTCATTGTTTTTCTCATACCTGATAAAAAATTAAAATTAAAAATTGATGTGTGTCGCTCATATTATATGCTCCCGGGCAATGCAACGATAAAACCGTTACACGTGCCTCGGGATAATAATATTCAATAATGTTTAAGCACTGACCTTTTCATCCGTCACATTTTCATCTCTCTTCACCCTCACATATTCAACCCCTCGCCAAGGTTCCCGAATCTTAAATCCGAGATATAACCTTATTACCTAAAAAAGTATTGAATTTATCTAAGCATATAATAGCTGTATGAGACTGCTATTGATTACTTAAAAAAACAATAGTATTTCCTTTCTTCGTATAGTGAAAGTTTTGTTTGGAAACAACAATATTCAATATATCATCCAAAGGCTGGGTTTTCCTGAACTTTCCGTAAAATCTCAAATGTTTAATTGCGTCGTCCTTAAATTTAACCGTCACATTGTATTCTCTTTCGATACAATGCGCAATCTGATCCAGTTCTTCATCGTCAAAAAGCAAATTACCACGCATCCATTCATTGGCTTTGCTGGCATCTACTTGCTTAACAACCAACTTACCCGATTGTTTATTCAGGCTTGCTTGTTGATCTGGTTTAAGGGTACATAAATCAGAAGGCACTTCCTGCGAGTCTGTTAAACGAACAGAACCTTCCATCAGTGTTACATTTACTTTTGTGTCTTCTCTATAAGATCTGACATCAAATTTGGTTCCGAGAACTTTGACCGAAACTTCGTTGCCACGTACTACGAAAGGACGGGACGGATTTTTTGTAACCTCGAAGTAAGCCTCACCGGTAAGGGTTACCTTTCTGATTTTATTGTTAAAACTACTACCTTTATATGCCAGACTGCTTCCTGAGTTTAGCCAGACTTTAGTCCCGTCAGGAAGAATAGACTGCTTTACAGATCCCCGTGGAGCAGAAATTATATTTTGCGCTTCGAGCTTGCTTTTCGACTGGTTATGTTGCAAAAAGAAAAAGACGGCCACAATAGGTATAATCAGAATTGCTGCTATCTTAGAAAATCCGATAAAAAAGCGTCTCATCGCCGATTCCTTCCTTTCTGCAATATCAATGGAACTATGAATATTTTCCAGTACTGAATCAAAACGTTCTTTGTCTCCTATCGCATCATCGTCGGTCAGGTTCCATTGCATTTTCATAATATCCGACAATTGCGCGTCAGACTCTTCTCTCTCGAAGAGCTCTTTCACTTTTTCCAGATCTTTTCTGGTGTAATTCCCTCTATAGTATTTCACAATAAGATTCTCCATTTTTGCCTTAATCTATATGTATAACGTTTTACTCTTTATTAACCCCTGCTCGGTTTGTAATTTTTTTTCATCAAAATGCAATATTTATTTTCTTGTCTGTGTTTTTGTTCGTATCCCGTAAAATACATTAAGTAACAAAAATAGCAGCTTATCTTCCGATTGAGACTTTTTTCATGTTAATTATTTATTTATCAACGAGATTCCTTCTTATTTCAAACTTCAAAAATTTGTGCTAACATTACACAGAGACTTATTCCGTCTTCTTTTTTCAAAAAAAATAACAACCAGAATCAAACAGGATATAAAACAGATTTGTCTAAAACAGAGGTAATTTGTCTATTTCTATTTTGCCAGTCGACTAATTATGCTGTTTTTGCTTAAATAAAAAACACGGAATGTTTATTTACAGCAAGGTAATAGCAATCAGCTACCTGCTGACATTAAAGAGAGGGCTGATGCTGTGGTTGTAATGAGAGGAAAATGACATTGCAAAACAGTGCTATTCGAGGTATAAATCTCAAATTGCTTATTCAACAAAAAGGAAATAGAAAAGGAGAGTCCAGATGCCGTAACTACTTAACTGTTTTTTCAGATAAGCCAGGGCTTTGGTGATATGGTCTTCTACGGTTTTTTCGCTAACACCTTGTTTTAATGCAATTTCTTTATTGCTAAGGCCTTTTTCCCTGCTCAACAGAAAAATTTCTTTCCGTTTCACAGGCAATGTTTCCACAAGTTGTTCGTACTTTTGCCGCAGAAAAACATAGTCGGTTTGCTCTTCTGTATCGAGAGCATTTGAAACTGCCGACTCTGAAAGGTAATCGAGGTATTTTTGTTCGCTAAGCCGTTTTCTGAAAAGAGACATTACCGCATTTTTTGCAATCGTAAAAATAAATGCGTCAAAATTTGTATCCGACTTCAGCGAAAAACGTGCTTCCCATATTTTAATAAACACTTCTTGTACAATATCGTACGCATCATCTTCGTTCTTAAGATAAGACACAGAAAACCGAAATATCTTTATGTGATATAAAGCAAATATTTCATCTATCACTTTCTTATCGTCGCTACGCAAACGTTCGGCAAAATTCTTTTCTGTGTTTATCATACAATTTACCCAATAGACAATCTTCTTTTCATCGGATTGTCGCTCGGTCTCTTTATTTTTTGAAGAGAAGAACGGATCTCTTATTCAAAGTTTAAATCTGATTATTAGTCAAACTTATCAATTCTGTGATAATAAAAACCAATAAATGGTCAAATTCGATATGTAAAGTTATATATAATTTCAGTTGAAACTATGACCAGAACAAAAAAAAATTATCACTGCATTTTCTTAATTAATAAACTACCAAGTGTTAAATAAAAGCAACTATCTTCCAGGAGCATATTAGTAAAAAACTTGTTAAAAACAACAATATCTACCATGTCTTATATTTTGATAGAAACTGCTGCCTTCACGCCCAATGCGGCTTTAGTTGCGGCAAATAACGGAGCCGATCGTATTGAACTTTGTTCCGGTTTTGCCGAAGGAGGACTCTCTCCTTCTGTCGGAACCATTGAGTTAGTACGCGAGTCCGTCAGCATTCCATTACATGTTTTGATTCGACCACGGGTTGGCGATTTTGTTTATGATACCACTGAACTCTTAGCGATCGAGAAAGAGATCCAGATATGCAAGAAAATGGGCGTCAACGGTGTCGTGATCGGAATTCTCAACGGCGACACCACCATCAATACAGAAGCCCTGAAACGACTCATTGACGTTGCACGCCCCATGTCAGTGACTTTTCACCGCGCTTTCGATCAATGCGTCGATCCGCTTCAAGAGCTGCAAAAACTGATCGATTGCGGCGTTGACCGCGTGCTCACTTCCGGTTGTAAAAACTCCGTTATGGAAGGGCTGCCCATGCTACAGCAACTGGTTGAAGCAGCCAAAGACAAAATTATCATCCTTCCGGGAGGTGGAATCAATCCCGGCAATGCAAAAATCATTACCGAAACATTGGGTGTAAAAGAGCTTCACTTATCCGGAAAAAAACGGGTCGAAAGCCCCATGCAAGGACTAACCGCACTGTCGCTTTGTTCTCCCAGCGAAGTAAAAGATTTCAGTTGGTACGAATGCAACGGCGAAAATATCACAGCCGTCAAACAACTTTTCGATTGACCCGGATAACCGGATTTCATTGCATTAAGCTCCGGCTATAATAAGGAACGCCAGTCCGACGATAAAGAAGCAAAACATGGCAATGTTGAGTTTGGTGGAAGAAGCCGGTGCACCCCTGAACTCTTTCCAAATAAGGATACCCCACAATGCAGAGATCAATGTTGCCCCCTGCCCCAGTCCATAGGAGATGGCTGCACCTGCCGTACCCGAAGCAATCATGCTGAACGATTGTCCGACGCACCAGATTACACCTCCCAAGATTCCAACCAGGTGGGTCGAGCGGTTACCTTGAAAATAGCCTTTAATGGAAACAGGCTCACCTGTTACCGGTTTTTTCATGGCGATGGTATTGAAAATAAAATTACTGGCAAACACTCCGACGGCAAAAACAAACACCGCCGTGTAGGGTGTCATCTTACCGGCAGCCGGAGCCGAAAAGTTATCCAAATCAATCGATGCTGCAACAAACCTATAAAAGAAAGCCATGATAATTCCCGCTGCCACCGACAAAACAATACCCTTACCTGTAACAGCAGACGAACCGGCAGATGCTTTCTTATAAGCCATCCCGTTAAGTATAATAGCTATAGCAATCAACGCCACACCGGCAAATAACCAGACAGGGTTTCCTTTTGTTGCCCCGAAATAATTAACCAATACGCCCAAGACTAAGGCTAAACCTACTCCTACAGGAAATGCCACCGACATACCGCAAACAGCAATAGCTGCCGAAAGCAAAATATTGGAAGCATTAAAAATGACGCCGCCCAAAAACGCACTGCCTATATTTCCGGTTGTTGCCTGAGCCAAATCTGGCAAAAAGCTACGCCCTTCTGATCCGAAACTACCCAACGTCAGAGCTGAAATGAGAGAAAACAACAAAAGTCCGATCACATAATCCCAATAGAAAAATTCATATCTCCAGGTTTTTGAAGCTAGTTTTTGGGTATTTCCCCAAGAGCCCCAACACATCATGGTAACAACACAAAACAAGACGGCCAATGAATAATTATGTACAACAAACATAAAACATCTGATTTTAGAGGTTAAACACAAACAAATTAATTCAATCGATCGGAATAAATCACCGCATCAACAAGGTTAACCGATACATTATTATCGGGATTAAGCCACCTGAAAGAGACTGAATGCTTTCCTTTAGGCAATTGGTATTTCCAAAACAAATCCACACGATGCGACAGCGCCGAAGCATCTGGCAAACAAACAGTTTCTGCTTTCTGATCATCAACAAGAACAGCCACTTTAGCTACATAATCACGGTTCGGACTTTGGACATAACCCCTGACAACAATACCAATTCCCTCAAAAGACAGTTCAGCCTGTTGGGTCAATGATTTATTTATCACCACACGATCGACAGGATAGTGTCCTGCGAACGAATGTTCATAACGCACCGGCGTGGGGTGTTGACAAGCAATCGTAACCTGCGATTCCGTAACCTTCCCTCCGTGATTTGCAACTACCTGCAAAGCCTGTTTTAAACCCAGTTTATAAGCATCATTCAATGATAGGTTGGTATAGGCAAAGTTACGGTTCTCGACTTCATACAAATTTTTCTTCCAATATTCAGGAATCCGGCTATAGCCCAACATCGTTCCCAATATGCCACCTGCTGTAGAAGGGTTACAATCGGCATCTTCTCCGCATCGGGCAGCAATTTCGAGGGTTTTAGTGTAATCTCCCCGTCCGTAAAGCAACCCTATGACAACATAAGCACTATTGAGTTTTGAATCTATATCGAAAGGAGTAAACACTCCATCCGGACAGCCGTAGTCCTCTCCCCACTTCTTTTGGCATTCAAACCAGGTTTGCTTCCAGTCGCCCGGATATTTTTTATACCACTTCACCACATCATTGATACATTGATAGAAAGTACTTTGCGGAGGAATTGTTTTCAACGCCTCCGTCACTACAGCCTCCACATCGTTGAGTTCAAAGGCCATAGCATACATAGCTCCCACAAAAACGCCTCCATACCAGCCATCGCCATAACAAATCATATGTCCGATTTTATCGGAAAACGCACTGGCTGTATTCGGCATACAGGGCGACATAAGTCCTGCGTAATCGGCTTCAATCTGGTAATCAATATCATCTGCATGAGGATTATTCTGCCAATTGCCCGATGCCGGAGGCTTAATACCCTGAAGAATATTATTGCGGGAAACCTGATTTGCATGCCAAAGCGGATAACCGGCAGTTGCAAATGCTTTTGCCACCGAATCGACCGGAACATCAAGACCCCATCGTTCAAAAGCCTCAACAAAAGTCAGATCCATATACACATCGTCATATAATCCGGGGGAAGTATCGTAGTATCTTTTTATAGCCCCATCCGGCCATTTAATGGGAATATAATCTTGAATAATGGTACCGTTATACATAAATTCTACCGGTCCTCCATAGGTGCAACCGATTGTTTTCCCTGCCCATCCGCCTTTTATCTTATCTGCCAATTGTTGTATGGACAAGCTAACCGTTTTTACTGGATTTTCTTTTCCCATTAGCGAACCGGCGAATAGGTTGAGTCCGAACAAGAAAACCACGACTCCAAGTAAACATATCTTTTTCATGTATTTAGATTTTAGAACCAAGACATAAGACAATGAATTATTTTCTTACTTGCCTTAAATTTATCTCTGTCATGAATGCCTGACTTTTCGTTATCTTCAACATACATCACAAACTATGTAAAGCCATGACAACCTTTGTATTACAGTTCGCTTCTGAATGGAATCGAATTTTGTGCTCCCGACCGGGTAACCGAAATTGCAGCCGCACGGTTTGCAAACCTGACCGCTTCCAAAAGAGCCTTGCCTTCACCAAGAGCAACTGCCAACGCTCCGTTAAACACATCGCCGGCAGCAGTTGTATCGACTGCAATTGTTCTCACTGCAGGCACATATTCCATCTGAAGATCCGAGTAAACAAGTGCTCCTTTTGATCCCCGGGTAATGATAACATGCTGAACGCCCATCCTACAAAGTTCTTTTGCCGCCAGACATGCCGATGTATCGTCAACGACCTTAATACCGGTAATCAGCCCGGCCTCCGTTTCATTCGGAGTAATCAGGTAAAGATTTTTCAACAAAGAAGACGAGAGTGTTTGAGCTGGTGCCGGGTTCAGAATCAATCGTTTACCTTTACCCTTTGCTAAACCGGCAATATATTCCACTGTTTCCATCGGGATTTCCAATTGAAGCAAAACCACATCCGATTGTTCAACACTCTTTTCTACCCCGCTAAGGCCAGCCGGTAATAAATTGGCATTTGAACCCGAAGCTACTACAATGCAATTCTCAGCATGAGCATCTACTGTAATCAACGCGACGCCGGAAGGCAATTCTTCATCAGTCAGAACTGATGAAGTATCAATTCCTTCATTTCTAAATGTATCAATTGCTTGTTGTCCGAAAATATCATTCCCCACCTTACATACAAACGTAACACAAGCGCCTAACCGAGCTGCAGCTACTGCCTGATTAGCACCCTTGCCTCCAGGGTTCATAAAAAACCGACCACCCATAATCGTCTCTCCCGGCAATGGCAAGCGAGCCGCATTGACCACCATGTCGGTATTACTGCTTCCCACAACCAAAATATGGGGCAGTGTATTGCTATTCTTTATATCTTCCATAGTATTTCATTTTTTGATCAACACAATTCAAGTCCGCCAAAACCATTTGATTTTTGAAAAAAACATAGCAATCATCGTTACCAAAGCGGTAATCACTACTCCCTGTAAAAGTCCCCACCACCCATCGGCGCAAAATTTGAAAAACAGGGGCAGCAAACCCAGAATATTAAACAGCGGATAGATAACCATATCGGCGCCCACGTAAGCAATCATCGGATTTTGCCCCGAAAGCGTCAGAAATGAGGTTGCCTTATGCCAACCGAAGTAGTCGCACAGCACAGAAAATGACATCAAAGCCATAAAGGCAAGTCCGGACGTGACAAAGAAATAGCTAAAGGTAGCATAATCCTTGCGAATACCACCTTCAAAGGCTTCGAAAAAGAGGCCCAACAGGAGCAACAACGCCCCAGCCCGGAAAAGCTTGCGCCACAACAAGAAGAAAGACGATTCGGCACGACGCACCAGCAACCAGCCTACTGCCAACAAAACCGTAGTTGCCCCCAGATTGAACACCAGATGGCGACTGAATAGTCCGTAAAGATTAATAACAATCAGCACAACGCCTAACACGGCAAGCAATGCCGCAGTCCTCTTCTCTTTTCCTCTTGCCTCATCTGTTGCCGGACGAATAAACCACTCGCGCACATACTCGCCGGCAATGGTTCCCGGAATAACGATAAAGAGGTATTTCAGAAAGTTGAATTTATACAACCACGGAAACGGAGAAAAATCGAACAACGCCTTTTGCCACGAACCGTTGAAAGCATCGGTTGAACAGAGCAAAATGGCCATAATGAATGGCAAAACTGCCACCCGCAACCAAGGACGCGTGCGCGTCAGCAGGTAGATAGCCGAACCGAACATCGCCATGTTGGCCAACAACAGTATAATGATATTGCTGTAGTTCAGATCAAAATGCTTTCCATCTGCATACGTTACTGTCGCCAGCATAATCACAGCAATCAGATAAGCTCCCACCTTTATGGCATGATGCACCCAGGCCGGCATTTGCCAGGGCAACCGCATAAACATGGGGAACAACAAAGCAAAAGCACTCAGCGTGGTAAACCAGGCCCGATAATCCTGCGGATTGCTGAGAGAAAAAGAGTACATATGCTGAATGAAGATAGCAAAAAAGGCCAGCTGTAACCCGCGAACCAACGAATCGAAAAGCAACTTACGCAGCGGCACCCCTTTCTCCGCTTTGGAACCTAGCGAGAAGGGCATGGCCGCTCCCATTGAAAAAAGGAAGAACGGAAAAACCAGATCGACCCAAGAGATTCCGAAAATATCGGGACGGAAAAGATGATCGGGCGGCGGTGTTTGCGCGTGATACATCCAGGCCGGTAACGTATCGGCCACAGCTCCCGACAACACCATTGTCAAGATTGCATAGCCCCGTAACGCATCGATTGCGTTGGATCGTTTTTGAGCACTCATATTTTATCTATTTATTTTTCGTTTATAGCTTGTTTCAGGTAATTCCACCAATTATTCCGTATCACATCGCTGATATCAAACACCATCAGTCCGTCAGTTTTCTCGCAACACATTCGCACGGCACGCTGGAACTGAACCGGATCTTTGTAGAGGCTTGCCAGAATGCTACCGGTAACAGGCACGGCTCCGGCAGTCACCTTTTTCGCCAACTTCGCACCACCTTCTACCGAGTACCAGTAATCTTTCGTTTTTCCCATCGAAGCCTCCACCCTGTTTTTGGAGTTCACTTCATTCAATTTATTCACTTCGTCGATGGTCACTTCATTGTAATAGAGCCCGGTCATGTAAACATCGAGCTGATTGGCATAACCACTCTTTTTATATGCCGGAGCCGCCCAGTCGTACTCTTTTGACGGATCGTATTTCGGACTAGCCCAATTGACGCCCACCTCGTCATACACCGGATACCACGAACCGGTATAGTCGCCGAACGATAGTTGCGGATTAATCTTCTTGACAGCAGCCCGTGCATCACGAAAAAAGCGGCCGATAATTCCGGCCCGCCATTCGATCCACTGCCTGAAATATTTGCCGCGTTCCCAACTCCATACTCCGTCTTTCAGTTTCCATTCGATAATATCTTCGGGAAAACGATCGAGTTTCACGCGGGCATACTTTTCAAATTCCGACTTGGATAGCGGACTAAAATCGGCATCGATACCATCGAACCGTACGCGATCCAATACGATGCCATCAAGAGACTTGTACTTACCGACAAATTCTTTCAGTACATTCAGTTCGTAAACCCTCACTTCGGGATTGACCGGATTGAGCATTCCGTCGTACGCCCACTTTTTCTCGGAAATAGGCATCAGTTTACCGTTGACATACACAACAGATTGCCATTGCGGATTCGTGGTATAGATGATTCCCCGGTTCAGATAGTTGTGCCCGCCGGCAAAAATATTCAGCGAAGCATGCACTTTCAAACCCAACCGATGCCCTTCCCTGATAAAGATAGCAAGCATATCGTAATCGCGCAGATGCGTCACCCCATCATATTGTTCAAAAAAGGGAGCCAGTTTACTCTGATACAACACCTCGCCCATAATGGTTTTTACATCCAACACGGCATCGGTAAATCCGGCGTCTTTGATGGTTTTCAGGTAATAAATAATCGAATCGGGCGTACTCAATCGCTTAAAATTTGCCTCGGCATCAAACCACATATACTTCGGTTTCTCTTTGCCCGAAACGACACTCATGTTCATTAACGCACAAACAACCACACAAAAAATCAATACAGCACTGCGTTTCAACATACTCTTTTAATTGTAGTTAGTAGACGGTAGTCAGTAGAAGCTGAAATATTCCGTCTTTGTTCTTTACTCTTTGTTCTATTTATAAATCATCGCCCGTTCCACCCAGACATTATTTCCGGTCGATTTCGGATTTTTATCACCGACCGTTACCAATCGCAAGGTATGTTTGCCGGGAGTCAGGTTCAGTTCATGATAAAGATGAGCACGGTTACCAAGATAGATGCCGGCCTCCTCGCGATAATAAAAGTCGATTGTTTTGATGTATTTACCATCGAGATAGACTTTAGCCATTCCTCCGTTGTTGTGACAATAACCTTCGAGCAAAATGGCTTTGCCGGTAAAAGTGAGCGTACATTCATCGCCCGGGGTAACCGAATTCTTAAAAACGGAATTATCGCCACGACCGATCACAAAATCTTTCCAGTCGCCTTTAAAGCTCCAGTCTGCCGGTTGCGTCACTACTGTTTCGTAGCTGTAACGAATATTCGGAAACGACTGTTCGAGCGGATAGAGAGCCGTCGGTTGTTGCTCACGGATCAAAAATGCATCGCTCTCCAATCTGCCTCCATTCTTTTGCACATTCTCTTTGGCATACTGAAAACAGCGGTCGATGGCTTTGTGGAAAGTATAGTTGGTATAGATGAAATCTTTATCGGCGACCTCTTCGATATACTTTTTCGACTCGGAATCCAAAGCAGCATATCCCTTCATTACGCCCAACACACCTGCCGCTGTAGCCGCATTGCAATCGGTATCCTGCCCGCAACGGACGGCAATTTCCATTGTCTTTTCCATATCTCCGTTGCCATAAAGAAGAGCCAAAACGACGTAAGCCCCATTGAACTTGGCATCTTCGTTGAAAGGATGGTTGGGTACGCAAATATCGGTTTCTCCCCATTTATCGGTAAACGCTTTCCATGTCTTGCGCCAATCATCGGGATGCTGCTTGTAACCTGCAAGAATTTCCCGAACACATTGTGCATACTGGCTTTTGGCCGGAATAGACTTCAAGGCCTGACGGATCACCGTCTCGACATTGCTTCCGAAGAAAGCCTGCGTATGCATAGCCGCCACAAACATGCCGCCATACACACCATCGCCATAGTTCATAATGTGTCCCAGACGATTGCACAAACGTTCGGCAGTTTGAGGCATTCCGGGATTGATAAATCCTGCAAAATCGGACTCGATCTGAAAATCGATATCGTCGGCATGCATGTTGTACTTCGGATTACCGCTTAGAGGAGGCATGATGCCCCGCCAGTAGTTACGACGCGCCATACGGTTGGCGTGACACAATTCGAACCTGGCGTTGGCAAGCGAAGCCGCTACCTCCGAAGCCGGACAAATAAGTCCCAGGCTGTCGATCACCATCATAAAACTCATCTGAGCATATAAGTCGTCGTTGGCCAACGCCTCTTTTACCTTGGCTTTATCCCAGGGCACTTCGCCATCAAACAGCTCATTGTCGTGCACAAATTCAAAAGCGGCGCCATACTCCACACCGATCATTTTTCCGGCCCAACCGCCGGCTACTTTGTCTTTATACGTCTCGAACGAGATATGCTTTAACGGTTGCGGCTGTCCGGCAAACGCAGACAACGATACCAGCAAAGCTCCTGCAATTATAATTTTCTTCATATTTCTAAATTTCTTAACGGTCAATCCGGTATTCCTACACCCGAATGCCGTAATGTTCGCAATACAATTTATAGAGATTTCCGGCCTGCTGATAAGCCGAATTCGGACTCATAAAATGCGAAAACTCAAACGTGATCGCTTTTTCCATCCCGGCCTCCTGCGAATGTTTGAGCTTTTTAATGAGTTTGTCCCAACGAATAGGCAAAAAGCGGATCGGCATGTCGCGATCGAATGACTCGACGTTGGTCCAGCAATGCATTCCGAATTTCGAGGAGAGTTCTTTGTTGGCAATCAGGTAATCTTTCAGTTCATGATAATCGACCTGTCCATCCTGAAATGCCAGCGTATCCACCGACCCCTTGATAGCCGAAAGAATTTCCGTCCAGTCTTTGGTGTGCTGCTCCACGGTAGTCGCCTTGTCGCCTCCCATCACCTGATCGGTTTTCACGCCATGAATAAACGGCGAAATCAAACAGGGTTTTCCACCCGACACCTCTTTGGCATGACGTCCGATTTCGGCAAAAGATTCGATGATACCCCCTAAGCGGCGGCTCACCTCCTGCGAAAGATACCATCCGTGAAACGATTTGTGATGACCGTATTTCGACCAGATTTCATCAATAAACAACTTATTGATATCCACCTCTTTTTTATAATCGCCGCTCAACCAATAACGTCCTGTATCGAAAATACCGCAATAGAAATTCATGCCGTATTTATCGGCCAGATCGAGAAACATTCCAAGCAGATCCTGAGCCGGTTCGTACATGTAATTGCCCTCGTATTTCATCAACATCTCCGAGCGGAAAGTCATGTAGCGACCGAACGCTCCGCGAATCATTACCACGGTGTCGATACCGGCATGTTTCATAGCCGCAAAATCACGATCCCAGGCCTCCACGCCCCAGTTTTGCGAAGGAATATCCCAGGTGATCTCGTCCAGAAAAGTACCGGTAATCGGCAAACCCTCACCCTTCGGGATAATGCGGTATTTGTCGTCTTTGAAATGAGTTTTATCTGCCTGTTGCTTCCGCTTCTGTTCATCGTTTTTCAAATTATAGAGAAACTCCAGATCTGGATCGTTGGCTTTATAATCGGCGCTGATGAGCGATGCGCCCACACCGACAGCCGCCGTTGCCAGGGCTGCCTTTTTCATAAAATCGCGTCGGGTAGAAAACATAAGTCAATGATTAATTATTAATGATTAGTGGTTAATGAAATTTCCTTTGAAGTCGACCTGTTTCCGGGCAAAAGGATTGACTGATTTATCGAGTAGTACGGCCAGTTGTAAACGGGTGATCGGTTTATCGGCTTCATAAGGCCCGAACAGCTTTTGCCATTCACGGCTTACTTCGCCGGTGAACACGGACTCGTCCACCGGCTGAATCATCTTTGAATAGAGCAACCAGGCATCTTTCACCGCATCGCCCACAGTCAGCAATGTCTGTTCTTTACACGGAGGCACAATGCCCGGAGCATAATCGTCGATTCCGGCACTAAATTCAGCCTTTGTCACGGTCGTGTCGGGTTTGAACCACATACGATTTTCCCACTGGTACGCTTCGGGAATTCCTTTGATAATGCCCGTGGCTCCAATTCGTTGTACGCTCTCCCAGAAAGGACTTTCACGTTTCACATCGAGATAAGGCATAATAAAGGCTTTACTCTGCAAAAGAGCCGATTGCCATGCTCGGATATCGATATCTTTGGGACTTTTCGCCTCTTTAACCGCCAGTGCAGCCAAGGCTCCGGCTGCTTGTCCGAGCTCAATTACCACCGGTTGCAAACGGGTACTTCCGTTCACGATATTGGTGACCGAAATCGATTTTTCGGCAACCAGCAAGCCATCTACATCTTTCGGAATCATAACTCCTGCCGGAATGCTGAAAGCCGGAATAGAACCCGTCCCCTCGAGTTTCGGAGGATTGGGACAACACTTGATACGGTGATGATCGCAGGGATAGTTGCCCACGGCGATGCCGGTACGGTAATATTTTTCGGGCAAATCGTAAGGTGTTTTGATATCCTGAAAGCGGAACTGTACCAATCCGTGAATGCGTCGCGACTCGCGGTGATAAGGAATAAATGCCAGCTTATCCGTCGTAGGAAATTCATCATCAGCCAACCCCAGATTTTTCAGCCCGAGCTTCGTTTGCAAAAAATAGACGTAACCCAGCGTAAAGAGACGGGCTTTATCATAAGCCGCTTTTCTCTCTTTCTCGTTCATCTCAATGGCATTGACATAATAGTCATTGCCCTGATTGGGCCAATTGATCATATATTTACCATTGGGTAATTTTCCATAAGTCATCATCATTTCACAAGAATTCATTTCCGTAATTCGAGGATTCGAATAGTCATCACAAACCTCTTTGCAGGTACAGGCATATTCTTTTTCATTGTACCCCTTTGGCATGGGGATGGTTTTGTCGGCTTCTTTGCCATAATCTTTCAGAATCGCCACCACCGTCATATCCTGAATGTAGTTATTGCCTTTTTCGAGTGCCTGCGGCTCCCCGGTCAGGCTGCGGGCATCCATTCCGATGTCGTACTTCACACCGCATAGTTTGGCCACATCGCCCAGTTCGGTGCCGTCGATCACAATTTTGGCCGTAATGTTTGTCTGTGATTTTCCCTTCACGATAGCTTGCCAGGTCTTTCCGTTTTTGTGCAGGCTCAATAATTTTGTATTGTAAAGTACCTGAATAGAAGAATATTCGGCCACCATCTGTTTCCAGATACGGTTTCCGACCGACGGTTCGAAGAGCGTATAACTCACCCAACCGGTATGTACAGCTTCGGGACTACCGTAATGAGCATACAACCGTTCACGGAAATCGCCCCAGAGACCCGATGGCAACTGATGATTGCCGTCGGTACACGAGACACCGGCTGCCGTCAGCATACCTCCCAGCCAGGTTGTCTCTTCGGTCACCACCACCTTCACTCCGGCACGTGCTGCCTGAATAGCAGCCGCAGTACCGCTTGCGCCTCCTCCAACGATCAGCACATCGGTATCGATCGTCTTCTGTCCGTAAGCGAAAAAGCTGCTTACAAGACTCATCATCACTAAAAAACGCTTCATCTATTTGTAGTGTTTATTGTTCTGTAAATACTGCAATTCCTTTACTTGTTCCGAGGTAAACGGCGCTGCCTTTTATCGTGATACATTGTATCCGATCATTTGGTAACGGTGAATTTTGCTGGTTGTAAACAGTCCATTTTTTGCCATCAAAACGAGCAACTCCGTTGGGAGTCCCAACCCAGAGACACCCTTGCTTATCTACCGCCAACGACAAAATCAGATTACAGGGCAATGCGCTGTTTGCCGTTGTAAATACGCTCCACTTCCCCTCTTTCAAACAGGCTAAACCGTTGCAGGTTCCAATCCAAAGACCACCGTCAGGAGCAGCCGTAAGCGCATATACATCCTCATTGGGCAAGCGGCTGTTCGATTTGTTGTACAGCGTCCATTTACCCTGATCCAAAGAAGAAACGCCATGATAGGTTCCGAACCACATTTTCCCTTTTGTATCCTGAGCAACAGCATTCACCGAATTATCGCCAAGCGCCACCTTATCCGCTTTATACGTTGTAAGATTTTCGCTCTCCGAAGCAATTTGTGTAAGACCACCACCCCAGTCGCCAATCCAGATATTACCCTGTTGATCGCCATTGATGGTATTAATACAACCGGTTGAAGTTGCCTTTTCGAGCTTTTCCCAGCTTCCGCCAGTACAACACCGCCAGAGTCCGCCAGCCCACAGCCCGACCCATTTCGTATCATTCCGGTCGATATACAGGCTCTGCACATAAATATTTTCCGTACCCTGCAACTGCCAGTCTGTAGCCACTTGCCGGTATACTCCAAAAGAAGTTCCGGCCCACAATGCGCCGGATTTATCGAAAGACAGGGCAACCACATCATTTTTAGGAGAACTTTCTTCGTCCAGTCGCAACGTTTTCCATTTGCCGGTAGCCGAAACTGTCAGGGAAACACAAACCAAAATCATTAATAATATGTTCTTCATATCCAGTTTTGTTTTCGGTTTACAATTGAGATTTTCTCCATTTCATGTAGTCGGTATAGAGCAAGGAAGAATCCTGTCGTCCGGTCGGAGCCACCGAACCGGGTTTGCTCATCATCCCCTGATATTGGTAAATCAGGATGTTATCCACAAAGGGCGAAATATCTTCCATCTGCTGCAATATCCGTTCGAAACTTGCCGGAACCAATGCACTTTCATACACCTCCTGTTCAAATTCGAACACCTCCATATCGGCCCAAATGTGGGCACGACCGGCTTTAGCGTGGGCTTTGGCCAACGCTTCGTAGTATTTACCGGCAGTTCCGGCTTTTGTTTTCTTCACTCCAATTTCATCCTGATAGGCAATGATATCGATATCCAGTTTTTCCAGCTGACGCACGTAGTTATCGTCGGCACGAACCGATTTGGTGCCGTAAGGAGCAATCAGATTGACTGCACGGGGTGTCAGTTCCCGGGCTTTCTTGGAGCAACGGTTGACATAACTGATGGTTGTTTCGTCGATGGTGTTCCAAAGTCCCGATTCATTGGGATAGTACCAACCGTAAAAACTCCGGTGATGCGCATATCGTTCGGCCACCTCTTCCATCCCTTTTTCCCTCAACACAGCAATGTCGGCACTGGTCATCATCTTATTGGTATCCTGCCAGCCTGCCCAAAAGTCGTTGCTGACAAAGAATTTCATGCCGCACTCGTCGGCGGCCGAAAGCACCGCCTCCAGCGGATCAGGAGATGCATAGTCGTAACGGGGCTGCAAACGCGATGGATAGTAAGTTTTACCTTCGTTGGCCACAGCCATCAGTACCAGATATTCCATACCGGTCTCACGAATCTCTTTCACCAGCGCTTTCCATTGTGCATCGGTAAAATTTGGCACCACGTTGTTCCAGTACTTGCCTTCGGCAGCCGATCCGTGGGCAAACTCGAACCACGACCCGCTGATCGGTTTGATGCGGGGATTGCGCTTTGCCTCTACCGTGATTGCGCCAAACAAGCTGTTGGCCATCAACAACGAAGCCGAAGTTACGCCACATGCTTGCAGAAAATTTCTTCTGTCCATATCCAACTATATTCTATTATTTAATCTCTACCCGAGGCTGTTTCCCCACCAAGTCTTCATTGGCAACCACTACGATAATAGTCTTCTCTTCGCCCGGGAAAAGGGTTACGTAATTGTCGCTCCAGAACGACGGGAGTATCTCCTCCCTGCTTTTTTCATCTGTCAACGACAGACGATTGAAAAAGGAGAGCTGACTCGTTTCATTTTTCAACTTGATGATCCATTGCGTCTCCCTGCCTTGTTCCGACATCGTGATTTGCTTTGTCAATGGCGGTTTGGACAGCGAAGCCAGCGCCGAAAAATCCTCGTGCTGCGAACATTGCCAATAAAGATTATCCGACAGTACATTGCCATTCATATCTTTCAACGCCAGTTTCACAAAATAGATTGACGTTCCGCTCGGCTGTTTCGGAACGGAGGTCATTTCGCGGTAACTGTCGGCTGCGATCGACACGGTATCGGTTCGTCTCCATACCGTTTTCATATTGAAATCGATTACGGAAGCTTCCACCGTCAACCGGTTCCGATCGCTATGCGTGGCATTGACTACCGACACCATCCGGCTATCGGCATTCATCTGAATATGCAATGGCTCCGTAGCTTTTTTTGAAAAATAGTAGGCTGCATTGGGTTGCAGAAACCAGTCGTAGATTTGCCACCCCACATCCGGCCAGCAGGAGTTGAGTTTCCAGAGCATCACACCGCTGGTAATGTTCCACATCCGGTGATTGGCCGCCTCAAACATCGCCCGGTAACTATCAGCATTGACCAGCTGTGCCCGGTCCGCATACGCTTCGGCTGTCGCCGGGTTACCATACAAGGCTCGTATCGCATTGTCGTATGTTCGAAAGCTGTAGTTATTTCCATCCCAAGCGCCATGTTCGGCCCACAAACTATCGAGCGGATAGATCGGATTGCGGGTCTGACTCCGGGCGATAGTGACCGTTGGAATAAACTTTTTCAGGCTACTGTAAACGGGAATGGAAGGCACACCCAGTTCGTTGCGGAATAGCTGTAGATGCACCTCGTTCACCTTGTCGAAATAATATGCAGCCGGATTCCAGTTGTAGTCGGGAGCGCCGTCGTCGGTCATTCCCGTAGGCAAATCCTCCTGCATATAGGGCGTTAACTTCTCCACATTCCAGTCGATACTGGTGGTCGGGATAAAGGGACGTGTCGGATCGAGCTGCTTCACCGTTGCTTTCGCAGCGCGGTAGAGATCCTCATCCACAATCACCTCGTTGGCCAGAAACCAGGCCGTCACCGACGGATGATTGCGGTAACGCAGCACCATGTCTTTGGCTTCGGCTTTGGCCAGCGCGTGATCGAGCGGATAGTGCGCCCAATCGCTTCCGGGGTACATACGCCAGCACTGAAAGAAAATCTCCCAATACATCAGTCCGTACTTGTCGCATGCTTCCATCATATCGTCGGTAGGCGCCGGCATATCTTCGCTGCCCACCACATTCATTCCGGCTTCTGCCAACAGGCGCGCTTCATCAAAAATACGTTTCCGGCTCATATCGAGCAACATGTCGGGCTGCAACCAGCCGCCTTTACAAAAAACACGTTTCCCATTGATACGAAAAACCCGTCCGGCCTCATCGCCGATCCGTTTCAGTTCGGTGGTCACCTGCCGGATACCGAAGGTCAGTTCCTTCACATCCGACTCACCGCCGACGGTACGGAACGAAAGCCGCAACCGGTGCAAATACTGTTTGCCGTAACCGTTTGGATACCAGAGATAGGGATTGTGAATCGTCAGTTTCGCAAACTCGTCAGGCGACAGTTCCACCTCCCGCTTTTCGCCCGGTTGCAAGACGATCTCTTTGCCTACCTCCACCGGACGCATCGATCCGCCCAGGTGCTTGGTATACGAGGGAAATTCAAGTTCGTTCAGCAATTGAATGTTGGCCATCAGTTGTCCTTTCACCGCGTGACCGGACAGATTGCTCAGTTCCGCCGTGATACGGATATCGGCCCGCGATGTATCGGGCAATGGCAACATGGTGGTTACATACGGATGCTCCACGGCGACATCGCCCGTAGCCTCCACAAACACATCCTGATAGATGCCCATGTTGCGGTCGCGCACCACCGGAGCACAATCCCAGCCGCCTGACATTTTAAGTGTCTCGTCCTTGAAAATATCGGTAGCATGGCCACGTGTGGTCCCGAAAACTTCGAACTGTGTTCCCGGTTCGGGATCGCCCGGATGGTCTACCTGATAAATCTTCACGGCAATGCAATTCGTCTCTCCGGGCAATGCATACGGTGTAATGTCGAACCGAAAACGGCGAAACATACCCGACATCCGACTGCTGTCGGCCACCAAATGTCCGTTGACCCAAACATCGGCCCGGTAATTGATGCCGTTGAATGTCAGCCAAACATGCTTTCCTTTATACTGCTTTGGGAAAACCGTCTCGGTGCGAAACCAGTAAGGATCTTTCCACGGGTTTTGTCGATTTTTGAGGTAGCTGTATTTCGACAAGCCCAAACGGGCATTGAAGTTGTCCGACACATCGGGAATCAGGAAATTATTCATTGCCAGACGCGGATCTGGATAAGTTCCGTTTTTCACAAAGACATTGAGAACCGTGGTAGGCAGTGAGGTTGAATACCAGTCAGCGACTCCATACCCCATCGATGCAACTTTCTTATCCGACTCTTTTACTTCGAGCGTGCTTTTTATTGCCCAATGATCCGACAACTTCAATTTTTGTGCTGAAGCAGGGAACAATAGTGCTAAGAAGTATAGAAAAAGAAAGTGTCTCATGGCTATCTTGTCTTGTATTAATACATACATTCACCTATCAAAAGGGATTTCGGTCATTTTTTGATGTACAGGAATTAATTTATTCTTTGCCTGCGGCAGGCCTTACTTTTTGGCGCAAAAAGTAAGCAAAAACAGTGACGAAAAGAACTCGTTCGCTCGGCCATAAAACATTGCCTCAATGATAAACTTCAGTAGATGGCCTACTCACTCAAACAGCTTTTCGTCAGTTTGGTATTTTATGTTTGTCCCTTCGGGTCTGGTTTTGCCAACGACTTAAGAAACAAACCTGTTCCATTTTATTTTCACTTACTCATGCAGAATTGAGTAAATCAATGATTCAATTTCTGCAGATAAACATTGCCGAAACGATCGGTCACTTTCACCTCAATCCGGGTATTTTTATCATGCGGCGTTGCCCTGAACAGATGATCGGTAGAAAAGACAGATATCCAGTCGTATTTCACCCGTTTTTTATCGGAGCAAAAAGCTGCCGCATCGGGATCACTGCCGGTGAAACGAGTCATTTCTCCCTGCCTCACCCCATTCTCGCTCCACTCCACCTTCCATGCCGAATCCCAGTTCCACACATTGGCAATAATATCGTTGGGATAAGCCGCCACCGATCCGGCAGGATAAACCCGCATCTGATAATTGCGGGGATAACCAGCACTTTTATAATACCACGAAACGCTATCGCCGTTCACCTCGTAAACGCCATATCCGCGGGGCGTGCCGTCAAGGCAGATATCGGTCAGCCACCAGGTTCCACACACTGCACCGGTATTGTGTTCGATCATCGTGGGCGACTGCACCATTGTAAGGTTGTAGTGCATGTGACCATCGACAATATGCGTTTTGAAAGGCTTCAACATGTCATACAGCGCCGGGTAATTGACCGTTTGATCGGCCACATTCGAGTAGGTATAAGCAAATTGCTGTTTCTGCTCGTTCAAACGCGTGGGAATATGCATAATCAGGAAAACCGTGGAGCCCTTCGGCACATACGACAGATCCTGTTCCAGCCAGTGAAACGTTTTTTCATCCACATAGCCCATGTAAAAATAGTCGCGACCGATAAAAAAATTATTGTCGATAACGATATAGTGCGCTTTCCCCTTGTTGAAAGAGAAACGCGTTGGGCCGAACCAATCTTCGAACGTGTGGGTCGAGGTCTCGTGCGAGCGACCGAAATAGTCCATATCGTGATTGCCAATAGCCCGGAATACGGGAACATCCATACGGTCGGCAGCCTTCAGATAGCCGGGATACAAGCCGTGCGTATCGCCCACAATGTCGCCGCAATCGACGCCAAAAACATCCAGATCACGGTTCTGACTAATCAAATCAACACAGTCGGGAATCATCGCGTTGTACTGCCGCAAACAAGCGGTGTCTATCAGTTGTACATCGGCCTGTGCCAGAAAAACATGATGCGTATCGTCCTTCGGATTTTTTTCCAGCGCAAAATCATACTTCTCAATACCGTTTTCTATCTGCTTGTAAAATAGCGGAAGCGATTTGATCCGGGGAACGAGATAACCGGCCGGAGTAGAGATATAAACAAAGCGCGCATGTTCAGAGATTAGCCGATAGCGACCTTTGTTATCGGTCAGCGTACAGGCATTACCATCCGTAACTTCTACATTGGCAATCCCTTTACCTTTACACGAAACCGTTCCTTTCAGTTCCACTGCCCGGACATTCATTCCGCACAGCAGCAAAACCATTACAACGAACACCCATTTCGATGCAATACTGTTTTTTATAGCTTTAGCTAATTGCATTACAAAGATTTAATCGAGAAATCAACAGAGATTCGCTTCTACAATTTGATGTAGATTTTTTTCTTGTCGAGCAACAGACCCACTAACCAGCAGGTGAGCATCCACCAAATGGCAAACAGGAATGAACCAAAATAGGCTCCGGCATGGATAAAAATATGATTGTAAAGCCAGCCGTAAAATGGTTCACTTCCAACCGGAATGAGGAACATTACCGTTACTCCCAGTTCCGCAAGCAGGTAAATAAACAGCGGATTTCGCCCAAATACCTGAAAGAAATACGATCCCCGGGTAAACTTCACAAAATCGACAATAAAGATGACAAACGATAACAGAACGCAGTCCAGACCGACGGTCAACAAAGCATAAGAGCTGGTCCAGAGCTTTTTATTGACCGGAAGAATATCGTTCCAGCAATAGGCCAGAAACAACAGTCCGCATGCCGCAAGTAATATCTTGGCAATAGCCTCAAAGGAGATACCCTTCTTCTGCAAGAAACTTCCAACTACAAAGCCTGCCACCACATTAAAAATAGAGGACAATGTACTCAACAACCCTTCCGGATCGAACGGAAAACCTTCGCCTGTGTACAAATGGCTGGTTCCTAATAAAACCGAATCAAGACGAAGTACGGCATTGCCCGTTTTGGTGTATTCTGCGCCCTGTACTCCAAAGAAATAGAGCAGCGCCCAATAGACGAACAACAAGGCGACACCTATACGGATCGTTATTTTTTTATCGAAGAAATAGACCAGCAGCGCCACTATGCCATAACACAGCGCAATACGTTGTAAAACACCCATAATTCGGGTATGCGAGATAGGAGAAAGAGCTAAGTGTGATTGAGCATCAAACGTAAAAAACGGGAACCAATACATCAGGTAACCTGCCAGAAAGATGAGAAACGTCCGTTTCAGAATGGAATACACCACCTGTCCCTGTGACATTTTATCCCATTTTTTCATGGCAAAACTCAACGCATTGCCCACTGCAAAAAGGAAAGAAGGAAACACCAGATCGGTAGGAGTAAAACCGTGCCAATTGGCATGAAGCAAAGGCCAATAAGTCGTTGCGCCATTACCCGGAGTATTAACAATAATCATAAAACACACCGTCATTCCCCGAAAAATATCGAGAGCGGTAAAACGTTGTGAAACTGATGCTGATAAATTTTGACTCATTGTATTTAGGCTAACTATTAATCAAATCCTTTCCTATTTTTTTTGATATACCTTCACCCAATCAACTACAAAAACATCCGGAAAAACGGTATGTTCAAGACTTTTTCTGGTTTCTGGCAATTCCATGCTCAGAATCATGTATTCGGGGATGTGAGAGATGCCTTGTGTCTCTTCATAAAATTTATATCCGTCGATAAAAAAAACATACTTTTCGGGAGTCCATTCAAAGCCGTACACATGAAACCCTTTGCTTAATCCTTTCAGATAACTCTTCATTGGTCCGACAGACTGCATATGGGGGCCGTACGCCCAGTGAAGCGAATGGGTTAAAGTATCTGTTCCAATCTCTTTAAAGAACTCGAAAATGTCCATTTCCGTGCCATATCTGGCAGGATCTTCACCCTTAAAGATTTCCGGGGACTGAATCCAGAACGCAGCCCAAACGCCTATCGACTCCTGTAGCTTTGCCCGGCACTCGAAATAGCCGTATTTCGGTTGGAAATGATTAGCCGTTCCAACGGCACTACCCAGTATGCTGTCACCTTTTTGCAAAGCATACAGTTTGAGATATCCGCCTTCCACTTTTACAGCCTCAGCCGAATTATAACCGATCCGGCGAGGCCCTACCCCTCGCACATTCCATTTGGTTGTATCCAGCGATTTGCCGTTAAACTGATCTTCCCAAACCAACGAGTAGCCCATCGATTTAGGCGACATCCGTTTTTGCGACATTGCATTATTTGTCATCTTCGTCTGTCCAAACGATATCACTGCGCACAATGACAAAACAAACGTTATGATTCCCAGTCGTTTCATTATATACAGGTTTATTCTCTCGTTATTTCATAGGTTCGTTCAAGAACCGGTTGATACTTATGAAACAGCTTTTTCGCCATTTCCACAGAATTACCCAGCGGCACTTCCGGATAAACGGGAGTTGTTTGGTTTACCCATTTCCATTCAAAGCTTGCAATCTGTTGATTTATCTTGTCAAGAGCAGGCTTTTCATTTGTCAATGCTGACTGTTTGATTGCCTCAAAGAAAATCTGCCAGCGTTGTTTATAAAAGTCTTTCATGAGTCCGGCCCACTGTTTGCAGGCATAATCGTGCAAAACACTCTTCTCTCCACCCCACAAAGTTATCTGGTCGCGGGCATTTTTTTCATAAAGAACTCTTTCCTGATCCGTATGGCCACATCTTTTGGCAGATTCGATCCACGGACCCAACAAAAAATCTTTTTGTGTTGCCAGTAAATCGTCAAGGTCGTCAAGCAAAAAAAGAAAGTCGCCTGTCAGTTTTTCCAAGCTGCCCTTATCTCCTTTAGCATAAGCTGAAGCGATCGCCGAGTGCAATGTGTCTGCATAATTCACCAACACCTGACGGGTCAAATCCACGAGGTCATACCGAAATCCATCGCTTTGTTGTAAGTTCGAAGATGCTTTAACCATCAATTTCCATGCTGGCAACAAAGCTTCTGATTTATACTCGCGCTTCGGAGTTCCCCGTTGAAGTGTAGGCCGGGAGGTGATCACGTTTTGCGAACCATCATCCTGGTTATCGGAAGCATACACTGTGTTATGCAAAATTACCCAAGCTTTCAGCGCATCTTCGTTCACCTTGCCATATCTTCGGATCACGTATCCTTTGAGCCAGCTATCCACATCAATTGGTTGTCTGTTCCATACGTTTTCGAGCATCAACTCATACATCACCGGATTCTGTTCAATTGCCTCGGGAGTTAGTCCAACGCCCACCATATTGCCTGATTTCGGATCATTCAAGGCTGCAGAAGGAGCAGTGGCAACGGTTTTCAGATTTCCCCGCATACTGACATTGCCTCCGAAGTTGTGCAACATGCACCACATCCAGGGCTTTCCATAGTAGGCATCCGTTTGCTGCCACACGGGATGGGTTTCACTCCAGAGGTCGAGTATTATCATTCGGTTTCCGGGAACGGCATTTAAGACCGCTTTCATCTGAGCCGGTTTCCAAAAATCAGACTGGTAATAGAACATCCAGCCCTGCATGACCCAGATTGCTTTCGGGTCTGCGGATTTCATTACGCCATAAATTTTACCACTCACATTACTCAGATAAGTGGTGTCATTTGTTGGTGGAAGGTTTTCGTTGAATGTATCCGACGAATAGAGATGATCCGTTCCATATAGTTTTGTCTCTTCTTCGATAAAAAGCTTTCCTATTTTCTCAAACATAGGGTCTTGAGGATCGAGAATATTAACCTGAGGATAGTCAAGCCAGGTCGTTTTTTTGAGTGAAGCTTCAGGATACTTTTCATTAAATGCAGGAGGAACATGACCGGTAAACGCCGGCAAAACGGGAGTCATTCCCAATTCCCGCTCACGAGCCAGAATTTGCTTTTGTAAGGTCTCATGATCTGTCATCCAGCTTTTGGGCAGAGGGCCTCCCCAGCCGTCGAGATTGCCCATCCAGAACCAACTAAAATAAGCCGGCCCGCTAAAAAACGACTCCAGTTCTTTGTCCGTAAATCCCAGTTTACGGTACACGTTGTACCACACGATATTCTGTCCGGTAAGAGCCAGCGGCATATTAATCCCGTTAAGCGCCATATAGTCTATCTCTTTTTGCCAGCGGTTCCAGTCCCACCAGCTCATAGAATAGTTGAAGGTGCAGTAGTTGAGATAATAGCGGTAGTTATACGGAGTGTCTTTGTGTATTTTGGTCGGAACGGCCGGTAAGGTTGCCGGCAATGTCAAATTCGTACCATTCCAGGTGATCTGGCAATGACAATAATTCTTCAGATAATAGTTCAACGCGCTGGCTACCGAAACGCCATTAGTTCCCCGCAAAATGATTTTACCATCTTTGCTTTCCAGTTCGAACCAGTCGTTTTTATCCAGCTTATCAGCCATCTCCACTACAACTTTATCGGACAGCCTTGGTACTACCCGCTTCACAAGAGCATAGGCAGCAGCAGTTTGACGTCCAGCATCAGCTTTACAACAAGGAATTATAAAAAAACTCAATATTGCAATGATGCAACAATACAAATACGGAACTTTTGCTTTTATTGTCATTATTTTCGGGAAAGATAAAATACTAAATTTAAGCTCAATCATGAGCTTAATTCTATTCGCTATTTTCCTGCCAAACCCTGAGAAATGGCTGATTTTACATCGTCATACAACTGCTTATTAAACTGATTGGCTGTCGGGTCATCGATATGCACGAGATCAAACAGCATAACACCTTTGGTTTGTTGCAACAGCATAACAATCGCATTTTTCATGTTCGACAAATCGCTCCATGAGGTATTCCCTATATCTATTGCTCCATAGTGAATATTCGCATTTTTCAATACCCGGTTCGCTCCGTCAATCTGTCCCTGCACAGTCCACCATCCTGCTCCGTTAAGTGCTGGCGTATAATTACCCGTCATAAACATATCCAGCAATTCGGCATAGCCAGTGTTTTTATAGGTAGATGTTGCCCACGAAAATTCGGAAGACGGATCATAAGTTTTGCTTGCCCAGTTGACTCCAACATTATAGTAAGAATCATACCATGCTCCCGAATAAGAACAAAAGGCAAGGTGTGGCTTAATCGCTTTGATAGCATCACGGGTTTTTGACACAAAATCATGTATGGTCTGCGCCCGGAATTCCAACCATTTTTTATATTGTGAACCTGTCACATTCGGAACAACAGAACCATTAGAGGTTGTCCATGACTGCACAATATCCGTTGCCTTGACACTCGACAAACCTGCCCAATCTTTGAATTTTGCCAGCGTATAGTCCGAAAAGTCGGCGCAAATATCATAAAACCGACAGTAATCCAGCACGAAGCCATCGATGTTGTAATTTGTCACCACTTCTTTAATGAGCGACAATTCGTAGCTTTGCGCCAACGGTTGCAATGGATTGAGCATGCCATACGAGTACACATCCGTTATGTTTTGTACGGTTCCCATTGCCGTCATCACCTGGCTCTGGATGGCCGAAAAGGATGGATCATTGAATACTTTTCCATATTTAACGCCGTAATAATTCATTCCCTCGGCAAATACGCTCATCGAAACAAAAACCTTCAGCCCTTTCTTTTTGGCTTCTGTGATAGCACTTTGCAGATAATCGAATCCGTCGGCCTGCGTGTATCCGTTCCAGGTTTTCAGTTGTTGCGCAATCTGTGAATTGTAACTCACCAAACCGGGAATTCCTTTCACATCCAGCACAATACCTTTTGCTCCCATATCAGCAATTTTCTGAAAGGTAGCTGCCATTTTGTCGGCGGTTCCCAATCGGGAAAAGTTGGCTGCGGCTTCAATCCACACAATAACCGGAGCTTTATTAAACAGGTTGACAATTGCCGTATCGGATGTGGAAGTTGTAGGATCCGTTTTTGTTGTATCGGGAGGTAATTTCACATCCGATTTACCACACGACACAACCAGTGCATGAAAACAGGCTATCAGCAAAACAAAACACAATAGTTTCTTTCTCATATTCGTACAGATAGTAATAACACAACCAAACATTTAACAGCAGGTTTTATAACCTACCGTTAAATGTCATGGTCTTTGAATTATATTTTAGTCGGATCAATACAACTTAACTCATATGCCGCAACCCCACCATTGGTTGCAAGGAAGTAAACAGTCATTGTAAATCCGTCAGCAGATACAGGACCTACAGCTATTTCGCCCGTAATATTCAAGTTAGGATCTGCTGATGTCAGTATATAGTCACTATCGCCACTGAATACCCTGAACGTCGAGTATGATCCGCTGCTGCTTGAAGTTCCAATTTTAGACGGATCGGTAATGTTGAAAATATTCATTGCACTGCTATAAGGGCTTGCATCAACAACTGCCGCATATTTGGCATTATTAAATTCAAAATATGTAAGTGCCGGGGTAGCATCGCGCTTTGCAGGCAGATAGTTTGAACTGAAAGAGGATACCAACGTATTGGTTGATCCGTTCAGATAATCCATAAAAATTGGAAGATTAGAGCAAATAAAATAGTTCGATGTTGCTGCCGTCCCAGTTGGAACTGCTTTAGCCACCCATCCCCAGGCTTTTGAATATACCAGAACTTCAGGATCGGGAGAAACGATGTTTCCGCCTTTAACAACCCATTTTAAGATACGGTTAGGGCCACCAGCTCCACCGCCGGATCCATCTGTTGTCGACATGATGACTGCATCTCCGTCAAGATCTCCGTAAACTGACAACTTTCTACCATAAAAATTGCTGTTGACGCATGACCAGTCCGTGCTGCGAGCCAGAAGTTTAGGTGCGGAAGTTGCATTATCCCAACGGAACAAGCATACATTCTCACCTGCATATAGATTGTTAATCCCCACAATATGCCCTTTACTGTCGTTTGCTACCGCATAGAGTCCGTTCACACCGGATACATTCAGGTCTCCGGCATAATTTCCGGTCTTACGATCATAGTATTTAGCAGAAGATCCTCCGTCCCACTCGTTTGAACTTGGCAATACAATATAGTTTCCGCTTACTGCAATTGAAATCTGTCGATAACTATCAAAGCCCATATCGCCGGCAGATTTGAACCATAGTTTCTTCGCGGAATAAAAGCCCTGATCAACTTTCACCGGAGTTCCCATCTTTACCGTATAAACAACTGAGGTCCCGTCATCGGCAGTAACTGTATATTGTACAGGGTTGGTATAATCGTGAACAGTTGCCGGATCCGGAGAAATTTTTGCGTAATATGACAATTCAACGGTTGCCGTTTGCTTCGAAATATCTTCGGATGTATAAGGAATGATGACTGTATTATTGACCACAATTCCGCTTATACCTGACTCGTTCAGCTTAAACGATTTAATCTCCTTGCTACTGCTTCTTTTGCGTACGGCCGTAATGGTATACTCCTTAACGTCTCCATTCTGGGCTTTCAATTGAAAAGTTTTAGGAGAGGTGAGATTTACCAGACCAAAAGACGGAGTCATTATAGCATTGTTCGGCAAAGTAGCCGTCACAAACAAACTGTCAAGTTTTGTTTCAGTATAGCTTCCTTCCGGATAATACCAGGGAATTTCAACCGTCAGCTTTGAATCGTAAGGTTCTCCTGTCGTTGCGGTAAACCCTCCGGTTCCATTTGCAAAAGTTACATACAAAGAGGTCATTGAGTTTTTATCGCTCTTTGTCTTAAACATAGGATCTATGTCTGCACATCCGTTAAGCAGGATCAATAATAGCGCAAATAACGGAAATATTATTTTTTTGTTCATAATATACTTGATTTAGATGCCGGTTCCGACACATTGCAGACTGACTTAATCTGCAACGTATCTGAAGCCCGTCAATAGATTTCACTATTCAATTACCATCCGGTTATTTGTTCACACAACGGATTATTAGTTATTTCCGAAGAAGGGATCGGGAATGCATAGAACTTTGACGGAAACTGACGAGGTGCATCATCACAGGTAATATAATCGTAGGTATATGTTCCTCCTCCATTGTCTGTGGTTTTGAGGCCGTGCACATAGAGTCCGGTCAGTTTGCCTGCGGCATCTTTCCATCTGCGTAAATCCCAGTAGCGATGTCCTTCACAAGCAAGTTCAAGCTTACGTTCCTTTTTGATCTGATCAAGGAGAGTAGTTCCTGACAAATTTAAGGATGGTAGTCCTACCCGGTTTCTTACCTTGTTTATGGCACCGTTTGCATCGTCTGTTTTGGTCAAATGATATGCCGCCTCAGCAAAATTCAGATAAACTTCTGCCAAACGTATTTCAACCAAAGGTTGCGAACTCTTTACATTAATCAGATCTGTATGGGTTTCATCCACATATTTTCTCAAGTAATATCCGGTAACAGAAGCTCCTTTATTGCTACCTGCTGCCGGTGGGTAAGCAACCCAACCGTCTTTTCCGCCTTCGAAAGGTTCAATAGTTCTGCCTTTCCACGTTGAACCGGGATAAAGTACCGTTGCCTGAAAGCGTGGTTCGAGACTTGCCCAGGGAGGAGTGGTTGTTACATTAGCTGAATGCCATGCCGACCAGTCAACAATTCCACCACCGGCATATTCATACGATTCCACCAGTTCCTGTGTAGGCTGGATGTCTCCACCGAAACCTGCATAATCACCACCAGGACTTGCAATGAAATCGAAATTGTGTGTCAATTGCGGATAATTGTAGCGATATTCCAGAATGGCTTCTTTATTCCCGTCTCCAAAATATGAACCGAATGCTTTAGAATATGAACTATTTAAGGCATATGTACCATCAGTTACCATTGCCAACACTTTATTCGCAGCGTCATAAGCATCCTGCCAACGTTCGGCATAAAGCATTGCCCTTGATTTCATTGCATAGGCCGCACCCTTGGTAACACGTCCGGCATCGGAACTTCCCCATACCTGAGGAAGGTTTGTTGCTGCGAAATCAAGATCGGCAGCAACAAAATCCCAACACTGAGTTGCGGTGCTACGTGCATGATTTTTTTCTGTCGTCAGTTGATCCATCAGAATTACACTTCCATGATTACGCATGAGCAGGAAGTAAAGGTATCCCCTGAAGAATCGAGCCTCAGCCTTGAGACGTGTCTTAACAGTAGCATCAAATTTCGCTGTATTGTCAATCCCGTTAATAAATTGATTAATTAATCGAATTGAATTATAAGCATCACCCCAGATGCTCAGCGAGTTTTGATCAGGTGTAACCAAGCTGGGTGTTGTTGCGTATAAATTCGCTACTGCTCCATTAGAACCGATGGTACTTCCGGCACATTTCTCTATATCGGTAAGTCCGTCAACATACATGCAGCCACTCAGGTATTCGCCACCAAACAAACCATAGCTACTCAAAATCGGATAAAACGAGTTCATATAAAGCTTGGCATTAGTTTCACTGCTAAATGCAGTACTTTCTTTATATGAATCGGTAGATTCGGGTGTCAAAAAATCGTTACAACCAGTAAAACCAAGAGCTGCAACCGTAAAAATAAGGCAGATAAAATATTTTTTCATCACAATAATCTCCTATCATTAAAATTTAACGGAAGCGCCTATACTATAGGTTTTCTGTTGTGGATAATAACCATTGCTAACATTAGGTGCCTCCGGATCAAGGTATTTGAATGCCGATAAAGTAAAGAGGTTGGTTCCTGCCAGATAAATACGAGCACTAAATTTCAGCTTTTTCGTAATCGATTTTGGCAATGTATAACCGATCTGCATATTCTTAAGACGAGCATACGATCCGTCAACAATCCATAAGGTAGATGCCCAGTTATTTTCTGCTCTCCATTGATTATCGAGTCTTGGATATTTTCCATTTGTATTACTCGGAGACCAGGCTCCTTCAATAAGATATCTGGGTGAATTTCCGTTGTTGTAGAAGGTACGTGTAAACTGAGTATCATCCCATCCGATGCCATCATACCATCCCATAAGAGCATTGTCGCAGATGGCAGCACCTTGAATAAGGAAAGAAAAGTCAAAATTTTTCCATGAGGATGTGAAATTTAAGCCAAAGTTAAGTTCGGGGGTACTGCTACGACCGATGACTGTTTTGTCCTGATCGTAAGTAATTTTTCCGTCTCCATTAATATCTTTATATTTTATATCTCCGGCTTTGGATGCACTTTGAGTCGGACTGGTAGCAGCCTCGTTATCTGTTTTGAAGAGACCAAGCGCAATCAAACCGATCTTCGCTCCGATTGACTTACCTACAAGACTTTCATATTCGGGTATACCTACAGATTCATCTATATTGAGAATCCGGTTATGAGCCCAGCTTATATTTCCTCTTACCGAGTAATTGAAATCACCTATTTTATGACGATGATTCAGTACCAGTTCAAATCCGCGGACATCCACTTTCCCCGAGTTAACTGTAGATGGATAATAACCACCAACTGAAGGTGGATAAGTAGAACTTACACTCGTAAGAATATTGCTGGTAACTTTATAAAAACCGTCAAATTCAGCGCTTAACAATCCATTCCACAATTCAAGGTCAAACCCTGCATTGAAAGTTCTCGAACGTTCCCATGTCAGATCTGTATTTGGTAAGGACGAAGGATACAATCCCTTTACATTATTGCCTCCGATATACGCGACCGGAGTTGAATAAAGACTGTAGCTTTGCAGGTATGGATACGAGCTATTTGCCTGGTCGTTACCCAAGGTTCCGTATGAAGCCCTGATTTTTAAATTCGTGATAGGTGTTTTCCAGTTTTTAAAGAAGTTTTCTTCGGTCACACGCCATGCCAGCGAACCGGAAGGGAATACTCCATAACGGTGGCTCGGGGCAAAATTGGTGGAAGCATCTACACGGGTAGAAATTTCTGCAATATATTTATTGTCGAATGTATAATTGAAACGTCCTACCCAACCGGCACGATTAAGAACGGAAGTACCACTGGTCGGCATATTCGGATTCTTACTGGCATATGTAAATTCAGCAAGATCTGTAATATTATACCCCTGAGCCGAAGCCCCCAAATAAGTTGATTTATACGAAGATTGCTCTGCTACTAAAAGAGCATTGAAAGAGTGTTTCTTAATATTACGAACATAAGTGGCAAATTCCTGAAGCGTCCAGCGGGTGCTTTGATAGTAAGCCTCACTCAACATAACGTCCGAACCGTAAGGAGATGTAGTCTCCGTCAGAGTTGTTGTTGAACTTGAAGGGTTGACATAATACAAATCATACGGTGTATAATACGATTTTGTATCGGTATAAGCTTTGTCATAACTACCCACCACTTTAAAAGACAGACCTTTGAGGAAGGGGGCATCGTATTTCAATGTCAGACTCGATTGTAACCCTGATTTATTGGCATTGTCATAACCTGACAAATCTCTTGCAGCAAGAGGGTTGTTTCCTGTATTCAGTGACGATGTAAGATATTTTCCATCGGGCGACTGAGCATTCAGGTAAGGCGCTGCCGTAATAATCTGGTTCATCAGGTTGCTGGAAACTGAATTACCATTGGCATCAAAATTAGAGATCTGTGGTGACGTTTTATTCGACATGAAACCACTAACATCCAAAGACAATGTAAAGTCTTTTGTCACCGAGGCATCCAAATTCGAACGTAGGTTATAGCGATCATAATCAACACCTTTCACAATACCCTTTTGGTTCAGGTAACCTAACGCCGCAAAATATTTCACGTTACTATTTCCTCCTTCCAGAGTAACATTATGGTGCATAGTAGGAGCTACAGACTTGAGCATTAACTTGGTCCAGTTTGTATTACCATAAATACCGTCAGCATCTCCGTTGGTTACTTTTTGCACAACCGCGTCGGAAAAAGTGTGAGAACGCCCATTAATTTCATCGGCATAATTCCACCACTTCACATATTCTTCTCCGCTCAGATATTCCGGCATTCTGGTAGAGCTGCTCAACGTATATGATGTGGTATAAGTAACGGTTGGCTTATTTTCCAATCCTCTCCTGGTGGTTACCAGAATAACTCCGTTTGCTCCACGAATACCATAAACGGCAGCGGCAGCGGCATCTTTCAAGATTGTCACGCTTTCGATTTCTGACGGATCCAAATTAGAAAACGATCGTTCGACTCCATCAACTAAAGATAAGGGGCTACCCCCTTGAGTCGTTCCAATTCCCCGCACATAAATGTTTGCATTATCATTACCTGGTTCTCCCGATTCTTGTCGAGTTGTAATACCAGAAAGCTTCCCAACCAGAGCCTGCGAAATATTGGGCAATGGAGCCCTCATAATCTCATCCGATTTAACAGCTGATACAGAACCTGTAACCGATATTTTCTTTTGCGTCCCATACCCAACCACAACCACTTCATCAATGGCTTGTGCCGATTCGGTAAGTGATACCGAAACCGGGCCATTTCCCGAAACTTTAATCTCTTTTGTAGCAAAACCCATAAAAGAGACAACCAATACCGAACCTTCTTTTGCATTAAGAGCAAATTTCCCGTTCACATCCGTAATAGTACCGTTATTGGCACCTTTTACCCTGATACCTGCTCCAATCACAGGCTCACCTTTACTGTCTGTAACAACTCCGGTTACCTTATGAGGCACCTGTTGTTCTCCGGAACTATTACCTCCCGATTGTGCATACGCTGTATTTACGAAGCATAAGCAACCCGTTATCAGCACCAGTGCCAACAACTTTTTTCGCAGACATAACATCCCCACTACATGCAATTTCTTGCTCCTGTTCAAAATCACTTTCATGTCTTACAAAATTTACTGTTTTAGATACTATCGCTCAACCAGGAAGAATAGTTGATACGAAAAACGCATACAACTTTCCTCCAATTCTCAATCTTTTAATTCAAAAACAATACGAAAAACAATCAGAAGCAACCGTATAAGTCGCTAAAAATCAAAACGAATCAATCTTTATTCCAGAGGCGTTCGATTTCTTCAAGTGATTTGCCGGCGGTTTCAGGAACCAGCCTCCAGACAATCAGCATATAAGGAACGCACATAGCAGCAAAAAGGAAGAATGTTCCGGCCGGAGTCAGATGCTGTAGCATCCACGGTGTAAGCTGACCAATCAGATAAGTACCGATCCACAGAGAGAAACCTGCGATCGACATTGCCACACCCCGTACCGATGTCGGATACATCTCGGATAACAATACCCATATAACAGCACAGATTGAAACTGCGCAGAAGAAAATATAACTAAGAAAGAATATAAGGAGTGCAATACTTGTGACTCCCATAGCTTTGCCCCCGATAAAATAAAACCCTATCAATAAAAGTGAAATAACCATGCCGGAAACTCCGTAATATACCAGTTTCTTACGTCCAACCTTGTCGATAATAGCCAAAGCCAAAACAGTAGTCAGCATATTGACCAGACCAACCAACACCTGATAGAACAAGGAATCCCCATTGGATAGACCACTGTCGGTAAAAATGGTAGGACCGTAATACAAAACGGCGTTCACACCCATAAACTGACCCAAAATCGCGATAGCAACACCAATCAGCAATGCCTTAAAATACCCTGGTTTGAAAAGCAATCGCCAATTGGTTTGCCCATCGCTGGCCAACTGCTCTTTCACGCCATTGGCTTGCTGAGTAGCTTCCGAGCCACTCCGGTAGATTCTGGTTAGTATAGTGAGAGCCCGCTCCTCACGCTGGCGCACAATCAGCCAACGGGGACTTTCCGGTATAAAGAAAATGACAATAAAGAACAACAAAGCCGGAAGTGATTCCATTCCCAACATGCCCCGCCAAACTTCAGTTTCAAAGACTTTTGACATGAGACCACTCCCCTGCACTATTCCACTTCCGGCAATTTGTAACAATTGATAATTGACCAGATAAGCTCCTAAAAAGCCTACCGTGATAGCCAACTGATATAGAGAAACCAAGCGTCCGCGATAGCTTGTGATAGCGACTTCTGAAATATACAACGGCGAAATAATAGACACCACGCCGATACCAATACCACCCACAATACGATAAAAAACGAGCTGATCGAAGCTTCCCGAGAGGGCACATCCGATACCCGATGCCGAAAACAGAATTGCCGACAAAAGCATTGTTTTTTTACGGCCAAACCGGTCGCTTAAAACGCCTGCCACTGCGACTCCCATTATGGATCCCACCAATGCACAGCCTACAAACCAACCCTGATGGAAAGTATCGAGATGAAATTGAGTGGTCACCTGATCGATAGTACCTGAAATAACAGCCGTATCATAACCAAACAGGAAACCTCCCAATGCAGCTACAATCGACAAAAAAATCACATATCCAATATTTTCGGATGCTTGTTTCATTATATAGTTGATATTGATTTATAGAATACTTGTTATCTGATATTGAAATACTCTTTATAACGATCGTATAAATGTCCGGCTTGCACATACGACGATTGCGGACTCATAAAATGAGAGAATTCGAATGTAATGCCTTTGTCATAACCTGCCCGCTTGGCGGCCTCTAGTTTAAGACGTAACTTATCGAATTTGATCGGGAAGAAACGAATCGGCATATCCCGGTCAAAAGTTTCGGCATTAGTCCAACATTTCATACCATATTTATTCGCCAGTTTTTTATTCACCGAGAAGAAGGCATCCAATTCGTCGTAATCGATATGGCCGTCCTGAAAAGCACAGGCATCAACTACATCGTGAATTCCATCAAAAATTTCGCCCCATTCCTTCTCATGTTCCTGAACTGACACGGCATTCGTTTTGGTCAGATCTCCAGTAGCAGCCTCTACCGCTTTTTTCCCGTCAATCCATGGAGAAATAAATGTCGGCAGGCCGTTGGAAACATCTTTGCACTGTTTTCCCATGGCATAAAATGCGCCGATAGCACCTTTTGTTTTCCGGCTGATTTCGCCACTGATGTACCAACCGCCAAAGCTCTTGTATTTGCTTCCGTAGTTTTGCCATACTTCATCAATAACGTATTTGTTATCTTCTATTTCCCACGACAAATCACCCGTATCCCAATATTTCCCGGAATCATACAGTCCGAAATAGAACTTCATGCCGTACTTTTGAGCCAAACGCAAATACATATCCAACAAGTCTACTGACGGCATGTAACAACCTTTCTTCAACAAATATTTAGAGGGATAGGTAATAAATTTTCGGTAGCCGGAACGAATCATAATCACTGTATCGATACCAATTGCTTTCATATGCTGAAAGTCTCGGTCCCATTCTTTTTCTCCCCAGTTTTGATGGGGAATATCGTGCGAAATCTCATCCAGAAAAGTACCGGTAATGCGCAGACCATTTTCTTTTGGAACAATAAGTTTACTGCTCATACCTTCCGATAAGTGATGTTTCGATGATGATCCAGAACCGGACTCGGAATTCATGCTGTTGCCCACCACGGGAAAAGCCAATGCGGCAGCGCCGGCAACAGAGGCTTTCTTTAAAAAATTACGACGACTATTATCTCCCATTTTTGCTACGTTTAGAGTGATCTTTTTTATTTAATACTAACAAAGCGGCATTTGCCGGAAGATTATTTGATGAGATTTTCTTTTTGTGCTTTATCAAGTTCTTCGAGTGTTTTCCAGCATTGATAAAGTCCGCGGGGAACATGGAAACATCCTTTCCACTTACCACCTTTCAATGGCAACAACACCTCGCCCTGTCTGTTCAGGTAACCGAACCACTCCGGATATTCAGGGTCTTTGAAATGACTCCAGGTGTATTCGTGCACCTTTTCAAACCATTCAAGACATTTTTGCGATCCTGTCAATTGATAACCTTTTAACATGGAAATCATGGTTTCGATATGGACCCACCACAATTTCTGATCCCACTCCAACTGTTGTGTCGGATGCCCTTTGCGATCCATGAAATAGAAAATGCCGCCGTCACGTTCATCCCAACCATATTCAATCATCTTCACTGCGATATCGGCGGCTTTTTCTATTAAATCAGGTCGATTGAGCCGTTTTCCTAAATCCATGATGAACCACATTGCTTCAATGGCATGACCCGGATTAATCAAACGACCTTCAAACGTATCCGATAGTTCCTCTGTATCAGAGGTCACATTTTCAACAATCAAACCCAATTCGGGACGATAGAAAACGTCCATCACCTCATGAATACAGGTATCAATTGTTTTTTTCATGAAATCCTCATCCAGCAAATGCTCTATTTCCAGCGCAAGATTACAGAGAATCATCGGTAAAGCAAAATTTTTAAGATCTCTTGTTCCAGGATACGCTTTATTCCATTGTCCTTTCGGGTTGTCAACCTTGGAAAGTATTATATCAAATGTTTTTTTTGCAATCTCAGCATACTCCTGATTTCCAGTTGCCTTGCTCAACTGACCGAAAGCCATTGTTGCAAACGTATACGAAAAAATATTATATGGTTCAATCAATGGTTTTCCTTCACGGTTCAATGAAAAATACCAGTTAAGGTTTCCATCATGACCATATTTCTTGAGGAACTCTCCTCCTTGACGTGCACATTCCAGCCATTCGGGATTCTTCTCCACATCATTGTACATCAGAGAAAAGAGCCACACCTGACGTCCCTGAAGCCAAATAAATTTGTCGGTATCAAACACATTACCCTCACGGTCAAGACATGTAAAATATCCACCACACTGCAAATCCTGCGATTTGTTCAACCAAAACGGAAGCACATTTTCCAACAATTCTTTTTTATACTGTTGGGATAGTGCTCCAAAATCATCAATACTCATTGTCATATAATTTTTACCTATTGAACAGATCGCATTAGACATCCGATCAATATATTTTAATTTCAAGTCAAGTAATATTTCAAAAAAGACAAAATCAAAAACAATCGTGTTTGGGCAATTGATTTTATTATCCGTTAAGCCTCTATTAGGAACAACTGAATTTTCGTATCGGGGCAATATATTTTACAATTCAAACAGACAAAACCCACAAACAATGCAAAATCTTTCTTCGAACAAGACAAAATAATCTATTTTTTAATTCAAGTTGATCTATTTTTGAAATTATATTTATTAACTGCACAAATGTATGTAAATATTTTTATTTTTATACTCTATCACGCCCCAATTTGTGTTTAATAATATATTTTAACTTACAGAACAAATACCTCGCACACAAAACAACTCTTTTATACCTCATTTTCTGATATTTAAATAGTTTTCACCAAGATCCCTGTTTCAATCATAATAATTTTTCTCTCGTTTGCTCCTGATAATTTATTTCTTGTATCTTTGCAACAAAAGCATTCTGAGCGGCGGATTTATTAAAAAATAAGCGGAACTACATGCTAATTATACTATCTCCTTCAAAAACAATCAATTTTCACACCCCTGCTCCACCATTCGAGACGACATGGCCGCTGTTTTCATCTAAAGCCAACAAGATCATTACTTCACTCCGCCATTTTGCAGCCGAAGAGATTTCCCAACGCGAACGCGTAAGCCTGAAAATTGCATTTGCCACCCGCGACTATTTCCATTCTTTTTCTACAACTCAACACGTGGGAAAGTCGGCCTTGTTTGCCTATACCGGGAATGTATTCGACAAACTGAATCCGTCTGCTTTCAATAAAGATGACATAACCTACACACAGGAACATTTGCGCATTTTTTCAGCTCTTTACGGCGTACTTCGTCCGATGGACATCATTCAACCTTACCGTCTTGATATGAATTCCAAACTCATTGACGGGCTTTATGACACCTGGCAAGAACAGGTAACAAAAGAAATCGCCAAGTTGCTCAAAGCCGACGAGAACATTTTGATCAACTTAGCTTCTGCTGAATATTTCAAAATCCTGAACCTAAAACAATTGCCCGCACACTGCAAAATAATAACTCCCGTTTTCAAACAGGAGCACAACGGAAAATACACGGTCAACAGCCTTTTTGCTAAGCAAGCTCGCGGATGGATGTCGCGTTTCATCATAGAAAACAGGATAAGCGATCCCGAACATTTGCAGGGATTTACGGAAGGAGGTTACTATTTCCGGCCCGAACTATCGAACAATAAGGAATGGATATTTACCCGATAATCAACACCATTAAATAATAAAAATAACAATGAAAGAGTTTGACGTTCTGATAATAGGAGGCGGCCCTTCGGGTGCCTTGACAGGCATAGAACTTCAAAAACGTGGATTTAACACCTGCATCATTGACAAGGCGTCATTCCCAAGGGAAAAGTTGTGTGGGGGCGGACTGACCCTGAAAACAATCGAATTATTAGATACTTATTGTCCGGAATTGGATAAAAACGCTTTTATTCTTGGGCAGTCCGACAATGTGGACTTCTACTACAAAACCGACCAAATAACACACACCAAAATAAACACGCCTTATTTCTTTACAGATAGAAAACTTCTGGACGCAAGCCTGATTGAGCTGTATAAAGAAAAAGGAGGCACACTGCTTGAAAATACGCGTATTAATGCGAAAGATATAAATTTTGCAGAAAATACGATACTACTCGGGAACGATTCACTGCGATACAAATACCTTATAGGAGCTTGCGGATGCTCCACCTTACTGACCAAACCTTTCGGCATATCAAGGAATGATTACTTTTGTGTGGAAACGCGGGTTGCAAAAGAGACGACGGAAAAGCAGCCCTTCCGGATTTATCTGGGACCTGTTCAAAACGGCTACGGCTGGTATTTCCCGAAAAACGATCATGACGTTATTGGTGTGGGCGGCAAAAACACGAATAAGACATTACCCAAACAAGCCGAACTATTTTTCCAGGAAGTAACTAAGACTACCGGCCTCCCCTCAAAAGGAGCATTTATTCCTTCCGGCAAGAAAATCAATGCTCTGTCGGTCACGGATAACACAATTTTGGTTGGCGATGCCGCCGGATTCATCGACCCAATTACCGGAGAAGGTCTTTACTACGCTCTATTGTCGGGAATCTTTGCTTCCGAGTCGGTTCTTGAAGCATCAGGCAATCCAAAGAGATCTCTCCAAAAAATTTACACCTGTAAATGCAGTAAGATCAAGAAGAATATGAAATGGGGATACCTGTATCATAAAGTTTTACATGCAGATAGGGTCACACCCTACTTTATTAAAGCATTACAAAACCATCCTCATTTTGTAAAATATTATCTCGAAGATGTAATATCAACCTATCGTTTCAACTACAAAAACTTTATCTGGACATATTTTACCAAAATCAGGAAATCATTACATGCCCAATAAACTTCTCAAGGCAATACTTGGGATCCCTCCCAAAACAACAAAGGCGCTCCAAAAATGGAACGCCTTCATTGCTTAAAAAAACTACTATCAACCTATTATTAATAAATTCTCTCTCCGAGAGCAATTTTCAGTTTTAAAAGACTAACTGTGTAGTCAATGCGGGATTTCATCACCGCCAAGCGGCTTTCTGCCAACGATGTAGAACTGTCGAGCAAATCAAGATTAGTGATTGCTCCGGCCATAAAGTTTATATCGGCCAACCGGTATGCCTGCTGAGCCTGCTGCAGTTGCAATGCCGTCTGAGCAATTTTTTTCAGAGCAGCATCAACGTTGGCACGGCTTTCCACCACTTCATTCACAATATTTCTGCGGGCAAGTTCGGTATCCTGATCCACTCCGCGCAAATCCGTTTGAACCTGCTGGCGATTGTACTTCGATCTGTTTGCATCAAAAATAGGAAGCTTAAAGCTCACGCCTACCGTATAATTTGCCTTGGGATCTCCCAGTTCCGGAATATATCCATTTTTGTAACCGCCCATGGCAAAAAGGTTTAGCACCGGATTATTTTGCACATTCACCATTTTGAGACGTGTATCCACCATCAGGCTCCGTTGACGTGCAATTCTCAATTCATCACGTTGGCCCAGGGCTTTAATGCTCAAAGCATCTGCGCTTTCCAGAATCTCCGGAACAGAAATATCCTTCTTCAACAACACATTGGACTGCTGCGATTCTCCCAGATACGAGTTCAACTGACATTGTAACACTTTGAGATTAGTCTCCAAATCTGTTTTTTGATTTTCAATATTAGAAATTCTCACTTTAGTAGTAAGTATCTCATATTGAGTTGCAGAACCAGTAGCCGCTTTCTTTTCGACAAAAGCCAAATGTTCCTTCAGAGTCTTGAGCTCCTCATCTTTAATATTTATCGCTTCCTGCAAATAAACAATGGAATAATAATTCCCGATCAATGAAAGAGACAGCTTTTGTTTTAATTGCTCCAACGACAACTGAGAAAGCACTTTAGCCTGATTTTCGAATGCAATATTCTTATCAGTTTTGCCAAAATCATAAATTTGCTGATTCACATTCAGCGATGCCGAATAGTTGTCGGCCGGATACAATTGAAAAGTTCCCAGGCCCGGCAACACAAACTTTGATGTCGGCCCAATATGCGAATAAGAAGATGAAATATCAATGTTCGGATAATAAGCCGACTTTGCCAAACCAATCTTTGCATTGGCAGCTTCTATTTCAAGTTCAGCTTTCTTCACCGAAGGATAATTACCGATTACTTTGGTAATAACACCAGCCAAAGACAAAGAGTCTGACTGAGGCTGAGCCACTTGATTCTGAGCCGTCAAAGCCAGAGGCAATCCACAAGTCAAAATCATTATGTATTTAAAAATATGCTTCATACGTCAATATATTGTTTACTGTTTATTTGACTGCCACGTTCTTCTTTTTAGACTGTGACAACAAAATTGGAATAAAACCCAAGAGAGAAATTACTGCTGCCAGGAAGAAATCATCATCAACTCCCTGAATGAACGCCTGCACATTTACGTGCTGCATCAGCAAAGTTTGACCTTGCTTCAGAGCTGTTGGCAATGTACTTCCACCGTGTTGCTGAATGTAGTATGCCATATTTTGAGTGACATTCTGAAATGTCTGCGATGTCGACTCAATTGCCTGTCCGTAAACCTGAGCATGAAAACTGGTACGCGAAGTAAGCAATGTACTCAGAATAGCAACACCAAGGCTACCTCCGATCTGCCGTACCGTATTTGAAATGCTGGATGCCTGAGCCATATGCTCGCGCGAAATTGTCAGCAATGACATCGAACTAAGCGGAGCAAAAATCAATCCCATACCAAATCCCCGAATGTAAAGTGCCAACATTATAAATGAATGCTCCGATGTAAAGGAGAGATTGTAATTAACAAAGAAACTGGCAGCCAGCAAACCAATTCCAATAAGTATAGGAATTTTCGGATTGGTTTTGTCGGATACAAGCCCAACAATCGGCGATACCAAACCCTGAATAATACCTACCGGCAGAAACACAGCTCCTGACTGCAATGCTGTATATCCCAAAGAATTTTGCAAATAAAGCGGAAGTAAAAATGTACTACCGAACATACCCAGTCCGAAAATAAGCATAAACAAATTGGACAACCCGAAATTACGGTCGCGCAACAACCTTATGTCCAGCAATGGCGATTCCGTTGTCAGTTCTCTGGTAAGGAACACTGCCAGGGCAACTCCCGAAATAGCAAAACAAGCAAGAATGTGCGGTGCCCCCCAACCTGCCGAATTACTTGCCGCATTCCCTTCGGAAAGAGCATAAAGCAAAACCGGCAAAAAGATGATAACCGACACGAAGCCGATAAAATCGAACTTTCGCACGTTCGGATGAATAAATTCCCGTTGAATGACAATGGTAAAAAACAATGCCAGAATTCCAACAGGGACATTCACATCAAAGATTAACTGCCAGCTGAAGTTATCCACCAGATATCCTCCCAACAACGGCCCGAATGATACGGAGGCTGCCGCTGCAATAGTCCAGAAACCAAGAGCAACACCGCGTTGTTTCGGCGGAAATTCGCGGGTAATAATTGCCATACCTAAAGGCTGTACCGTTCCGGCACCGAGCCCCTGAATAATACGTGACGTAATCAGAGTGGTTTCATCATTTGACAACCCGCACAATAGTGACCCTAAGGTAAAGACAAACAAGCCCCAGAAATAAACCTTCTTATACCCGAACTTGTCGGCTAACCACCCCGAAGTAGGCAACATAACCGCCATTGCAAGCATATAAGCCGTTACGACCCACTGAATTGTATCAAGCCCCACACCAAACGAAGACATAATCTTCGGTAAACCTACGTTTACGATGGTAGAATCAAGCACCGCCATAAAGGTTCCCAACATCACGTTGGCAAGAACAAACCACTTATAGCGCCGGTTGCTGGGATGATACAGAGAGTCGCGGTTTCTTAGCTTGCGGCGTATTCTGTGTGTTGTAGAAATTCTCCGCATTATTCCTTCACAATTTTAACCACGGCCGACATTCCCGTCAGGAATTTGAACGATGATAATTTCTGACCACCCTCAGTTGCATCAATCGAAATTTTAACCGGAACACGTTGTGTCACTTTCGTAAAGTTACCGGACGCATTATTGGGTGGAATCAAAGAAAATTGAGAAGCAGTGGATGAACTTACAGTAAATACTTTCCCTTTGAAGATAACATCCGGATAGGTATCGATTGTAAAGATGGCGTTTTGTCCAAGGTGGAGTTTCTCCATCTTTGTTTCTTCAAGATAGACAAGAATCCAGAACTTATTATTATTGTTTACCGTATAAATCGATTGTCCGGGTTGTGCAATATCGCCCGGTAACAACCAGCGTTTTGCAATTACACCGTCGGCAGGAGCATACAATTTTGTATTGTTCAACTGGGTAGATATTACCCCAATTTGTGCATCGGCACTTACAATAGATGCTTCGGCTGTTTTAATTTGCGACTTTGAAACCTGCAACTGAGCAGTGGCTGCTTCATATTGAGCCTGAGAAGTTTCCAGCGCTTTTTTACTATGATCGTATTGTTCTTTTGTCGCAACACCACCATTATACTGAGTTTTGGCACGCTCAAAATCTTCTTTTGCCTTTTCAAAAGCAATTTGGGCTACCTTAATACTCTTTTGATCAAAGATAAATTTTGCCTCGGTCTGTGCCTTATTAGCTTCGGTCTGTGCTTTGCCGGCCACAATCTGCTTCTTTTGTGCCAACAGATCGGCGCTGTCAAGTTCTGCCACAAGCTGACCTTGCTTTACAGAGTCGCCTTCCTGAACATAAAGATGCGAAATGCGCCCCATGATCTTGGAGCTTACTGAAATGTTGTCGGATGCAACATAAGCATCATCCGTTTTTAAATAGCTTGAATAATCCACATACCAATAAATTCCCCCTATAACAACTGCTATAACAACTACAGCCAAAGGAATATACACTTTCCAATCTTTTTTTACACTACTCATACCTTTTTAATTTTAAGAAGGGCGATTCCCTTTCAATTTATATTTAGTCTTTATTTAGTTTCCTGAACAACAACCGGCTTGAAGTGACTTTGCCATCTCATCCAACGTATCACGGATATAAAGTGAGCATTCATACATTTTGTGTATTTTAGCTTCGTCAAACATACTAAGATCAGACCGAAACGCCTCCGTCATCATTCTTTTGATTTCCTTGAAGGTTTCTTTCCCCTTGTCCGTCAGTTGAATATAAATAATCCGCCGGTCGCGTTCATCGCTCAAACGCTCTACCAGCCCTTCAGAAATCAGTTTATCAACCAACGCCGTCACATGTGGCTTTGGAACCGAAAGATGGTTCCCAATTCCGCTCATGGTAAGCTTGCTGTGATACGACAAAGCACCCAGAGTATACAAAGTTTGCGGAGACAGATTTGTTTTAGTTCGAAGCCCTTTGATAAATATCCGCTTCAAAATTGGAACAATATGAGCCAGATTTTCCGCAACGGAATCTATTTCATTGTTCTGTTTTTCCATCTTATTTCAAATTTGAATTATTACTATCGAATAATGATTACAAAATTATAACTATTATCACTTCGAAACAATTAAGAAAATGTTATAATTATATAATGCAACTCACAAACACAATTCATACCACATAAAAATGTGAATATGTGATTTTTAAACATAAATACAATGCATCAATTCAATTCCAGATTAACACAAAGAGCCCTTCAGACATTCATCCGAAGGGCTCTTTTTTAACAAAATTAATTCAGTTTTGAATCAAACAATAGCCATTAATATTCAGTTTTATCCGATTTTTTCGTCCATTCACGAAAAGCCAGTATCGCTTCATCAGCCAGCATCTGAGTCATGGGCAACTGCCTTCTGTCCGGACTCAAATCGAGTTCCCTGTAAATAAACGAGTCGTCAAAGCCAATATCATGAGCATCGGTTTTGGTATTTCCGTAAAACAATTTATCGAGGTGAGCCCAGTAAATAGCACCCAGGCACATAGGGCACGGTTCGCAGGAACTGTATATGACGCAACCTGACAAATCAAAAGTATTGAGTTTCCCGGCAGCCTCCCTGATTGCAACAATTTCGGCATGTGCGGTAGGATCATGATGCTTTGTAACACAATTTGAACCTTCGGCAACAATCTTCCCCTCCTTTACTATCAGAGCTCCAAACGGACCTCCGCCACTCTTTACACTCTCACGCGACAGCTCAATAGCCCTACGCATAAACAGTATATCTTCGTTATCCATCGTATTCTAAAATTCAAGTTCAGCCACAACGGGGCAATGATCGGAAAACATCACTTCGGGCAAAATAGAGGCTTGAGTCAAACGGGATCTCACTTCGGGCGTCACAACGTGATAATCGATACGCCAGCCAAGATTTTTGCTTCGTGCTCCTGCCCGAAAGCTCCACCAGCTGTATTTTTCGCCACTTTGATCGAATTCACGGAAAGTATCGATAAAGCCGAGTGCAACAAAACGGTCGAACCATTCCCGCTCTTCCGGCAAAAAGCCCGAATCTTTCGTATGGCGTTCTGGATGATTTATATCAATCGGTTTATGGCAAATATTAAAATCGCCGCAAACTAATAAATTAGGACGTTCCTTTCTTAATTCAAGCAAATAGGCTGTAAACGCATCGAGAAATTCCATCTTAAAATCCTGACGAATGTCTCCCGTAGTACCCGAAGGTATGTAAACACAAACAATGGTCAAATCGCCAAAGTCAGCCCTGATAACGCGTCCTTCGCTGTCAAACTTTTCAACACCAATGCCTGTCGTATAGAAATCAGGCTTTGTTTTACTAAAAATAGCAACACCGCTATAACCCTTTTTCTCTGCCGAATTAACAAGAATGTTGTAGCCAAGTTCCTCAAATAAGATTTGATCTATTTGCTCCGGCTGAGCTTTCATCTCCTGCAAACACAACACATCAGGTCGTTCCTGTGCAAGCCACTCTCCCAGCCCTTTACTTATTGCAGATCGTATGCCATTAACATTATATGAAATAATCTTCATGATTGATCTCGGGTTTAATTATCTTCCATACTATCGTTGAAACACAAAGGTATAAAAAATAGGTACTACAAAAAACAATCGAGCGCCAAACAAAAAAAAGTGAAAACCTCCTTACAAATCACTCATCTCTATATATTAAACAACACAAATATCTTACACACATTCCTTAATAAGCAAACGAATAAATAATATGTATTTAATAATTACGCAACACAACTAATAAACAATAGTCATCAATACAACTAATAGCCCAAAGTGACCACCAATTACAACCAGCACTATATAATTCATAGTAAACAAAATACATGCAAAAGAAAAACATTTTTCACCCGAAAGAACAATTGACATTTTATCGTCAATTTGCCGCAAAAAAAATTTGCATCTACATCATAAATATTATACTTTTGTTGATGAATGATCCCTTCGAGGTATTTTTCCAACCAAAATAATCAAATATGAAGATCCATATAGTTTCCTGCATCGCAATTGCAATCCTTCTTTCTCATGCCGTTATCTCCACGGCGCAAACAAACACACTTTATTTCATGAATAAAATTCCAGGCAGAACTGCCGAAAACCCGGGATTTATTCCATACCAGGATTTCTACATCAGCCTAGCGTCTGTATACGCAGGCATGGGGAATAATTCGTTTGCGATGAATGATCTTTTAAGATCCGTCAATGGATCAACGGTCACCCCATTTGACAAAGGAGCTGAATACCAAAGCTTTTTACATATCCTTAAACCTCTCACAGAAATAAAATCCGAAGCGACACTAAATATCTTGGGATTTGGATTCCGCAAAAACAAGAATTATTTTTCTTTCGGATTAGCCGAAAAAGTAGTTTCTTCTGCAAGCATACCCAAAGACATGTTCAGACTATTACTCGAAGGTGTAAATCAAAACTCAACATCACAACATTTCGACCTTTCCTCTTTGGCTATTGACGCCACTGCTTATGTAGAGACTTCATTCGGTTATGCACGCCAGGTTACTCCCCGCCTAAGCGTTGGTGGTAAACTCAAATTACTATTTGGCCAGCTAAATAACAAAATGTCGTTTTCTCAACTTTCATTGAACGGAACAGAAGCCCAAACGACTATGACCGGAGCCGGTACCATGCGATTGAGCGTACCGGGGAAAATATATGCAGACAAAGAGGGTTATCCTGATTTTGCAAACATGCGTGGAGATGATTTTTCTCCCACAAAATTCAAAGGAACAGGATTGGGAATTGATGCGGGTGCTGCTTATAAACTCACAAAAGATTTAACCATATCAGCAGCCATCACAGATCTCGGCTTTATCCACTGGCAAAAAAGCGACTGGGAAGGATCGGTAAAAGCAAATACAACGTTCAACAATATGTCGTTTGCTGTGAATGGTGGTAATGATTTCGGAGCTGTACTTGATACGCTTAAACAATCCCTTCATTTCAAACCGAACGGGTCAGCTTATAATTCATCACTTACAGCCCATGTAAAAGTAGGCGCAGAATATTCTATCCTGAAAGACAAAATCGGATTCGGGCTGCTATACGACAGCAGATTTGCAAGTTCTGCCACAAGCGGCACAATCACGGCTTCGGCCAACCTGCGTCCATTGTCATGGATAAACCTGTCGGTAGGTTACTCTCTCATCAACAACGAAGGCAGTAACATTGGTGCCGGGCTGAATATCATTGCCGGACCTTTCAACTGGTACGTCATCACAGACTACCTACCCCTTTCTTATGCCGAAGGCGGAATCCCCAAAATAAAGCAGTGCAACGTGCAGACCGGACTATCATTTGCTTTCAGTAGCCCTAAAAAGAAAGTATACAAGCAACGAGTGGAGCAAGTCCCTCCACCTCCCGGAAACTAAAACGAACATTTCACCTGAAACTAACATTAACCCCTTAACTAACCATGAAAAAAACGATTTTTGTTAGTCTCTTCTTACTACTAGGGTCATTCCCTATTTATTCCCAATACGTTGCGGGAATAGGAACCTACGTCAGTTCTCCACTTGCTGTTAACTCCAAAGACATTACAAATCCTGACCACTTTGTCTACGAAGTTAGTCTGAAAGCATTTACTACTGCCAGTCATTGCTTCGACATTATAGGAAGTTTTGGCAAAGAATATTACAACTTCACATTGATGGGCGAAGTCCATACTCCGATTGCATATCCCTTTGACTGGTATCTTGGATTTGGCGGACATGTGGGATCCTGGAAGAAAGCCCATTGGAATGATAATGCAAAACACGATAACACGTTTGCCGGACTTGACGGCACTTTCGGTTTGCAATGCACGCTAGCTCCCATTGCCATTTCTATCGGGATACGTCCCGTATACAACCTCTACGGCGGAGATCAGTTTTATTGGCTTAAACAAATAGGACTGCGCATCTGCTTCTATTAAAAGGATTTTCCGGCCGGAAAACTCTGTTTCAACTTCAAAATACAACTCAATGAAGCTTAACACTAAAGTAAAGCCAAGCAAAGCGTCTTCTCTGATGGGTGCAGTAGCAGGACTGTGTTTCGCCATTTTTGGCATTGTTTTCTTTATCACTGTCAGTCAGGAATCAGGGTTCGACGACGGAGGGCCTTTGATTACACTCTTCTTTATTATTTTCATCTTATTTGCGCTGGGCATCACTGCTTTTTCGTTGGTTAATTTCTTTAGCAACAAAGGGCTATCGGTAATGGACGTAGATATTAATCACGAAGAAATAACAGACAAAACGACGACGAGGCAAAAAAGTGATATCGAATCACGGCTTGCACAACTGGAAGATCTCAAAAACAAAAAACTTATCACCGACATTGAATATCAAGGCAAAAGAGATGACATACTGAATGAACTGTAATCTTACAACATCCTGTCATCAAAAGCACCTTTAATTTTACAAGATCATGAAAACCAGACATCAAACCAGCATCCAAATTCTCTGTCTGATGCTATTATGTATACTTATCTCTGCAAGCAACCAAATAAACGCTCAAAGCGCCATCGGCCAGCTTGAACACATGACCGGAGTACGTATCGACAGAGGGAACACCTCTTCATCTTATAACACAAACACTACCAGTTCTTATTCTGCCTCGTATTACAGAAGACTTGAAAAAGCAAGCAACTACAATGAGAGAGCAATCCGGTTCATGAACTCCGGTGATTACAGCAAAGCCATCCGGATGCTCAAAAAGGCACAATGGTATGATCCGTTTAATGCAACTGTAAAATCCAATCTGGCAAAAGCAAGAGCAGCTCATGATCGTTCGCACGACCTCCCTGTTTACAAACCCGTTAAACCAACACCCACAGTTGCAAATAACTCCACAAACAATAACTCGACTCATCGTCCACGACCATTTTCGGGTTCGGGAAACACATCGCAAAACTCAGGCACAACTGCTAATGGTGGCAACCAGACCAACAATAACTTAACCATTACAACTCTTGATGGCAAGACCCGATCATTAAAGTTTTGTTATGATTATCGATACATGGCTTATAGTGATCCAAATAAAGGAATAGAAGAGAAAACTCCTGAAAAACTTAAGCTGGAAGATTACAGAGAATACAAAATAGCCGAATACTATCTTTCTAAAATAGAAGAAGTTCCCGGAGGCAAACTACCTGCCGCCATCGGCACATTTATGCTCAATGTCACTAACAATACTTTTTCGGCAGTACAGGATGCTACGGACGCTTTTGTTACCGGGAAGCTCACCGACACTGAAATACAAAATTTAAGCGTGAAAGTAATCATCAACAAATCATTAACCAACAACATTCAAGAAGCTGCCGTGGATGTTGCACACGATCCATACAAAGAACTCGGTGTCGAATATCTCGATCACAAATTCGGAAAAATAAGTAAAACATTCTCTAAACTTGGCATCGACGTTGCTGAAAATGCTAAAGATTTATATGAAATCTACAAAGCTCCCTCCATCAGAGATGAACAAACTAAATAGGCTGTTATCCTTTATTTATTATCAATCAAACATCTGGAAGATCATGAAGATACATACGACAATCACAATGCTTATATTTTTCATAGTCGGATTGCGACCAATATACGGGTCCAACTCCCCTGATACATTGCGTTTTGAAGGATTGCTCACAAAAGAAATATTGAAAAATACTAATATAAACGGAACGTTCCTTAACGACCTCGATATCACACGCAACCATCATATTCTGTTGGCCACCGGCACACAATTCTATTTGTTAGGCTGGGGAGGCATCCAACCATTAGGAGGTATATTCGATGGCCACATCAACGCCTTTACAATCAACAAGGAAGGATTTGTCGTTGCTATTCACAATCAGGATCTTTGCTATTTGGACAACAATGATAATCTGTCTAAGATACTCACTTTACCCAATACCAACATGGGAGTAGTAGCCGGAGATAGTTTATTGTATGTTTATGACAAAGCCCCGACATCAAGATGCAACTTCTATGTAGTATTCAAGGGAGGACGATATATAAAACTGTTTACATCCCCCGTCCCGGTTACAGCGGCGACTGAAGTTAAAGGGAAACTCGTTTTCACAACAGGAACAAAAGTACTATCTTTCAATCCCGTCGAAGGTGAATTACAATCCATGGCATCGCTGGGAAACGGCAACAAAATCATTTCGCTGGCGTATGACAAACAAAATGATATCATTTTTTTCTCAACGCAACAATCCATCTTCTATATCAAAAATACCAAAGTATATAAGTTGTCTGATCAATATGGAGGCTTTTTGAAGTTCTTTCAGGATGGCCTCATCATATTTTCACCTGAAAACAATAGCATGGTGCGGCTTGTCGGAATTTCCAATCAATTATAGCTGTGTTTTTGTAGCCGAACAAATTGATTTATCTCATATCTCGTAACTAACATTCAAATACCACGCTTCATGACACACAAATCTATCGCTTTGTTGGTTTCTTTAATGTTTTGCCTCGTTGTATTTGCACAACAACAATCCATATCTACAAGTAAACCCACACAATACGAGCTAAAAGAACTATGCCTCGAAGCAACCAAAACCGCCATCCAGCTCGAAATGGCAAACTACCAGCGTTGGATTGACGTGCGTAAACAACAAAACGCACCAGCTGAAGCTGCGGAGTTCCAAAAGACGCTGGATTCGCTGAAAATTGAGTTGGAAACATATCAGAAAATGCCTATAGACAAATACATATTGCCAGAAGGCAAACAGGCTCCTCAGGATTTTTTCAGTCAGAACTTTGTCAAAGAGAGAATTACCACCACTGCCTGGGTTGAAAGCAGTGCTCAAAACAACGCGGTGTTACACGTCGAAGGAATGTCTAAAAACGGTCCGTGGTATCATCTGGCAGGTATCATAGGCAACGACTATACACAACTGAAGCCCAACACTAAATACCGGATAACATTTTACACCGTCTATAGGCGTAATTATTGGAACATGCCAAGTGCTTACGTTTGCATAACATCTATTCAGAAATAAGTTTTCCACTTAAAAAAACATTCCCAATGAAGAATCTCTCTTTTCCCAAAGCGCTATTTATTGTGATTATCGCATCTTTCTTTTGTGCTCCGATATTAAAAGCTGCCGAACCTGAAACATTATTAGGAATCAGTTTCGATTACGACAAACAGGAAGTTACCATCACAGTTGCTAGTTCTGGCTGTACTCAAAAACAGGATTTTCAATTCGTTGTAAAAGGGAATCAACTAACCATCGACCGCACAAGACCTGACTTTTGCAAAGCGATGGAGTCTCCGGCGAGCTTTACATACTCCTTAAAAGAAGCCGGAATCGAACCAAACAAAGCGCTTACGATCACCAATAAATTTATTGTGAATCCTTACATTGCCCGGATAAAACAATCACCAACAAAATAAATTGTACCGAATACCTAAACCATCACCTTATTCTTACCGTGTATGAAGTCAGGCAAATTCAATATTACATTTCGCTGCTTACCGTACATATTCACGCTTGTACTTATCAGCAGCTTTTCCAGCCCGCTTTTTGCAGACATGGGAGGAATACGAATCAGTGACGCGAAGGTTACTGAGACAGGGCAGAAAGCAATTATTCTCCACAATTTCGATGAAGAGATTCTCATTCTCGGTACAGATTTGAATGCCGATAAAGCGACCGGTCTTATCCGCTTCATCCCGTTTCCATCTGAGCCCAAAGTACAGTTGGCTTCTCCAAAGGCTTTTGAATCTGCAAAAAAACTAATACACGAACACCAGCTAAAAAAGTTATTCTTCACGAAGAGTTCCACACACGTCAATAACGTTGAAATCACCTTCAATGAGCAACTGGGAGCACACGATATCTCTGTGATAAAAATCAATAGCACAGCCGACTTTACTCAATGGCTTTCCAATTTTCTCTCCTCAAAAAACATTAAGTCTGAAAACCATTTTGAGGACATTGCAAAGATTGCAGCCGATTATACTTCGCGAGGGATCAACTGGTTTGTATTCGATTATGTTAATATTGGCTCAACAACAAAAATGATTGAGCCGATAGAATATCGTTTCAAATCAAAACAACTCTACTACCCTCTCAAAACCACAAATTCTTTTGGAGGAGTCGGGAGCATTGACCTGATTACCATCTCACCCTGCACCCCCGTAAGCAATCTGGCTCCGGGATGTTTCGGGTTATTCAATATGCAGGCAACCACTTCATCTGAATTACGAACTGACGAAGTAACGGACATAATACCGGATGCCTCGCAGTTTTTTGGAAAGCAGAAATTATTTGTCCAGATGGCGCAATTCAGAGGCGATTATTCATTCTCAAACGATATTCTGTACGATTTATCAAAGGGAGTTTACCATGCCATTTGGGTTGAGGAAGAGACTCCGGGAATTGTCTATAGTCGTTTACACGAAGAGACGGCATACCAGCCTATTTCGCTTGAAACATACCAACCAAAAGATCAGTCATATTCCGTAAAAATTCCTACCGGATGGCAAAAGTCCGAGTCGGACGATATGCTGATCGACAAATCTCATCGACTTTACCTGTTTAATGACGACAAAACAATGTTATCTGTAAGTACAATTGCAGAACCAACCAAAACCGCCGAAAGATATTTATTTGATTTACAACGACCTGATTTCAAGCCTCCTTTTGAAGATTACAGCAAAACGGAAACCATTCTGGTAAACGGACAAAAAGCAATACGTATTGATATCAAAACACAACGTTCGCCACTTTTAGGCTCTCAAGACAGTGCCATCGACGTTGTTAAACGATATGCAATATTTCCTCAAAAAGAAGGATTTACCGTTATTATAATGGAAACTCCAATGACCATTGCCCAAAAACACCAAAACCTGTTTGAACTAGTTGTAAAGTCGCTTACCTTGAAGGAAAAACCCACGAAGAAGGCTACTCCAACCATCACTGATGCTGAATATAAAGTTTTTGAAGGCTTTTTTGGCACCTCTACGAAAGAACAGGCAAACTATCCACCGTATTTTGAGTATATGCTCAGATCCCGTTCTGTTTATGAAATGACATCAGTTATTAATGACAAAAACAAGACAATACCAAAGCTATTGAAAGATGTTTTGGGAAGCGATGCGAAGACAATATTCGACAATTATCTAAAAAATAATAGAATCGAGCACCGGATTACAGACCGTATACTTGTTCCCGACTTTTCCATCTATACGGAAGAAGCTTACAGAAAAGCGAAAGGACAACATGGCCTCAGCAGAACGCCCGGTATGTTTGGACCAAGCACTTATATTTCCCGGGTAGGATTTAATGCCGCACAAAACAGAGCTATCTTTTATATATCAGGCAACTCTGCACCAATCACTGCATACTTTGTTATCATGAAGAAAACAGACGGACAATGGGAGTACGAAGATGCTCTTCTTGATAAGATGCTGATTCCTTAAACTACAGTCGTTCTATATCCTGAAGCCACAATGCTGCAACAGCATCGCTGGGCATACGCCAGTCGCCCCGTGGTGAAAGATTGATAGAGCCGACTTTTGGCCCGTCAGGCAAACACGAGCGTTTAAATTGTTGACTAAAGAAGCGTCGTATAAACGTCTTCAGCCATTTACGAATCACCTCGTCGGTATATTTACCTTCAAAAGCATGTTGCGTCAAGAACAATATTTTAGCTGGTCTGAAGCCATAGCGAACCATGTAGTAAAGGAAGAAATCGTGTAGTTCGTAAGGCCCGATAATATCTTCCGTCTTTTGAACTATTTCGTCGTTCTCGTCCATCGGAAGGAGTTCCGGACTCACGGGCGTATCCAGAATATCATGCAAAGTAGCTGCGCTTTCTCCGCTTACCTTATGGTTGGCCACCCAGGTCACCAGATAACGAATCAACGTTTTTGGAATACCTGAATTGACACCGTACATCGACATATGGTCGCCATTATAAGTGCACCACCCCATCGCCAATTCGGATAAATCTCCGGTACCAATCACCAGCCCGCCCTCTTTATTTGCAACATTCATAAGTATTTGCGTACGTTCACGAGCCTGCGTATTCTCGTAAGTCACGTCATGAATATCTTCCGAATGCCCTATATCGCTAAAATGCTGAAGGCTGGCTTCCGTAATATCAATCTCGCGGATTGTTATGCCCAATGAGTTCATTAGGTCAATGGCATTTTTATATGTCCGGCCGGTTGTACCAAAGCCCGGCATGGTTATCCCAATAATATTTTTTCTGGGCATCGCCAGTTTATCAAAAGTAAGGACGGTAACCAAAAGGGCAAGCGTAGAGTCCAATCCTCCGGAAATGCCTATAACAGCTATCTTGGATTGAGTATGAACAAAGCGTTTTGCCAAGCCCCCGATTTGTATAGAGAAAATCTCTTCACAACGCTTATCCAGTTCCAGACCGGCAGGAATAAACGGGGTCGGAGAAACTTCACGTGAAAGTGCGAAAGTTTCGATTTCGGGGACAGAACACTCAATCAGTCGATATTCAGGCAGTGATGGAAATAAGGCAGTGCTATCCTGGGCAAAACCCGTGTTTTTTTGTCGTTCGTTAGCAAGTAATTCGATGTCAATTTCACTAACGAGCAGCTGTTCTTCAAATGAAAAACGATCTGCCTGTGCAACAAGGCGGCCATTTTCAGCCACGATGCCTTTGCCGGCAAACACCACATCCTGACTCGATTCTCCGAAACCAGCTCCGGCATATACATATCCCGCCATACAACGGGCTGATTGTTGAGATATCAACGAAAGAAGATAATCGTTCTTGGAAATAATTTCGTTACTGGCCGACAAGTTAAAAATAACCTGAGCCCCCATGATAGAATGCAAGGAGCTTGGAGGAACGGTAACCCAAAGATCTTCGCAGAGTTCTATAGCAAAACGAAAATCGCCCTGTCCTATCAGCAGATTAATTCCGAACGGTACGCGTTGCCCTGCCAGCTCAACCGAATCAACAATCGCATCTTTAGAGGAAACAAACCATCGTTTTTCGTAAAATTCATTGTAGTTGGGCAGATGAGTTTTCGGAACAACAGCAATGATTTCGCCTGCCTTAAACACAACTGCACAATTAAACAAACGGCTTCCCACTTTAACCGGCAAACCTACAATTGAGATAATCTTCAGATGAGCCGTTTCTGTTACTAAATTCCGTAAAGCATTCTCTGCCTCTGAAATAAGCAATTGTTGATGAAAAAGATCCGCACATGTGTAAGCCGTTATACATAGTTCCGGAAAACAAACGATCTGCACATCTTGCTGAGACGCTTTTTCAATTAATGCTTGAATGCGTGTTGCATTATAGGTACAATCAGCGACTTTGACATTCGGTATTGCAGTTGCAACTTTTAGGAATCCGTGGTTCATATACATTTGAATTTTCTATTGCAAAGGTAGGGCATTTTTTTAATGATTAAATAATCCTGTATTTCAATAAAAATCGGATCATTGTTTACCATTGCATCGCCTATATCCGGAGGATGACGATCTTTCGTTGACCTTAAATTACATGTTTCTTCCAAGATATTTGGATTTTGCTCCTGTCAAATGTATCTTTGAAATATTAAAACATTATTTAGCACTTTATAATTCAACAAAAAAACAACCAGGTATGAACAAATCGTCTTTGATATTTTCAACAACAAATAGCATCACAATGGATGCTGCACTCTTTTTACTAAGATTGCTTACGGCCGGTTTTATGCTGACACACGGACTGGAAAAACTCAGTAATTTCAGCTCTCTTGCCGAAGAATTTCCGGATCCGCTGGGAGTCGGCCATTCTGCCTCCTTAATCATGATTCTTTTCTCTGAAGTTGGTTGTTCTCTGCTTATTTTGCTTGGTTTATTCACCCGCCTTGCAACATTGCCCTCCATCTTCGGAATGAGCATCGCATTTTTTGTCATCCATGCCGGTATGCCGTTTGCGGCAAAAGAACTTGCAGGAATCTATTTGATGCTTTATATCGTAATTTTATTAATGGGCCCGGGACGTTATTCTGCCGACTACATTATCGACAAATGGCTCAAAAGAGAGTAAAAACAAATAAGGCGCTAAACATGGTTCAGCGCCTTATTTGTTGCAATTAGAATGCTTATATTTTTTCGATGCTTGTAGCAGGTATAAATCCTGCATTGCCGTCAGGAAGCTCCACTTCAGTCCATCCGGAGACGCTGTTTTTTATCGTCACCTTGGTACCGGCATGCATCACAAACATATCCTTTCCATTCAAAGCCGGGGAATCTTTGGCTGTAACAGAACCCACCATAATGATTCCATCAGTAGAGTTAACCACCTTATTGCTTTGCTTTACCGCATACCCAACCGATATCAATGCAATTACAAATGAGGCAATAGCAACATTGAATGTGGTCTTCCGTAATGAACGGTAACGCCCGAAAATAAAACTAAGAAAAAAGGCAAGAGCAAGCATAAACAAAACAACGCTAAATACTGCCCATCCGTTGGAAGACATAAGATCGCCCAGGTTATTAACCCATTGTTTCAAAAAGAAGACAGATGTCACATCGACATTATCCACAACTTTTTTTTGCGCTATTTCCAGATTAAACTCCGCATCTTCGTAATTCGGCTTTAACAACAATGCCCTGTTATAATTCAAAATGGCCTTTGCTATATCACCCGATCGGTAATAGGCGTTCCCAAGGTTGTAATATAATTCAGCCGAAGAACCCTGCGACTGTAAAACCATTTCATACTGTTGAACAGCAGCTGTATAATTTTTCTGGGCATACAATACATTTGCTTCTTTCACAGATGCCTGTTGAGCAAACACGACCAAAGTCATTAATGCAAACATGCAGATAACAAAAGGTCTTTTCATCCCGGTTTTATATCTTAACATTTCCATTTCCTTTATTTTTTAATGCATCCTTCCAACGCTTCAATAACCGCAACTGCCTCTGCAAACACCT
>JAUZOL010000020.1 GCA_030706455.1 Bacteroidota bacterium
AACAATTTATCGCTTTGAAGAGTATAGGTAAACTTCTTATCCTTGGTAAATTGCTTGAACTGATCATATTCCGCATCCGTAATTCTGAATTTTTCCGGTTCTGCGATAGACGCATGTGTTAATGCATACTGTGAGGCGAAATCAAAAATAATATTCTGGTTCATCAGATAATACGCAATACTCACTTTCATAGAGTCTTTCACTTCTATATCGGGGCGGATTCCGCCACCATCGCGCACCGTACGGCCAATTTTTGTTTTGAACTCATGGGTAAGGCTATCGGCAACATGTATAGGCGTGCCGTCATCTGTACGATTTGAATAATCAATTGCCTGAATACAACGTCCACTTGGAATATAGTATTTGGCGGTGGTAACTTTGAGGTGTCCATCATAAGGCAATTGACGAATAGACTGTACCAATCCTTTTCCAAAAGTACGAACCCCGATTATCACCGCACGATCCAAATCCTGCAGCGAACCGCTTAAAATCTCGGAAGCCGAAGCTGTATTTTGTGACACCAGAATTGCCAACGGCATATCGGGCAATATCGGTTCGTTGATAGTACGGTAAGTGCGATCCCACTGTTTGAGTTTTCCGCGTGTCGAAACCACTTCTGTATTCTTTGCAACGAAGAATCCAACCATTTTTACCGCCTCATCAATAATTCCACCCCCATTGTCACGAAGGTCGATTACCACCGAAGTTACGTGGTATTTATTCTTCAGTTCCAGCAAGGCGATTCGCATTTCTTCGGCTGCACTGTTGGTAAACTCATTGAGAAGTACATATCCTGTATTATTGCCAACAACTCCATAGTAAACCACCGGATTAATTGTAATCCGTTCACGCATAACCTCGAAAGAACGCACCTTGGTTTCTCCCGGACGCTGCACCTTAATTTTCACGATGGTTTTGGGTTGACCTTTCAACAAAGCACTAACCTCCGATGTTGATTTTCCTTTCAGGTTCAAACCATCCAGTTCAACCAACACATCACCGGCTTTAAGACCTGCTTTTGCAGCCGGTTTTCCTTCATACGGTTCTGAAATAAATACCTGTCCCGATCTGCCTCCAATCAAAGCACCGATGCCGGCATATTCTCCGGTAGTCATCATTTTGAGTTCATCCGTTTCTTCTTTTGGCATATAAACAGTGTAAGGATCAAGGCCTTCCAGCATATTATCGATACCGGAACGTATCGTTTTATCATAGTTCAGTGTATCAACATAGAAGGCGTCAAGCTCTCTAACCACACTGTTGAACACATCCAGATTTTTGCTCAGAGAAAAACGTCTTTCATTAGCATCCTGTTGAGCAATCACCCCAAAGGATACCACGAGCAATGTTATAATCAGTAAGGAGAATTTACTAAATCGAATCATGTAGTGAGTTTGCTATAAATTTGTGCAAAAGTACGTATTATTTTCGGGAAACCTTATTTGTTAAAAGTAAAAATGGTTAAGTGCTAAACACCTAACAGAAAGAGCTTTCATCTGTTTCCTGAATAATTTCAGGATTCAAAGGTTTCAAGATTCCAAAATGGGAGGATACCTATGTTTGGGATGATTGGCATCCTGAATTTATGGGACATAACACACATTTGACGAATCGGAGGTTTAATGCCTATCTTTGCACTCTCTAATAAAATAGTTTATGCAATCCCTTCAACTGACCCTTTCGCCCGAACAGGCGCACACCCCCGAGTTGTTGAAACAGGCTGTAGCCAAAGCGCTTTCGTTGCCTCCGACACAAATATCACATATTCGTCCTGTCCGTAAATCGATTGATGCCCGCGGACGATTCGTCAAAATAAATCTATCCGTAGAGGTTTTTACCGGCAAAGAAGCCATCACCTCCGATACCATACCCTTGCATTATCAGGATGTAACCAACAAGGAGGAAGTAATCGTGGTGGGTGCTGGTCCTGCCGGTTTGTTTGCCGCGCTGCGACTGATTGAACTTGGCCTGAAGCCGATTCTTCTGGAACGCGGGCAAGCGGTGACCGAACGCAAAAGAGACCTTGCCCAAATGATCCGTAGCAATACTCTGAATCCCGAATCGAATTACTGTTTCGGTGAAGGCGGCGCCGGAGCTTTCTCCGATGGCAAACTCTATACCCGATCCAAGAAAAAAGGAGATGTACAACGCATTCTCTCTATCTTTCACCGGCACGGAGCTCAGGATGAGATTTTGTACGAAACCCACCCGCACATCGGTACCGACCGCCTGCCACAGGTAATCAAGGCCATGCGTGAAACGATTCTGGAACATGGAGGCGAAGTACGTTTCAACACCAAAGTCACGGGACTAAAGGTAGAAGATTCCCAAATAACCGGAGTGGAACTGGGAGACGGAAGCTCGCTTAAAAGCAAAGCGGTGATTCTGGCTACCGGTCATTCGGCCCGCGACGTTTATCATCTTTTGCACAATAACAATATTGCTCTCGAAGCCAAAGGTTTTGCGATGGGCGTGCGGGTTGAACATCCGCAGGAACTGATCGACAGCATTCAATACCATCGTCGCGAGCGGGGAGAATTTCTTCCGGCGGCCGCCTACAATCTGGTGGAACAGGTCGACGATCGCGGGGTTTATTCGTTTTGCATGTGTCCCGGTGGGCATATCGTTCCGGCTTCTACCGGCGCCAAAGAACTTGTGGTAAACGGCATGTCGGCATCACACCGCAACTCGCCTTTTGCCAATTCAGGCCTGGTGGTCGAAATCCGCCCCGAGGATTTGGGCGAGTATCAGCAATATGGCGTGTTGGCCGGATTGCACTTCCAGCAATACGTGGAAGAACTGGCCTTTTTCAATAACGGCAGCAAAGGATTGACTGCTCCGGCACAGCGCGTAGGCGATTTCGTCAAAGGAAAACTCTCCGGTTCGTTACCCGACTGTTCCTATCTTCCGGGGGTACTCTCTTCCCCACTCCACTTTTGGTTACCACAACATATTTCCGGCCGCCTGCAACAAGGCTTTAAGAAATTCGACCGCAAAATGCACGGCTACCTCACCAACGAAGCATTAATTGTGGGTGTTGAGTCACGCTCTTCATCTCCGGTGCGCATTCCACGCGATATTGAAACCTATCAACACGTGCAGATTAGCGGACTATTCCCATGCGGCGAGGGAGCCGGTTATGCCGGAGGAATCACTTCGTCAGCCATCGACGGAGAGAATTGCGCGGCAGCGGCAAAACGGTATCTGGAATAACATTTTACATTCAGGCTGCCACCCCCAATGGCAGTCTGATTTACATTCATTTCTCCTCAATATTTAAAAGAATATAAAAACAAACTCCCTGTCGCACCATTTACTACGAAACATTCGTAGATTTGCGACGTGATAATAATGGCCGTTTTATTACAGAAAGAAAAAACGATTATGGAAAAACTGACACCACAGGAAGAACAAGCCATGCAGGCGCTCTGGAAACTCAAGGAGGGCGGAGTTGTTAAGGATATTCTCGAAACCTATCCCGAACCACAGCCTCCCTACACCACTCTTGCTTCGACAATGAAAAATCTGGAGAAGAAAGGGTATGTCAAAAGTCGCCGCTATGGCAATGTTTACTGGTACGAACCTGCATTGAGCTCCGAAAGTTATTCGGAAAAAATGCTTTCGGGCATTATCGACAATTACTTTCAAAGCTCCTACCGTTCGCTGGTAGCCTTCTTTGCTAAAAATGAGAAGATTTCGCGCGACGATCTGGAAGAGATCGTGAAATTGATCGAAAAACAGAAATAGTATGGCACCTTTTACGCTCTATCTGTTGAAAGCAAACGGGGTGTTTATCCTGCTGTTTGCATTTTACCTGCTGTTTCTGCACCGCGACACTTTTTACAAAGCCAAGCGGGTGTATCTGCTGGGAATCATTGTGGCATCGGTTCTTTTGCCGCTGTTGCGTCCCGCGGCGCTCATTCCTCAAAAAGAAAGTGTACAGTATGTCATTCTGCTGGTCGGCGATTCGCTGAACAATTTGGCTCGTCCCGAAACATTCTCTTTGAGCACGATGCAATTAATCGATCTGTCGCTCTGTGTTGGAATTGCCGGAAGTCTGCTGCTTTTGCTGTTTCGTTATTTACAACTATGGTGGGTAATGCGGCGTTGCAGAGTGGTTTGCTACGGTAATCAGAAAGTGTACGTTCCTGCGAAAGAGCTTAATCCGTTCTCGTATCAGGGGCGGATATTCCTCAATCCGGAACTGTACACAGAAGAGGAACTGGTGAGAATCATCCGGCACGAGCAGGCTCATATCGATCAAAAGCACGGAATCGATCTGATGCTGGTAGCGTTTTTTCAATCGTTGGTATGGATGAACCCGTTGTATTACTGGTTCGCACGTTCGGTACGCGAGAACATTGAGTTTCTGGCAGATCAACAGGTGTTGCGATCGGGACAGGATCCGAAAGCATACCAGTATGCTTTGCTGAAAGTGGCTCAAAGCAGCTCGCTGCCACTGACTCAACATTTCAGTATTTCACACTTAAAAAAACGCATTATCATGATGAATAAAAAACGCACCCACTCGCTGTGGACCAGCAAATACCTGCTGGTAGTACCTTTATTAATTGGAACCCTACTCGTTGTCAACGCAAAAGAGCTGAAAGATGCCTGGAGCAATGCCGATTTTTCTCAGCAAAGTCAATCCAAAGCAAGTTTGACATCTAGAGAAGACTCATCCTCACAAGACCAATCCGCATCACAATCTGAATCGACTGGTGACTCAATAAAACAAGTTACACAGAACGTAATCGTCCTACATACCGATCAGAAGAAATCATCAGAAGATCCGTTGATTATTGTCAATGGCAAAGTGATTTCGAAAAAAGAGATGGAAAAGCTTGATGAGAAGTCAATCACAGCCATTGATGTATTAAAAGACAAAAATGCGATTTCGAAATTTGGAAAGAAAGGAAAAAACGGCGTTATTATCATCTCTACACAAACGACGAACGTACCTAAAGCAACGACCACTGTTGAGGTAAATTCGTCAGATAAGAAACAAAAACAGGTTTCAATATCCATCCTTAGACAAGGAGATGAGAACATGAATCATGTGGATACTATTGTCGAAGTATCTAATGATAAATACGGCATTGCAAAAAGTAAAAAACAAAATATTATTGCAGTACGGGAATTTAAAAAGGTTCCGGCTCCCTCTCTCTACATTCTGGATGACAAATTTATCTCCAACGAGGAATTTTCAAAAATAGATGTAAAGACAATCCAGAAAATTGACGTATTGAAAGGTGAAACGGCAGAACAAAATTATGGCCCAAAAGCGAAAAATGGGGTTATTATAATCACTACTAAAAAATTAAATACGGAAGAAAAATAATTCTCTGCCGTCAAATACAAAAATCCTGCTGTAGAAAATCAGTTTTTACAGCAGGATTTTTTTCGTTTGTAACATCTCAATTTCTATTTCAACTCATACAGAGGATTTGAGGGTTGAATCATCTCCGGCACTTTCGGCGCATCAATCTTCACTGCGCCGGCCAGTCCTTTACCCGTCACGCTATTGATGCTCAACAAGGGTCCGTCGAAACCGCTCACGTTGATGTTGTCCAGATTGGCATTTTGGATATTAGCCAGCGATATTCCTTTTTTGCAGGTTCCACTCACGTCGGTCAAAGTAAATCCTTGCAAAGGTTTTAGCGGATGTACGCTGGTTCCGTCTACCAAAACCGGCACTTCATGCACCTTCACCCGCGAAAAGCTAAAATTCCTGACGGTCGGAATCCCATCCATTCCGGGAACCGGAAATTGATCCTGAATACCGCTTCCCAACAGATTGAAACGCAGGAATCCGCCTTCGGTACCGGCAACTTCTATATCCTCCACTTTAATATTTTCGATAAAAGCGCCCCGTCCCGGTCGGCTCTTGATATAGATGGCATGGGTTTTAGCGTAGGTAAACTTGCAGTTGCGAATCACCACATCGCGGATACCACCCGAAGTTTCACTGCCAATACCAATACAGGCAAAAATCGAATCGGCAAAGGTACAATTGGTGATGGTGACATCTTCGGTGGTACGCAGCAAGGTGTAGCCTTCCATTCCACGACCCGATTTCAGCGAGATACAATCGTCGCCGGTAGCAATGTCACAATTGTCAATCTTAACATGCTTGCAAGAATCGACATCGATGCCGTCGCCGTTACCACCAGTACTGCGGATCGTCAGGTTTTTAATCGTAATATTGTCGCAATAGGTAGGATGAATGGACCACATCTGATGATAATCGGTCGAGAAATCTTCTAAGCGAATACCCCGACAGCCAAGAGGTTCGATCAAAGCCGGATGACGCAGCGGATTTTGCGCATTGGGGCGACCGCCCAGGGCATGGCATCCCTTAATTTTCCCGGAACCGACAATCCCTATATTCTCGGCATCGACAGCATAAATCAGCCCGACATGACCCTGAATCCATTTACCTTCCCAGCGCACCTGCATCACAAGATAGTCGGCAAAATCGGGGCTACCGGTAAGTACTGCATCTTTCTCCAAACGAAGCAAGGTATTCGATTTGAGAGCAATCCCGCCAATCAGGTAATTACCGCTCGGCACAAGCACTTCGCCTCCATCCAGCACCCAACAGCGGTCGATTGCTTCCTGAATGGCCACCGTATCTTTGGTGACACCATCGCCTTTTGCGCCAAAATCACGGATATTAAGCTTGACTTCGTTTGGTGTGGTGGCACTTTTTTGCGCCGGCTTGGTTTGTTTCTTATTCTTTACGGACTGCGCACCGGCAATTCCGGGAATGGATCCCATTATAGGAGCTGCAAGCAAACCGGCACCTGCTATTTTCAAAAATTTTCTTCTTGACGTGTTTTGGGTCATGAATTTATATGTTTAGCTATATTTTCTTTTACCACAAAGGACTCAAAGGTATTCTCCAAGAAACACAAAGTTACAATTCTTAAACTTAGCGTTCCTTCGTGACGGACTTAGTGCTCCTTTGTGGTAAATCCGATTATTTTATCTTCAAAATCTTGCCGGAATACTTCTCCAGTTTTATCACATACGGGATTTCGGAAGAAAATTGTTGTTCGGGCTCTGCTATCCCCGATAATAAATCAACGGCTCCGACCTGCATGTTCTCTTGCAAGCCTAGATAATCGAAGGCATGCTTGGGAATATTCACGGCCACTTCTGCAGCAGTATCTGCAAAATTCACGCAAATCAGCAAGAGGTCGTCACCGGCTTTGCGCAGATATGCAAACTGTCGGTCGGGATTGAAGCGGGGATTACTGCAATTGACATACATCAGGTCGAACATCTCGCCTTCACGGATGGCTTTTTCCTGCAACGAAACGTTCAACAGCTGTTGGTAAAAAGCCCGCAGCTCCTGTTGTTCTGTCGTCAGATGCGCTCCGTCACATTTGCCTTTGTTGTACCAGTTGCGTAATGAATCTACGCTCCAGTAATCGAAAATGGTCGTCCGACCGCCATCTCCACTGAAACCTTCCGCATCGGCGGCTGGCTCACCCAGCTCCTGACCGGCATACACCATCACCACCGAAGTCGATAAGGTAGCCGTCACAATCATTGCAGGAAGGGCTTTCCGGGCATCGCCGGCAAAAAAACGGGATGCAATGCGTTGTTCGTCGTGATTTTCGAGGAAGAAGAGCATCTTGGGCAAAATATCATTCACACGCTGCCACATCACGCTGATACGCCGTGCCGATTCATTGCCACAGGTGATATTTCGCAGGGTATCGTACATTCCCACTTTGTCGTAGAGATAGTCGAAATGGCCGAAATCGAGATAGCTGCGGTAAACAGCCGGATTATAAGCTTCGGCAATAAAAATAATATTCGGAAACTGTTCCTTTACTTTAGGAATCACCCACGACCAAAACTCAACCGGCACCATCTCGGCCATGTCACAGCGAAATCCGTCGATTTGTTTGCCTGCCCAAAACAGCAGAATATCCAGCATTTTAGCCCATGTATCAGGAACAGGAACGAAATGCTTCGTGTGACCACCCTGATAATCGACTCCATAATTTAGCTTGACCGTTTCGTACCAATCGTTTACCGTAGGATGAGCCGAAAAGACGTCGTTGCCGCTCGCCTTGGCCGGATATTCATGGTAAGGAGCTTTTTCGTCTTTCAACAGGTTGAATTGTCCTGCAAAAAACTGATTGGGAATGTAGTAGAAATTATTTTGCGGATTGAAAGCGTGATTGGTATTGTCATTTTCACCCAGATCGGCAACACCGGCCGGTTTGGCATCCGAAGCGTACTGACGTGCCACATGGTTAGGCACAAAGTCAATCAGCACCTTCATTCCTGCTTTATGGGTTCGTTCCAGCAAGGCCTCAAATTCCTGCAACCGGTTAGGAACATCGGTTGCCAAATCGGGATCCACGTCGTAATAATCCTTGATGGCGTAAGGCGAGCCGGCTTTTCCTTTGACAATAGCCGAATGGTCTTTGCGTATTCCGAATTCCGAATAATCGGTCTGGGTAGCGTGTTCAATCACACCGGTGTACCAGACATGAGTCACGCCAAGTTCCCGAATGCTTTTCAGGGCTTTTGCCGTGATAGCGTTGAATTTTCCGCATCCGTTGATATCGATTGACCCGTTGGGAAGATTGACATGAGTAGTATTCCCGAACAAGCGGGGAAGTAGCTGATATATAACAAATTTAGAAGACATAATATTTATAGAGACATAAGTCTGAATGTTAGAATCAAAACTTATATGTTACATTTTTAGAAAGAGCTCAGCTGTAATGGTTTAATTACAACATCAATTCACTTCTCACTTTCTTCGTTAGTCCTTTGATAGTCAAATCGTACGACAAACGAATCCATTCTTCGATTTTCGCATCGGGGATCGTATCATTAAGCAAAACGGTGTTCCAGTGCTTTTTATTGAGGTGATAACCGGGTTGAACAGCCGCATATTGCTCCCGCAGTTCAATGGCCAGTTCGGGATCACACTTCAGGGCAATGGTGGAGTCTCCGTCGAGAGCAATAATGGCGTACATCTTGCCACCCACCTTCAACACCAGATGCTCTTCACCGAAAGGGAAAGTCTCCTCGGTGTGAGGCAATGTGATGCAAAATTCCCGTGCAGAAATAATATCCATACGCAAAAAAGTGAATTGGTTTGCAGAACAAATATACGGCAAATCTTTGAAGCATGGGATTGCAATTGTATTGATGCTTTCATTTTCTTATCAAACAAGAATACTGTTACCTCCATCTCAACGATCTGTTTTTAATCAGAATCTCAAATTTGAGAAAAAGAATTAAATTTGAACCTGAAATAATAAAAAGGATAGGTCAGCATGAGTACAGATTTACGCCAGCGTAGTCTGCAAGTCAAATAAACAAAATCAGGTTATTCATGAAAACGACAAAGAAAGAACAAGGATTCTCAATAATAGGTTCTAATCCCTCCATATATTGCACTATTTGCAAATGGGTTGTAGTAATTATTGGAGTTTGTGTAATATTTCAATGCAAGAACCAGAGAAATGTAAATACATATCAATTTGTCTTGAAACCCACAACTTCGTTAGACAAATATCCTTTTTATGTTGACCGTGTTGTATATTCTTATACAGAATATAAAGACAGTATGAATGTTCAGAGAACGATAATTTTCAATACTGGCAAACAGATTAAAACAGAATATTCACTATATAGAACAGTTGATACTATTTACTTAGGCACTATTGATGGTTACAGTAAACATATAAAAGAACCTTATTTAATTAAGAAAAAAGGACAAACAGTTCAATATGTAAGTTTTAATGGGAATTCCACTTCTTTAGGAGGATCAACAACTTATCAAAAAGACACGATAGCCCACTATTATAAACGACCAATGAAGTTAAGTAAATATTTTGGGAGAGAAGTTGCTTTTAATTCAGCTATGGATGTGCCATTTTTTGTTGATTCAAAGGGAAGAACAATTAAGATAAGTTGTTTTGAGTTGCAGTCAATACACTGTAATGAGTCAAACAGATAATCCCGTCCCGTCGGATTTGTAATCCGACGACGGAATGGAGCTTCGGGATCTGTGATCCTAAAATAATATAAGAACTTGTTTATTAAATACATATCGGATTAAAAATCCTAATACTCAATACCCCCCCGGATTGCAAATCCGGGGGAACGAAATCGGTAAAGGAGAGTCTATATTATAGAATTTAGCCTATGAGAAATTTTAATATTTTCGCAATTATAGTTCTGATCATGGCCACTTTTTGTAGTTGTAATAAAAAACATTGGATCCCGATAGATAGCGAAACCTTAAATCGACACTACTCGTGGCTTATAAATGATTCTGCCACTTCAATAATCAAAAGCACTGTTTTAGTTTCCGATACTGCAACGGCAGTTAAAATAGCCGAGACTTATCTATTTAAAGTTTTTGGAAAGGATAGAATCATTAAAGAACGTCCATATGAGATTGGCAAAATCAATGGATATTGGTATATAACAGGATCATTACCAAAGTATAGTATGAGTGGCGGAACTTTTGAAATTCTATTAGAAGCCTCAACAGGAAAGGTTGTTAAAATTGGGCATGGAAAATAATTAGTTGCCTTTGCGAATCGGAATTCGCAAGACCCATATGCTACGCCCTGTCGAATTTATTTATCCCGGTTGCGTACAAACCTTAGGGTAAGCTCATAACCGCCACAAGATACAGTGACCAGAAGGCATGGTTGGCCTTTCAAGCGGTTAGGAAACCGCTTGTCCCATTGGGTGGCGCGACCTCCGAGTCGCGCAAAAACGACCGCGAGTTGGAACTCGCGTCACCCACAGCGTTTTTGCCCGCGTGAGGGATGGGAGCGGAAAGCCCGCAGCCGCAGGCGAGGACTTGCAGCGTACAGCCCGACCCGACGTAAGGAGGGGCACGCCCAAATAACAAATGTAATGGATCGACAGGTGTTGCAGGTGCTATCGCTACTTTTTGCAAAATAAAGAGTAACTTTGCCGCAACAAAAAAGTAAACAGCACCCGGTGCACAGTCCGATGGAGCTTATACTCTACCAACTGCCGAGTACCGGATACTGACTACTGAGTACTTTTCCAATCATGGTTCATCAATACGATTTTTTAGTGATAGGCAGCGGAATTGCCGGCATGAGCTTTGCTCTGAAAGTGGCCGACAAAGGGAAAGTTGCCATTTTGTGCAAGTCGTCTCTCGAAGAGGCTAACACATCGTATGCTCAGGGCGGTATTGCTTCGGTAATGAAGCAAACCGACAATTTCGAGAAGCATATTCAGGATACCATCACAGCCGGCGACAACATTTGCGATCGCGACGTGGTGGAAAAAGTGGTAAAAGAGGCTCCCGCCCAAATCAAGGAACTGATCAGCTGGGGCGTCGATTTCGATAAGGACGAGAAAGGCAATTTCGACCTTCACCGCGAAGGCGGCCACTCCGAATTCCGCATCCTGCACCACAAGGATACTACCGGAAGCGAAATTCAGGAAAGCCTGATTCAGCAGGTGAAACACCACCCGAACATCGATGTTTTCAACAACCACTTTGCCATAGAAATCCTTACCCAGCATCATCTGGGACAGATTGTCACACGCCATACGCCCGATATTGAATGTTACGGCGCTTATGTGCTCGACAACAACACCCGCAATATTGACACTTTTCTGGCAAAAATAACGTTGATTGCAACCGGCGGTATCGGCAACGTGTATCACACCACCACCAATCCGGTGATTGCCACCGGCGATGGCATTGCCATGGTGCACCGTGCCCGGGGCGTAATCCGCGACATGGAGTTCGTGCAATTCCACCCGACTGCTTTGTATCATCCCGGCGAACGTCCTTCGTTCCTGATTACGGAAGCGATGCGCGGTTACGGGGCACTGCTCCGCACCAGCGACGGCAAGGAGTTTATGCACAAATACGATGCCCGAGGCGCTCTGGCTCCGCGCGACATTGTGGCTCGCGCCATTGACAACGAGATGAAAAACCGTGGAGACGATTGCGTCTATCTGGATGTTCGTCACAAAGATGCGGAAGAGACCAAAAACCACTTCCCGAATATTTATCAGCACTGTCTGGATCTGGGCATCGACATCACCAAAGATCTGATTCCGGTAGCTCCAGCAGCGCATTACCTGTGCGGCGGCATCAGCGTGGATCTGGACGGACAATCGACCATTAACCGACTCTACGCTGCCGGCGAATGTTCGCGCACCGGACTTCACGGCGCCAACCGCCTGGCATCCAACTCATTGATTGAAGCCGTAGTATATGCCGATGCGGTGGCCAAACACGCATTGCAACGTCTGGACAACTATTCGTATAAAGATTTCCCCTTGTGGGATGATTCCGGCACCTCGCTTCCCGAAGAAAACGTGTTGATCACCCAAAGCGTGAAAGAGGTACAGCAGATCATGAGTACCTACGTGGGTATCGTACGCTCCAATCTTCGTCTGCAAAGGGCTTTATCCCGTTTGGAAATTCTCTACCGCGAAACAGAAAGCCTGTTCGACCGTTCGGTGGTTTCGAAAGAAATATGCGAACTGCGCAACATCATCAGCGTTGGTTATCTGATCATCAAACAAGCCATGCAGCGGAAAGAGAGCCGCGGATTGCACTACACTATCGACTATCCGGAACCATGTAAAACAGATGGTGAGAAAGCGAGCAAGTGAGAAAGCACTCAGTATTCAGTCAACAGTACTCAGTTTGAGTCTGGGTCTGTAAATTGTAAATTTTTAATTCGTAAATTTGAAATATGAACTTATTCATCCACTGGAACATCGACCCTGAAATTGTGAAGATCTTTGGCATATCGGTGCGTTATTACGGAATCCTTTTTGTTGGAGGTATTCTTCTGGCGCTCCTGATGCTGGAAAAAATGGCAAAACTGCAAGGTTTCACGTCCAAAGAATGGGATAAGCTCACACTCTACGGATTGTTGGGCATTGTACTCGGAGCACGTCTCGGACACTGTCTCTTTTACGAACCGGGTTATTTTCTTGCCCATCCGGTTGAGATACTCCTCCCGATTCAGCATTTGCCCGACGGCGGTTATCATTTCACAGGTTTTCAGGGGCTCGCCAGCCACGGTGGGGCTCTCGGACTGATCATCGCACTGGCCTTGTTCACTTATCAGACCAAGCGCAGTTTGTGGGTCACTCTCGATTTAGTGGCCGTAGTTACTCCCATTTCGGCCTTCTTTATCCGCATGGCCAACCTGATGAATTCCGAAATTATCGGCAAACCAACTGACGTACCCTGGGCTTTCGTATTCGAGAAAGTGGACATGTTGCCACGACATCCGTCTCAGTTGTACGAAGGACTTTCGTACCTCTTCATCTTTATTTTGAACATAGTGTTGTACCGTAAATTCAAAAACCGCGTTGGAACAGGTTTCTTTTTCGGCCTCACTATCGCGATGATCTTTATTGCCCGTTTCTTTATCGAGTTCCTCAAAGAGCGTCAGGTAGCTTTCGAAGAATCGATGACTATGGATATGGGACAGTGGCTGAGCATTCCTTTCGTGTTGATCGGAGCTTATCTGGTATGGAGGAGCCTTAAAATGAAGAAGTAAAAGCTATATTTCTCCAGCAATATTTGATTCAACGAAGCTATTGTTTTGTTGCTAATTAAGAAAAGGCACAAAACGAACACGATTTATATAATCTCCTTTTTAAAAACAGCCCGGGATAAGTATTTGATGCTTATCCCGGGCTGTTTTTCTATGCCTTTTTATTATTGCTACAGTGCAATCTGACATGCATACAAAAAGGTCCCTACTCTCGCAGGAACCTTCTCCAAAGCCTATAATAATTTCTAGTCAAAAAATTGTATAAGAGCAGATATATAAACGACTCTTATTACAAGGCTTTCATTCAGGCTGGGTCATCCGACAACGGACAATAGCCAGCTATTGTATCTAGTTTTTTTCTCTAAGAAACAGGGTAAAAGAGTACCTCTAGTCCAATTCCTTAAGCATATTGAGAGCAACCGAATTGTTTAGCAGAAACCCACAAGCAAGGATTATTGCTGTAATTTGCATCCCAAAGGCCAATAGGTTCACCCGGTCTCCAAGAAGAGCTGAACGGACTGTCTGGGCTGATAATTAAAAGATACCACCTTGCCTAACGGTAGGTGGTATCAATTCAAAGCAATCTTTCTTTATTAGCACTTATTGTTTTGCTTGTCAGACGAATCAATATATAATCACTTCATCCTAAATGCATACGCGCGAATAAAGTCTTTCTATCACATTATTACCAACCCGGGTTTTGCTTAATATTTGGGTTGATTGAAGTTTCGCTGTACGGATAAGGGAACCATTCGTGTTTTCCTGCCTGAAATCCGACAGTTTTACCTGCATTAGGCTCTGAATAAGTTACATATCCAACGTGAGTGGTAGTCTTTGTGCTTGGATCTGAATCAAAGAAATGATCTTTCAATGATGGAATGTGTTTACCAGCTGTTTTTGCCTTGTCAAATTCATTCCAACGCTTCATATCAATCCAACGTGAACCTTCCATCCACAATTCGAAGTTTCTTTCTTTTTTAACATCGGCCAAAGTCAAAGCAGAGCTAACGTGAGCTGAACCTGCACGATTTTGAACATCTGTAAGAGCCTTAAGGCCACTACCGTCTGCATCTGAAGTATTGGCACAAGCTTCAGCATACATAAGGAGTACATCCGCGTATCGTTCAATGATAAAATTGTTGAATCTGTACCAATTTGTTGAACGGTCTTCTGCAGCTACGATATGTTTTTTCTGAAGATAGCCGCATTGTCCGTAAAGACCATCAATATAGCTAATTCCTCTTTTGCTATCCGCAAGTTTCTGATCTCTGGTTGTTAATGTTGCATCTGTTGCCCAGCCAATAATCGGGTCTGTAACAAACTCATCATAAGACACAATAGTAGCTTTGCGACGATAAGAAGAACCATCATTTGCAGCAAACGCATTGGCAAAATTTTCTTCAACAGCCAAGCCGCCCCATCCCCCGTCAGCCTGACATGTTGGCTGACTTGCAAGACGATCGGTTCTCCATCCCCAAAGGTTCGATTCCATCCATGTTGAACGTTGGATTTTTCCGGACCAGTCACCAATACTGGAACTATTGACAATGTTTCCTTCGAATACTTTTTCTTCACAGCCATCGCCACTTAGATGGAAAAGGCTGGCCCAGCGATCGCCCGAAACAAGAGCATATTTACCTGAATCAATTACTTTTTTAAGAGCTGTTTTTGCATTGGCATAATCACCTTTGTAAAGAAGAGCCTTGCCCTGAACTGTCCAGGCAAAACCTTTGGTAACTTTTACAGCACCATCTTTATCTGCTGTAGATGCACGCTCATCAAGATATTTTGATGCATCGGCGCATTCATCAGCACACCATTGAAGCAATGCGTCATGTCCACCTGCATAGTTTCCCGGTTTATCTGAGCCGACAAGAACATGATCAATAAGTGGAGGATTATTCCATGCCATAGCAAGCATCATGTGGCACCATGCACGCATTACCCTTGCTTCAGAAATACAACGATCTTTTATGGCACTTTCACCATATTTAAAATGAGTAATAACGAGATTACAATGATAAATAGCATAGTAGAAACGTTTGTACAGTGTACTAACAACTGAACTCTGTGGATCGTAACGGAACTCATTGATACAGCCGAACTGATCGTTATCTCCATAATAAGCTCCTGCTGCAAGAACGTTATCTGCGCAATAATTGAAAACTATATTATAAGGAACATAAATACCATCATTACCTCCAATGTTCGAAACAAAGTTGGCATAAGCATCAACAAGTGCTGAATTTGCATCGGCATCCGTTATGTAGAACTGGCTTGGATTAACAACACCCTTCTGTGTAATATCAAGTCGATCCTCATTACATGCAGTAAATAACAGCACGAATAACAGGAGAATTATATTATATTTTTTCATATTTTTAAATATATAAATTAAAATGTCAGATTTAAGCCAAATGTAACCTTCTTAGATGTAGGATATGTACCCATATCAAAACCAGCTGAAGAAGCTGTGGTAGTAGTAGCAGTTTCAGGATCGCATCCAGGATAGCTTGTAATGGTAAAGAAGTCATCCAAAGACACATAACATCTCAATTTACTAATGAGTAATTTCTTGGTTATAGATGCAGGAAGGGTATAACCTAGCTGTATCTGTTTGATTTTGAAGTAAGCTCCGCTGAATATAGAAGCTGAAGAACCCCAGAAATGCCAATCGTTAACTACAGCCTTTGGATCTGGCATGGAAGCATTTGTGTTGGTTGTTGTCCAGGCATGGTCATAATAGTACTTCAATGAGTTAGTCATCGGAGTATCAGCACGGTAAAACGTATTAAAGATATCATTACCACTTACACCGGTACCAAATACGTTCATATCGAATCCTTTATAGGCAAGATTAATGGTAAGACCGTATGTGAAATCAGGAATTGCCTTACCAATATAGGTCATATCAGAAGCAGTAGGCACCCCGTCTGCATTTTTAGTCTGGTAGATAGGTTTACCTGTTTCATGATTAACGCCTAAATATTTATATCCTTTGAAATACCAGATCGGTTGACCAACCTCAAATGCTGTATAGATAGGGTTATTGCCACCAGTAGTACCAATAATAGGTTTAGAAGCCGAAGGATCGAGATAAGTAACTTCATTGTGTAAGGTAGAGAGGTTAGCTTTTACTGAATAGGTAAAATCTTTCCCGATTTTATCTTTCCATGTTGCCTCGAATTCTAAACCACGGTTAAGCACATTACCTCCATTAATAGTTGTACTACCTACGCCAACTTCTGCAACCGGACTAATAGATACGAGCAAGTCTTTGGTCTTTTTATTATAGTAGTCCAAAGAAAAAGCAAGCTTATCATTCAAAAATCTCATATCAACACCAAGGTCTAACTGTTCTGAAGTTTCCCATTTCAAGTTGGGGTTCGCCAATCCATTAGGTGCCGAACCATATGTAGCAGCGCCATCATTTACCCCATACTGATACCATGAGCTATTATAAGAGATAGTAGTGTTATATGCATAACCGCTGAGTACATTGATATTCCCATTTTGCCCCCACGATCCACGGAATTTCAAGAAAGAGAAAAGTTTGTCATCAACAAGACTCGAAAAGAATTTTTCGTTGCTGGCGGTCCAACCTGCAGAGAATGATGGGAAATAACCCCAACGGTTTTTTGGTGACAATTTGGAAGAGTCGAACGCATCAGCACGGAAGTTAGCCTGAGCGGTATATCTGTTGTCATAATTATAAACTAACCGTCCAAAATATGACATCTGGGTCGATTTACCGGGAGCATTGCCAAAACTCTTAACCGTTTTTTCAGTTGAAACACCAGTGGAAGGATCCTTGACCATATTACTTTTTACATAGTCAATATAGCGGAAGTTAGGATCATATCCTGACAGGATATCCGGGCCCGTAGCGCTGGCGCTAACATTATCCCAGTTATTTTCGGTGTAAGACATACCACCCATTGCAGTGATGTTATGCTTATCTATGGAAAAATTATAGTTGGCAAAGTTTTCCCACTGATAATAGTAACTGGTATTTGCAGTTGCCGATATGTTATAGTTATCGCTTTTTGCCTGAGATGTGGCATAATATGGAGTACTATAGCTGTGCGAATTGCTCTGTGACACACGGTAACCAAAGCGAGAAGTAACTACGAGCCCCTTAACTGGTTTGAAATTTCCGAAAAGTACACCACGAAGGTTAATACCGCTATTTGAAGCATCAGTAAGATCTCTTTGAAGCAATGGGTTACCATTATTATCGATTACATATTTGGAAGTGGCATAATAGAGGCCATTGGTTGGGTCTTTGAGGATAGTCTTACCTGCATCATAAGCCTGCTTTGTCCCTGCAGCGAACTGATCTGGAGAAGAATAGTAAACAGGGGTTAATGGATCCATCTGCATCACGCAATTCATCAATGAACCGTACTGAGACATCTGACTAACTGATTTCGTTTTCCAATATTCGAAAGAGTTATTGCCTCCTATCTGTAACCACGGTTTGATATTATAGTCAGCATTAACCTGAGCTGTAATACGTTTATAAACATCCTTATTACCTTTTACAATACCATCGTTGTTGGTTACGTTAAGAGACGTAAAGAAATGTCCCTGGTTATTTCCACCCTGAAACGTAACTGTATGTTGTTGGCTTAAGGAAGGGCCAAATACTGCTTTGAACCAGTCTGTATCTGTACCATTGTAATTATTTGCTGTTAACTGATTAGCGATAGGGAGACCCGACAATTTTTTGTAAGCAATAAAATCCTGTGCATTAAAAATTTCAGGACGTTGGGCAAGGCTCTGGCTGATAAAACTAGCATCATAAGAAATGCTTGAAGTACCTTTAGCTCCCGATTTAGTAGTGATCAAAACGACACCGTTACCAGCCTCCGCACCATAAATAGCAGCAGAAGCAGCATCTTTCAATATCTCCATTGATTCAATCATAGAAGGATCAAGATACTGAATGTTGTCAACTTTAAGACCATCAACGATAAGGAGAGGCCCAATATTACCGGAGTTTGAAGAGTAACCACGTACACGGATAGTTGCACCCTGACCAGGAGCACCCGAGTTACTCAAAACCTGAACACCGGAAACCTTACCCTGAATAGCTGCTGCTGCATCACTGGTGGATAAGTTCTTAAGAGCATCGGAACGAACTGAAGATACAGCTCCCGATAGGTCACTTTTCTTCATGGTACCGTAACCGACAACTACAACTTCATTCAACTGTAAATTATCCGGGACGAGTTTGACATTGATTTCTTTTTGATTAGACACTACAATGTCTTGGGCTTTATAGCCAATAAATGTGAAAGACAAAGTGGCTTTCGCATTGATATTGATTTGGTACTGCCCTTTCAAATCGGTCATGGTACCTGTCGTGGTTCCTTTTATGTGTACATTCACTCCCGGAACTGGAGACCCAGTCTCGTCGACTACTACACCCTTAACCAGACCGGTCTGAGCATAAGTAAAAAACGACAAGAGCAACATAGGCAGCATCATAAATACTACCCGCACTAACTTGTTTCTTTTCATAGTTGATTTTTTTTAATTAAGGATAATTACAACACGGATATCATCGTTCATTCATTCGACAACATCCTGCCTCTCTTAATCAGAACAATAAATATTTACGTTCCTCATTTTGAATATAATTCGTTCTGATTTAGACTAATAATAAATATGATTTTACCTCAAGAAATATGAGGCATAGTGCGCGAAGGACTATTTCTAGTCTATTCTTCTTTACTAGAACAGGTCATATAACCATAGGCTTTGATTTCGTTCGAATATTGAATAATTGTCGTTATTTCTAGTCAAGCATATTTCAATAAAAGAATCAGGTCAAAAAAACTCCATTTCAATTTATCTTATTAAAGTTCATCAGAAACATAGTTGCCATATTTCTACAATGATGTTTCATTGCTTTAGAAATTGAACATATCAGATTATTCAAAGGTTTTTGTATGGTTAATAAATTTAATGGATATACAATATCATATCCTTCCTTAAAAAACATTTTTCGTTTCAGCTGTCATCATTAAGTGGTCTCATTAATTACATAAATTTAAGATTGATATTTGAACAAAAAGAACGGTTCCGTTGGATGCAAATCCCTTAATTGTAGAAAATTAGATGCGTTATGAGCAGAAAAAAAGCCCAATTACGCCTATAAGTGAGGATAGGTGGTGTGATTTGCATGATATTTAAGGATAAATTCATATGGTTAAAGAGCTTTACAAAAATGTTTTTTTCTGAGCCTCCCACCTTCCGATTTTAGATATTAAATTTTCACTTTTGAACATATATAAGGATTAAATTAACATAAATATAACATTCTGTCAATTTTTTGACTAATAGTATCATAATAGAATGATTGCATTTGATACTAATTTGCAGCCAAACGAACAATCATCTATCAGTGCTCGCAAGGTGTAAAATGGCAAAAACAGACCTTCTGATGATAATTTCAAAAGGAAGAAGAAAACCAAATTTTCAGATCAAAATTCCGGACTTATGCTTATTTTTCCAGCTCCATTTATTATACAATAAGAACGAGACATCTTTCGCATAATATCAACCATTATGATGCATATATATGTTATATCCGGAATAGAAATAATCCCTATGAATGAATAATAAGTGGGAAGAGCTGCTCGCACAGAGGCTTCTTATTTGGAAGTATTTTTTAAGAACTTCGCCCTGGAGCTTCGAGCAAAAAGTCCGCTTCCCAATTATTTTCCGCTGCCTATAGCTATCGACATTCACGCCTCAGAGGCTAAAAAAAATGCTCCTGCAGGAGCAATCCCCGATAGATATCGGGAGAAAGTAATTATCTGAAAGAAAAAAAACTTCAAAGTAAAGGATACACATTCTCATAACGTCTCACAATGTTTTCATAAAAAAACGGGCGAACCTACTCGTGTAAGTTCGCCCGTCTCAGAGATGATCAATCATTGATCATTAGCCATTATATCATATTTTTTTCAACACATGCCACATACGTTCTTTTTTGGTGTGCATATAGAATGCATTGTGTTCATTGGGAGTAACTTCTATGGCAACATTCTCCACAATAGTAAGTCCGTACGACTCCAAACCGATACGCTTTACGGGATTGTTGGTCATCAGGCGCATTTGGGTAATGCCAAGCTCACGTAATATCTGCGCACCAACGCCATAATCACGTTCATCGGCTTTAAAACCCAAATGAAGGTTTGCATCCACGGTATCCATACCGTTTTCCTGCAATTTGTAAGCTTTTATCTTATTCATCAGACCGATACCGCGACCTTCCTGATTCATGTACACCACAACACCTTTACCCTCTTTCTCAATCATCTGCATGGCCTTGTGAAGCTGTTCGCCGCACTCACAACGCATGGAGCCAAAAATATCGCCCGTCATACACGAAGAATGTACGCGCACCAAAATCGGTTCGTCCGGGTTCCATTCGCCTTTGATCAGGGCAACGTGCTCCAGTCCATTGGATTTCTGACGGAAAGGAATCAGGTGAAACTCGCCGTAAGCGGTAGGCATCATCACCTCTTCGCCTTTTTCCACTAACGATTCTCGTTCCAGACGGTAAGTTATCAGGTCTTTTACCGAAATGACCTTCAGGTCAAATTTCTTTGCAACTTCCATCAGCTGAGGCAAACGCGCCATTGAGCCATCTTCATTGATAACTTCCACCAACACCCCTGCAGGATAAAGCCCTGCCAGTTGGGCCAAATCAACAGCCGCTTCGGTATGACCTGCTCTTCGTAGGACTCCACGACTACGTGCTCTTAACGGGAAGATATGACCCGGACGACCCAAGTCGGTAGGAAGAATTGACGGATCGCACAAAGCTTTGATTGTAGCCGCACGGTCAAATGCTGAAACACCAGTGGTACATCCGTGCTCCAGCAAATCAACGGAGACTGTAAAAGGCGTGCCGTGCATGGAGGTATTGTCCTCTGACTGCATAGGCAATGACAATTCGTCACAACGCTCTTCCGTAAGAGGCGCACACACCAGACCTCGTCCGTGTGTAATCATGAAGTTCACCTTCTCTGGAGTTATCAACTCGGCAGCACAAATAAAATCGCCTTCATTTTCGCGATCTTCATCATCTACCACGATAACGAATTTGCCATTGCGAATCTCTTCAATGGCCTCATCTATAGTATTTAATTGAAATTGTTCCATATTGTATGTTGTATAGAATAAATAGGCAAAATAATTATGTCGCAGCCCGGTATCAATACTCCGGAACTGATGCGACCACAACCATTTATTTGTTTTCTGAGGTTTTGCGTAACCTCTTGTTCACGTATCTTTTTCCTTGTTGCAAATAGCCTGCCAAACGTTTTCGACCCGTCTTTATGATCTGCAAATATGCATCCGGATTCATAATAACAGAATCGCCCACTGCTTTATATGTCAAAAATATTCCGACTGGCAATAAAATAGCAGAGCTAAGCCACATTCCTCTCCATACGGGCCAAAATCCTTCTCTTGCCATTTTTGTGCCGGCATTGTCAATAATATAGTAAAAGATGAACATCAAAACAGAAATAACCACCGGCATACCGAAACCTCCTTTGCGGATAATGGCTCCCAATGGCACCCCGATAAAGAAAAATATAAGGCAGGCAAACGACAGTGCAAATTTACGATGCCACTCGATTGAATGGCGACGGACATTCATCTGTTTTTCCTTTATATCCATGTTCGTGAAGGTCATTTCTCCTTTTGCACGTTCCACTTCACTCAGGGCATTATTTACTGCGTTTTTCTTTTCATCCAGACTAAGTGACATAAAAAGCGTGTCGGTATTGTATTTTTCAAACCTGAAATTCTTAGCCGTTGTCTGATGAAATGGGACATGGTTCATCCTGTTCAGATACTGATTCTGATTATTAACGACAGTCCTATTTTTTATTATCTGCTTTATTTCCTTATTAATAGAATCAATCGTATGATTCAACTCTATCACATTCTTACTAATTTGCTCATTCTTCAGCAACGATTCGTTAAAACGGGTAAAGCTGGCATCAAAATCGATAATAATCTGCTTTCTCGAAAATATTTCGCGCCGGTAGGGAACCTTTGTCTCGGGTGTCATCGTTTGTTGCTGTTGCAGGTTCTCAAACGACTCTCCGCTATACATGCTGAAAGTAAGAAAATGCTTATCACTACTCATTACCAGGCGTCCCGAATCTGCAAGCATTACCGAAGCATTACTGAAACCGTTTGAGAAATCGTACACAATCACATTTTTGAGCAACTGTCCCTTCAGGTCTTTACTGCCAACAAAAAGAGTATAACCGTTGATACCTTTATAAAACTCGCCTGTCGGAATTTCCAGTTCGGGTGATTTTTGCTTCATAGAGAGCAGGAGAGTGTACATCTTCGTCTGGCTCTTGGGCAACACATAGTTTGAAAAGAAAAACGCCCCCACACATACCATTGAAATAACAATAATAAGAGGCCGCATGATCCTAAACAAAGAGACTCCTGCCGATTTCATCGCCAACAGTTCGAGCTGTTCTCCCATATTGCCATACGACATAAGCGAAGCAAGCATGATGGACATCGGCAATGCCAATGGCACAAGCGACACAGCTGCATACATAAAAAATTCTGCAAGCACAGAAATACTCAACCCCTTCCCTACCATGTCATCAACATATTTCCAGAGAAATTGCATCAAAAAGACAAACAGGCAGATAAAAAAGGTCGCCGAAAACAGCCTTATAAAATTAGCAAGTGTATATGAATCAATTCGTTTTAGTATTCGCATAACATAATTCTTTCAGCAACAAATGTACAGTTAATCTATCAATATGACAAGACACCAATTTACCAATGAGCGAATGTTTCGATTTGAAAATTTCATGGTTAACCGACAGAAGCAATTCCAATCAGGATGGAAATATCCACACTGTAAATCACCGGCATATCATTAATCAGATCAATAAATAACCATTTTCACACTGCCTTTGCATATTCCATTGGCATATTAGCATATTAGCTTCGCTGAACTTTGTTTGAAATATTGGCACATTGGCAGATTACACCTACTTTTGTATACCAAAAACATTGAACATGGCTAAAATAAAATCGGTTTACGTATGTCAGACTTGTGGCGCTGAATCTCCCAAATGGGTCGGCAAATGCTCTTCATGTGGTGAATGGAACAGCTACGTGGAAGAGGTAATCCGAAAAGAAACGCCATCTAAAGCGGTGCACAATGTGGATGCGGCTCAATCAAAGCCGGTTCTTATTGAAGACGTGGAGAGCACAACCGAACAACGCATGGACACCTATTCCGCCGAGTTCAACCGGGTGCTGGGTGGCGGTTTGGTAGGTGGCTCTCTGGTTTTGCTGGGTGGAGAGCCCGGCATAGGCAAATCGACCCTGATTCTTCAGGTTGCCCTCAACATGGTCGATAAAAAAGTATTATATGTATCGGGAGAAGAGAGTGTAAAACAGCTGAAATTAAGATCAGAAAGGCTTCTTAAACCAGCATCGGAATGCTTTGTGGTAAGCGAAACTTCACTCGAACAGATTTTTGTTCACATCAAAAATGTACAACCCGATATTGTTGTAATTGATTCCATCCAGACCATTTCCACGGAATATGCGGAGTCGTCGCCCGGTAGCGTCACGCAGGTACGAGAGTGTTCTGCCGCGCTTCTCAAATTTGCCAAAGAATCGGGCATTCCGGTACTGCTAATCGGTCATATTAACAAGGAAGGTAGTATTGCCGGTCCGAAAGTACTGGAACACATTGTAGACACTGTGCTTCAGTTCGAGGGCGACCAGAATTATATGTACCGCATTCTCCGCGCCAACAAAAACCGTTTCGGAAGCACCGCCGAACTTGGAATCTTTGAAATGCTGCAAAACGGGCTGCGCGAGGTGACCAACCCATCTGAACTCCTGCTGTCGCAGAATCACGAAGGCCTTAGTGGCGTTGCCATTGCCTCGGCCATCGAAGGTATCCGTCCGTTTCTCATTGAGGCACAGGCATTGGTTAGCACAGCTGCTTATGGCACGCCACAACGTTCGTCCACCGGATTTGACATTCGTCGTATGAACATGCTTTTGGCTGTCCTTGAGAAAAGAGCCGGATTCAAACTTGCACAAAAAGATGTCTTTCTGAACATAGCGGGCGGACTGAAAGTAAACGACCCCGCAATCGACCTGGCTATTATCACTTCGATCCTCTCATCCAGCATGGATATTGCGCTTGAGCGACACATCTGCATGGCGGGAGAAGTAGGGCTTTCGGGCGAAATCCGTCCGGTAAACCGCATCGAACAGCGCATTCTCGAAGCAGAAAAACTGGGTTTTCAGAAAATCATCATTCCTGACTACAACCTTCATAAGTCCGATAAAAACACCCGCTTCGCCATCGAAGTAATCAAAGCCAAGAAAGTGGAAGACGCCTTTAGAGTGTTATTCGGAAAACAATAATTGCAAAAGACAATAGAAACACAACGTTGCCCCTGGCCGGCAAACCACACGCTGGCAATAGAATACCACGACTCTGAATGGGGTGTTCCGCTTCATGATGACGCGCGCCATTTCGAGTTTATAGTACTCGACAGCTTTCAGGCAGGACTGAGCTGGAACACCATCCTCAATAAACGGGAGAATTTCAGAAAGGCTTTTGATAATTTCGATTATAGCGTGATAGCTGATTATGATGAAGCAAAAATTGAAGCCTTAATGCACGATGAGGGTATTATCCGGAACCGGCTTAAAATTCTTGCAACTATCACCAACGCTCGTGCCTTTATGCAGGTACAAAAAGAATTTGGTTCCTTCGATCGTTACATCTGGCAATTCACCGGAGGCAAAACCATTGACCACGGCATCACAGACATGAAAACAACGCCTGTCTCTACCTCAGAATCGGATGCCATGAGCAAAGACCTCAAAAAACGGGGATTTAAATTCGTTGGCACAACTATATGCTACGCTTACATGCAGGCTGCCGGAATGATCAACGATCACTTAGTGAGCTGCTTCAGACATGATATTAGTAACGAGGAATGAGGTACGAGAAATGAGAAATGAGAAATGAGGGATGAGGGACCTGACAACTCCTTTATGCACGTAAACATCAAACGTTAACCACTCAACATTACTCATTCGCCTCACAGTTCCGGCTCGTCCAATTCCAGTTCGCTATTAAGATAAAGCTTATAATTGTGAGACAACAAGGCAAGCAATTTACTGATTTGGGTAAGGGCAATCCGCGTATCCTGCGAAATCTCTCTCTGTTGCAAACGAAGCAACAAGACCCCATATAGAAAAACAAAACACAGTTCTATATCTTCTGCATCAGGATTATCTTGTCGCTGACGAAAAGCCCCGATAACAGGCAATGTCTGATAAAAAAGAGCACTATAGCCGGGATATTTGGGAGATTTCAACAAAGCATAATGCAAATCAGTCACATCCGACACGGTATTTTTCACCAATTGCAAATGCCCTTTTTCCTGCACACCTTCCAAACGCATCATCTCAATCAAACTTTCGTACCAATCCCGAATCTGAGCTTTTTCATCTTCTCCGTAAGCCATTTTATTGATCACATTTTCCGCAATTGATTCAATATCGAGCTTATAGGCACGGATCAAATCTTCGAGTTGCCACATATAGAGTACATATTCGGCAATATTTTCTTTTCGCTTTTGCTGTGCAATAAACATAGATTCAATTTGAAAATTTGAGAATTTGAAAATGAGCAAATTAATTCTGTTGATCCAAACATATTTAACTCCGAGATCAGAGTTTGAAATATTGGAACTTGGAATTTGGAATTATTTTAATCTTCCCAATCTCCATCGGCAAAGAAAGGTTCTTCATCGTCCATAAAAGCATCCAGATCACGGCGATCTTTTTTGGTTGGCCTTCCGGTTCCTCTGTCGCGCCCCACAAAACCTGCCACTTTCGACAGTTCGAGCAACTCCAGCTGATCAGCCGTTGTCACATTCTCCATGTACTCGGGCACCAGCTTGGCTCCCAGCCGGTTTTCCGTAAGAGCAAGTACCTTGAATGAATAAACGACCGGCGAACGTTTCACCTGAATCACATCACCCACTTTGATATTACGGGAAGGTTTTACCGCTGTTTGCAGAATCATCACCCTGCCCTTTTTACAAGCTTCGGCTGCAATGGTGCGTGTCTTAAACAACCGCATAGCCCACAGCCATTTATCTATACGCGCTTCGTTTTTCATATTGCAAATTAAAAAACTATCAGAGAGAAAACTGCTGTTTCCCGAAGAAGAAACAGTGAAATTTACCGGAACGTAAATAAATAATTCATCACAAAGTTCCACAACGTAACAACTCCTGTGGCAATTACCTTGGCAACATAAAAATTCATGTGAAGTTTTTTAGTCAACAGATAAATAACGCCATTGTTGATCAAAAGTCCCAGAAGAGAGATGGACATGAAGAGCATGTATTGCTCTCCTATAGCAGGATTGTGGTTCTCGAACGACCATATCCGATTCAGGATATAGTTGGATGTTGCCGCCGAGAGAAACCCGATAGAATTGGAAATATACTTATTGAGGTGAACCTTCTCTTTAAAAAGATACGTCAGACCAAAATCGATCACCGTACCGGAAGCTCCTACCACACAAAACTTTACAAATTGTGCTAACATATCTTTAATGGTATGCGGATACAAAAAAACCACCTCCGTGAGGTGGTTTTAAATGTTTGCAATAGTGCATGTTATGCCGGATGAATTGCTTCTGAAGGACAAACATCAGCACATGTTCCGCAATCTGTGCAAATATCCGGGTCGATTACATAGATATCGCCTTCGCTGATAGCTTCAACAGGACATTCACTGATACAAGAACCACATGCAATACAATCTTCTGAAATTACGTGAGCCATTTTTGTGAAATTTTTAATTAGTACTAATTTGCGACACAAAAATAAAGCATTTTGGAGCAAGATACAAGTCCAAAGCGTTTATTTTTGCAAAAAAAGCAAAACTCAAAAAGTCGGTTTAGAGCGCTCCTTTACAGAAAGGAGGCTTAACTACTTTAGCTGCAACGGGCTTGTTACGAATACTGATAAAAATCTGTGTTTCGGGCTTAGCAAACCCTACTTCCACATACCCCATCCCGACACCGGCTTTCAATACCGGAGACTGTGTTCCAGAGGTTACTTTGCCGATAACACGGCCTTCTGCGTCAACAATCGGGTAATCATGACGCGGAATACCTCTTTCTGTGAGGATAAAACCAACCAACCGACGGCTAACACCTTTTGCCTTCTGTTGTTCCAGCAAAGGTCTGTCTATAAAATTTTTACCATCAGCAAATTTGGTAATCCATCCAAGACCAGCCTCTATTGGAGAGGTAGAGTCATCAATATCATTGCCATAAAGCGCAAAACCCATTTCCAAACGCAATGTATCGCGGGCACCAAGTCCTATTGGTTTTATGCCATACTCTTCCCCTGTCTCAAAAATTGCATTCCAGATAATATCTGCCTGTTCAGGATAGAAATAGAGCTCAAAACCTCCGGCTCCCGTATAGCCTGTGTTGGAAATAATAACATCTTTCACTCCGGCAAATTCGCCGGTCGTAAATGCATAATATGCGATAGATGATAAATCAACAGCGGTGAGCTTTTGCAGTACCTCAACCGCTTTCGGGCCTTGCACAGCCAATTGCGCCATACGGTCGGACGCATTTTCCAAATCGGCACCTTCCGTGTTATTTTGCACGCACCAGTTCCAGTCTTTGTCAATATTGGCAGCATTCACCACCAGCATATATTTTTGAGGTTCGTAATGATAAACCAGCAGGTCGTCAACAATACCGCCCTTCCCGTTAGGAAAACAGGAATATTGTGCTTTGCCAACAGGCAATACCGACACATCATTTGAAGTAATCCGCTGAAGAAAAGGCAACGCTTTATCGCCCTTCACCCAAAATTCGCCCATGTGCGACACATCAAACACGCCGACACCCTGACGCACAGTCATATGTTCGTCTGTGATTCCGCTATATTCTATGGGCATATTATAACCCGCAAAAGCAGCCATTTTAGCTCCCAACGCGATGTGTTTTTCTGTAAATGGAGTTGTCTTAATCATATTATTGTAAGGGTTGAATTTTCAAAATCCGACATTAAATCAATTGAGTTTTGCTACTTTCTCCACAATCTTCAAAATCACATCTACCGCTTTCTGCATCGATGGCATAGGCACATACTCGAAGCGACCGTGGAAATTATGGCCTCCTGCAAAAATATTCGGACAAGGCAATCCTTTGAACGACAGCTGCGATCCGTCGGTTCCCCCGCGAATAGCTTTTACGTTCGGTTTTACGTCTACTTCCTTCATCGCTTCTTCCGCAATTGCAACAATATGCATCACCGGTTCTATTTTCTCGCGCATATTGAAATACTGATCTTTCAGCTCTACCGAAGCACAACCCGGAAATTCGGAGTTAATCTTATTGACCAAATGTTGCACTTCTTTTTTCCTTTTCTCAAAACGATCGCGATCATGATCCCTGATAATGTAAGTAAGGGTCGATTTTTCCACATTTCCTTCCATGGAGGTAAGGTGATAAAAACCTTCGTATCCTTCAGTATGTTCGGGCGTTTCGTGGCGTGGCAGCATTCCCGCAAACTGATTGGCCACACGCATAGAGTTCAACATTTTATGCTTTGCATATCCCGGGTGAACATTGCGTCCTTTGAACGTAACCGTAGCAGCAGCCGCATTGAAATTCTCGTATTCAAGTTCTCCGATTTCTCCGCCGTCGAGCGTATAAGCCCAATCTGCTGCAAATTTTTCCACATCAAACTTGGAAGCTCCCATCCCGATCTCTTCGTCTGGCGTAAAAGCCACCCGGATTTTCCCGTGTTTCAGCGACGGATTGGCAACCAGATTTTCAAGTGCAGTCATAATTTCGGCGATACCAGCCTTATCATCGGCACCCAGCAAGGTTTTACCATCAGTCACAATAATATCCTGTCCTTTATACTGAAGCAGTTCAGGGAATTCGGACGGAGCAAGTACAATATTTTCTTCCGGATTCAGAACAATTTCACTACCGTCATATTGAGCCACAATGCGTGGTTTCGGGTGTTTACCAGTCATGTCAGGACTAGTATCCATATGAGCTATAAATCCGATAGTCGGCACAGCAAGATCTGTATTGGATGGCAGGGTGCCCATCACATATCCGTATTCACTCACCGAAACATCTATCAATCCTATGTTTTTCAACTCATCTGCAAGGTAATTTGCAAAAACCAACTGTCCCGGAGTGCTGGGAGTCAGACCTGTTTTTTCGTCGGATGTAGTCACAAACGACACGTATTTCAGAAAACGATCTACTAATTTGGAATACATAATTATTTTTTTTGTGCAATTATAAACGTTCCCACCAAACGAGCACAATACAATAAACTATATAACTGAAAGTTACAATTCAATGTATTGAATTACAATTTGTAAGAAAACGGTTACAAAGATAAAAAATGTCGGCACAAAATAAGTTGTACCGACATTTTTTATTTCACATTTCAGGCTCACAGCCCGATCTTGTGCTTTAATTCAAAATAAGCTCTACATTTACTCCGTCTAAACCGTTTGCTGTCCAGTAGGAAGAGGAAAAAGCGAGGATACGGTCTACAACAGCTTTACTTGGCGATAACTGTATTGGCGAAACTTCTTTTTTGAGCGTATTTGAATGTGATTGGGAAGAGTCTTTTTTTCTCATAGGCAAGGTTTTGGTTTTTAGTTACATACAATAAACGCACAAACCCTGCTTATATTATTCTCCGTAAGTTAAATATTCAAAACCATGTTATTTTCCTCTGCCATCTTTCGCATATTGATAAGCGCATACCGCATCCTACCCAGCGCCGTATTTATGCTCACACCGGTTTTGTCGGCTATTTCCTTAAAACTCAAGTCTTCATAAAAACGCATCCGAACAACTTCCTGCTGAGTATCAGGCAGAAAATCAACCATCCGTGCAACATTGCACATCAGCTGTTCACGCACCATTTCCTCTTCCACAGTGGAATCGCTCAATTTGACATTATTGAAAACGTCATAGTCAAAATCAGTATGAGAAAGCGTGTTTTCGCCCTGTTCGCGACGGAAATAATCGATAATAAGATTGTGTGCAATCCGGTTCACCCAGGCCACAAATTTTCCATTGTCAGCATAACGCTGCTGCTTGATAGAAGTTACTACTTTAATAAAGGTATCCTGAAACAGATCTTCTGCCAACTGACGATTACGTACGAGAAGGTAAATGTACGTGTAAACTTTATCCTTGTGCCTGCTTATTAACACAGCAAAAGCATCATGGTCACCTTTGGAGAAAAGGTGTACCAACTCATCATCTGTCTTTTCCAACAAATTGATAGGCATTACTTTTAAATTTAGGGTTCAAAAGTAAATATCGGTCAATAGGCAAGTAGAATTAGAATGTGAATAACAATTAATTATGAGAAACAAAGATACAATTTCTTAAAAGCAAACCAACATCCGGCGGTAATAAAAGAAGTGCTTTTTATGTTATTTAAATTATTTAAACATTTCAGTTTTAGCCCGCAACTAAAAGACTACGCCATTAACAGAGCACATTACATTTCATTTACGACAATATTTCCGGAATAAAATTAACCAATATGCATATTATATATTAAACTTAATATTTTATCTTTGCACAAACAACACGCTTTCCCAATGAACAAACACCTGAATATCAAGGAATGGAAAGAAGAAGATCGTCCAAGAGAAAAATTCTTATTAAAAGGAGCTCAATCGCTTTCCGATGTCGAACTGCTTGCAATCATCATAGGTTCTGGCAATGCCTGTGAGTCGGCAGTGGAGTTGTCGCAACGCATCTTACATTCCGTAGAATACAACCTCGACGAACTGGGAAAACAGAGCATCCAATCCCTGATAAAAAACTTCAAAGGCATCGGCAACGCCAAAGCAATTACAATTGCTGCCGCAATGGAACTGGGACGACGGAGAAACGCTGCTCAACCTGCCGAGAAGAAGAAAGTGCTTGCCAGCGAAGATGTATTTGAGGTACTGCATTCAAAAATGGCCGATCTTCCACACGAGGAGTTCTGGATGCTACTACTCAACCGGGCAAACAAAATCATTGGACAGGTAAAACTCACACAAGGCGGAACCGGACAAACCGTCGTAGAAATCCCTTTGGTACTGAAAACAGCTATTGATAAACTGGCTGCTGGTATCATTGTGGGACACAACCACCCGTCCGGCAATACCGAACCAAGCCAGCAAGACATTAAAATAACCCAAAAGCTTTCGGAAGCCTGCAAAATCGTCGACATCTCTTTTCTGGATCATCTGATAATCGGACATAAAAACTATTACAGCTTTGCCGACAACGGAATGCTATAGTTTTTTGAACTTGTAAAGTCTTTGTAAATTCGCCAAATAGAGCTATCTTTGTCGTCCAAATCCGATTAATTTCAATAACCAATAGTAACCTGATATCAAACTATATAGATTTGACAGGACGCTAACAATATCAAACTACAGTAACCTTTTATGGCAACAACAGCTGACTTTAGAAATGGAATGTGCCTCGATATGGAGGGCCAATTTTACTTCATAGTTGAATTTCTTCACGTAAAACCGGGTAAAGGTCCGGCTTTCGTTCGTACAAAACTGAAAAACGTACAAACTGGTCGTGTTATTGACAAAACTTTCAACTCCGGTGTAAAAGTAGAAGAAGTGCGTATCGAACGCCGTCCGTATCAATACCTCTATCAGGACGATATGGGCTACAACTTCATGAACAACGAGACATTTGAACAAATTTCCATTCAGAAATCATTAATCAATGGCGTTGACTTTTTGAAAGAAGGCGAATCTGTTGAAGTAGTAACACATGCAGAATCAGAAACTGTTTTGTACGCCGACGTTGCAACTCATGTCGTATTGCAGATTACCTACACAGAACCTGGTCTGAAAGGCGATACCGCCACTAACACATTGAAACCGGCTACCGTTGAAACAGGTGCTACCGTTCGTGTTCCTCTGTTTATCGAAACAGGAGAAAAGATCAAGGTTGATACCCGTGACGGTTCATACGTAGAAAGAGCAAAATAATTGCCATACAAAATTATCATAAGGCAGGGAGCTGATGTTCAGCCTCCTGCCTTATTTTTTTGCTTCCACCCAAACAAAGCACATATCTCTCCTGCAAAAGTGACCAATACAATTCATCATTTTTTATGAAGATGGAATAGCAAACCTTATTTTTTGCCTTATTTTTGCAAACTGAAACTAGGCTTGTGTAATCCTCAAACTCTGGCGCCCACAATAAAACATAAGCAATTAATTATCAAAGCATAAAGAGAAAAACAAACAGTATTTTTGCAAAAACACAAAGATGCAAAAACAAAAAAAACATCAATTAATTTATATTACAATGAAAAAATCAAATGTAATTATTTCGTTAGCTCTTTGTGGAGCTATTCTAGTGTCTGGTTGTGCAAGCATGAGCAATACTGCTAAAGGCGGACTTCTTGGCGGTGGTGCAGGTGCCGCACTTGGCGCTGGCGTAGGCGCGTTGTTCGGGAAAGGCAAAGGCGCGATTATCGGTGCTGCAGTTGGTACTGCCGTTGGTGCCACTACCGGTGTAATCATCGGCAAGAAAATGGACAAACAAAAAGAAGAGCTGGCAAAAATACAGGGTGCTCAGGTTGAAACCGTAAAAGACGCAAACAATCTCGAAGCTATCAAAGTAACTTTCGCTGAAGGAATCCTGTTCAGCACCGGTAAAAGTACCCTCAGCACTTCTTCCAAAGATGCTCTTACAAAATTTGCTGCTTCATTGAAGAACAATGCTCAAACTGACGTTACCATCTACGGATATACAGACAATACCGGAAGTTTGGCACTTAACCAGCGCTTATCACAAGAACGTGCCAATGCGGTTGGACAATACCTCAACAACAGTGGTATCGAAAGTGCTCGTCTTTCAACAATTGGTAAAGCATGGGACAATCCTGTAGCTGACAACAGCACTGCAGCAGGCCGTGCTCAAAACCGTCGCGTAGAAGTTTTCATCTCTGCTAACTCTACTATGATTCAACAAGCTAACGAGGGCACATTGAAATAAACCGAACGTTTGCAACATAAAAAAGCGGTCGTTTTGCTTATGCAGAACGACCGCTTTTTGTATGCTTGAAAATTGATTTTTCAATTCATAAATTCATCCACTTTTTGCTGCATTTCAGCAAGCAACGGAGCATTGGAAGCTATAATTTCACCCCCGAACAGATAACTTTCTCCTCGGTTGAAATCCGCAATCTTTCCTCCGGCCTGTTGCACGATAAACGCACCGGCAGCAACATCCCAGGGCTTCAGATCGTATTCAAAGAATGCATCGAAACGACCGCAGGCCACGTAAGCCAAATCGGTCGCAGCAGAACCCAGACGACGTACGCCACGGGCTTCTGTCATCGACCACTTTAACAACCCCATGTAATTGTCGAGTTGTGAGAAGTTGGAATAAGGAAAACCCGTTGCCAACAAAGCATCGTGCATATCCGAAGTTTTCGAAACGTGAATCTCGTCGCCATTCAGGTACGCTTTACTGCCCTTCCAGGCAAAAAAACACTCATCGCGGCAAATTTCGTAGACCACACCGAGCACCAGTTCTTCTCCTTCGAGCAATCCGATGCTGACGGCATAAACCGGTACGCCCTGAATAAAGTTGGTGGTACCGTCCAACGGATCG
>JAUZOL010000200.1 GCA_030706455.1 Bacteroidota bacterium
ATCGGATTCCGCGAAGCCCTGCTCGACATGCGTGTGCCGGTTGACCTGAGCGATTACAACCCCATCGACATAGTGGGTACGGGCGGCGATAACCACAACACCTTCAACATTTCGACCTTAAGTTGCTTTGTAGTGGCCGGAGCCGGCTACAAAGTGGCCAAGCACGGCAACTTCGGAGCCACCTCGGTAAGCGGAGCCTCCAACGTAATGGAACAACACGGCGTAAAATTCACTAATGATAACGACCGTTTACGGCGCTCCATCGAAGAGACGAACATCGCCTACCTTCACGCACCAATGTTCAACCTGGCATTAAAAACAGTGGCACCGGTGCGCAAAGCCCTGCAAGTGCGTAGCTTTTTCAACGTACTCGGCCCGTTGGTGAACCCCATTCAACCAAAACGCAACATGTTGGGTGTCTTCAACCTGAAAATGGCACGTCTCTATTATTACCTCTACCAGCAAACAGGCGGTGATTTTTCTATAGTGCACAGCCTCGACGGATATGACGAAATTTCGCTTACCAGCGACTTCAAAGTGATTACCAAATCCGGAGAAAAAATGTACACGCCGGAATCGCTGGGATTTAAACGGATTCCGCAGGACGCACTTGACGGAGGTCAAACGCCCGAAGATGCCGCTAAAATTTTCGACAACGTACTGAATAACAAGGCAACTGAAGCGCAAAAAAACACTGTAATAATAAATGCTGCGTTCGCTATACAAACGATTAATCCTGAACTTTCTATAGAAGAGTGTATCGATCAGGCAAAAATTTCGATAGAAAGTGGTTCCGCATTGCAGATATTGAAAAAATTTGTAGCTTTGAACAGTTAAAACATCATCATTGTTCAATTGTGATTTTTTGTGATTTAATTCCGTATTTATAATACATGATTTAAATGATTAATATTGTCATTATCAAATATCACAATTAAAATCAAAAACAATAGACCAACCTAAATCTATACCAAGCTACAAACACTAACACTTCATGCTTATGAACATTCTGGAAACTATCATTGCAAAGAAACAACTCGAAGTCGCAGCCGGAAAAGAGAACGGCTATCTTGAATCGCTGAATAAAACAAACCGTCCCCACCTATCGCTAAAGAAAGCGCTGGAGGCCTCATCAACAGGCATTATTGCAGAATTCAAACGCAAATCGCCATCAAAAGGATGGATTTATCCCGATGCAGACGCAACTGAAATACCTTCAGGATATGAAAAAGCAGGTGCCACTGCGTTATCCATTCTCACTGACGAGTCGTTTTTCGGAGGTTCAATCAAAGATTTACAAACAGCGCGACCTTTAGTTAACATTCCAATACTCAGAAAAGACTTTATCATTGATCCGTACCAACTCCATGTTGCGAAGGCTATCGGCGCAGATGTTATTTTGCTTATTGCAACTGCGCTTGACAAGAAATCTTGTGCTTCGCTTGCAAAAGAAGCCAAAAGCCTCGGGCTGGAAGTATTGCTCGAAATTCATGAAGAATCTGAACTCGAACATATCACATCCGACGTCGACATTGTAGGAATCAACAACCGTAATCTCAAATCGTTTGTAACCGATATAGAAACCTCTTTCCAACTGGGAGAAAAGATACCCGGAAACATTCTTAAAATTTCAGAAAGCGGAATCAGCGATCCTCACACCATCAAAGAATTGCGGGCAGCAGGATTCAAAGGGTTTCTTATAGGCGAAATTTTCATGAAAGACGATAAACCGGCACAAGAATTGGCAAAATTCATCAACGTTTTGAATTAAACTTGTTGAAAAACAAGCGACATCTCCTCCGAAGCTAACAAAATGGACATTCAAATAAAAGTATGCGGGATGAAAGATCCTGAAAATATCAGGGACGTAACTTCCTTACGCCCTGATTATATGGGATTTATATTTTACCCCAAATCACAGCGCTTTGTCGGGGAACTCGACCCGGAAATACTGAAACAGATTCCGGAAAACATTTGTAAGGTTGGAGTTTTTGTCAACGAAAATGCACTAAATATCTTTCGGATTGTCCAAACCTACGGACTCAACGCCGTTCAGTTGCATGGCAAAGAAAACCCTGCAACATGCCGGATTTTACGCCGAAAAAGGCTAAAGGTAATCAAAGCCCTGAGCATTTCTGAAGCTGATGATCTCCTTGTAGCAGGGGATTATCAGACATGTTGCGATTATCTTTTATTTGACACAAAAACACCCCTACATGGAGGATCAGGACAACAATTCGACTGGAACATTCTTAACAGCTACACCGGAAGGGTACCTTTTTTTCTAAGTGGAGGCATCGGGCCTGATGATGCTGAGCGTATAGCCACCCTCTCCCATCCACGGTTGAAAGCTATTGATATCAATAGTCGATTTGAAATCGAACCCGGACGAAAAGACACAAAAACATTGGCTGCGTTTCTGAACAAAATCAGGAAAGCCCATCAAAACACTGATTATTAACACTGAACATATAAAAATGAATCGTTTAACAACCCTTTTCCTCAATAAACAAAAAAACATCCTTTCCGTTTATTTCACGGCTGGATTTCCTCAATTAAATGATACGACTGAGATACTAAACGAACTTCAAAAACAAGGCGCTGACTTGGTCGAAATAGGAATTCCATTTTCAGACCCCATGGCAGATGGCCCTGTTATTCAACAAAGCAGCCAGACAGCACTAAATAACGGCATGTCACTCAAAGTCCTTTTTGAGCAACTGCAAGACATCCGCAAAACTATAGAAATACCTTTAATCATGATGGGCTACCTTAACCCAATCATGCAGTATGGGTTCGAGACATTTTGCAAAAGCTGCAAGGAAACAGGCATCGACGGACTCATCATTCCCGACCTTCCTTTCAATGAATATGTAAGCGAATTTAAGCCGGTGGCCGACCAATACGGGATATCAATTGTTATGCTAATCACCCCGCAAACATCAGAAGAAAGGATCAGGCTGATCGACGAACAAACCAACAGTTTCATTTACATGGTTTCGTCTGCCTCAACCACCGGAGCACAAAGCAACTTCAACGATGACAAGCAGGCCTATTTCCGCCGCATACACAATATGAAACTCCGCAATCCGCTCCTGATTGGATTTGGAATCTCTAATGCCGAAACTTTACAAGCAGCATACACCAATGCCAGCGGAGGAATCGTTGGTAGCCAGTTTATCAAAGAATTACAACAATCGTCTGATAATATAGCAAGTGCCGTTTCATCGCTCCGCAAAACACTTGGATTGTAATCTCCATTATCTATATTTATCAAGGCCGGACATCTTTGTTCCGGCCTTTTTTCGTTACACAAACAAGCATGTAGTAAATATTTTGCATTTTATTAATTAACTTATACTAAATATGACTATATTTACAAAATACAAATAAATATCTTTTAATTAGAAATTCTGGACATCCATCATTATCTTTGTAAATATTTATCTTAAACTAGCCAAAATGAAACCAAAATCTGTTCGTAAACATCGGGCACTGCTTGTCATGTCCATAATCATGCTTAGCAGCGCTTTTATTCATGGGCAAAACACGCATGAACAAGGGAATCCTGCCTTTATAATCAAGGGCAAATCGACTTCAAATCTGATTTACATACCCAATCAGGAAAAGCATTACCAGTTTAAGATATACAAAAAAAAGAAAGTCGACAGCGATTATAAACTCTCCGCAACGATCAATAGCTCCGAAAATGCATCCACTAAAAACCCTTACAGTGCAACATGGACAGATCAGGAAGAAGGCTCGACGGATGTCGACTATAAAATAGAAGCTTACAGCAGAATCGGATCGAAAATATGCGATATGCATGTAATCTGGCAATGTTCAAAATAATTTACTTATGCTTTTTGACGGACTTATCATAGGCTTAGCCTCATTTCTTATAATCGGGTTATTTCACCCGCTAGTGATTAAAGGAGAATATTATTTCGGAGTAAAAATATGGCCTATCTTTCTTATTGTCGGCTTAATCTTATGCGGAGCGTCTTTGTTTCCCGGGAATTTCGTCGTGCGGGCAATACTTGCCGTCACAGGTTTCTCCTCCCTTTGGAGTATTCTTGAAATATTTGAACAGCGAAAGCGGGTAGAAAAAGGCTGGTTCCCAAAAAATCCCAATCGAAAATACTAATCAACAGAGCTATTTCTCCGTCAATTCTGATCGGAATATTGCCCATTTAGATTGACATTTACTTCTCAACTCATTGTTGTAAGAAGAAACTGTGCGTGCTCGTTTAAGTTCTTCTTTTCTTTCTTTTGCTTTTACACTATCTTTGCATCTGTTGGGCATTAGTTCATTAGTACTAATTAAATTCTGAACTATGATTAACTTCGATGCACTTTTCAAAATTTCTTACGGCCGATACGTTGTGTGCTCCGGCAACAAAGAGCATGGTAACGGTTTTATTTGCAATACGGTAATGCAAGTCACAGCTGATCCTGTACAGTTAGCCGTTTGCTGCAATAAAAACAACTACACATCCGAATTCATTTCTCAAAGCGGTGTTCTATCCATTAGCGTATTGCCGGAGAGCGTTTCGCCGGAACTGATAGGTACATTCGGGTATCAGAGCGGTCGTGAAAAGGATAAAATGCAAAGCTTTAACGTACGCTATGGAATCAGCGATGTTCCGGTACTATTATCAGAAGCCGTCGCCACCATCGAATGCAGCGTAAAACAAACGGTCGATGTGGGCTCTCACCTGATCTACGTTTGTGAAGTAGTCGAAGCTGTGTTGCTTAACAACCAAAATCCGATAACTTACGATTATTACAGAAAGATCAAAAAAGGAGTTTCTCCGAAAAATGCACCAACATACGTTGATGAATCAAAAACGCAGACAACTTCCACTTCAAAGAAATATCGATGCCTGATATGTGGTTATATTTACGACGATGCCGAGAATGACATTCCTTTTGTAAACTTACCCGATGATTGGACATGCCCTGTTTGCCAGGCGACAAAGGATATGTTTCAGGAAATATAAATCAAAACATAACAGGAGTTTGCAAAACACAAAATAAAACACCTGGAGCTCTTTTTTTCTTCACGGCAGAAAGAAAGAAACGGAATCTCCAACCGGAAAGCATTTCACTCCGTACAAAAGTCTTTCCGACAACTATTATTCTTTATAAAAATCACTATGAATCAGATAGAAGTAAAAAACGTAGAAAAATCATTTAAAGATACAAAAGCCGTACGCGGCGTATCGCTCTCCATAAAACCAGGCGATTTCGTTGCCTTGCTAGGACCAAACGGTGCCGGCAAAACCACTTTGGTGGAAATGATGGAAGGGCTCAAAAAGCCCGACAAGGGCGAAATACTTATCCAGGGCAAAAACTGGCATAAGCATGAAAAAGAGCTCCGCAAAATCATCGGGCTTTCGTTGCAGGAGACCCGTTTCACCGAAAAATTGACTATTCGAGAAACCTTGCGACTGTTTGCCAGTTTTTTCAAACTGGGCGAAGAGCGGGTAAATGAAGTAATTGCTCTCACCGAACTCGAAAGCAAGGAAAAATCATTCGTCGGAACCCTTTCCGGAGGCCAACGACAACGGTTGGCACTGGCAGTAGCGTTGCTCAACCACCCTGAAGTACTCTTCCTCGACGAACCGACCACCGGTCTCGATCCACACTCTCGCCTTGACCTCTGGAACATTCTGAAAGGGCTGAAAGACGCAGGTAAAACTACGTTGATCCTTACCACACACTACATGGAAGAGGCCGAATCGTTATGCGACCACATCATCATTCTCGACGAAGGCAAAATACTCCGCGAAGGCCAACTGCACGAGTTGCTGGACGAAAATTCCCGCAACCTCGACGAGTTGTTCATCAATCTGACCGGCAAAAAACTGAACGAAGAAAACCACATCAAGTAGAGTTCAGTTTCAAAATTCCAATATTTCATTGGCTCATTAGCATATTTTCAAATTAGCATATTATTTTATGAAATCAATAAAAACCAACCAACTATATCAGCTCACACTTACCCAGTTTCTGGAGACGGTGCGCGAACCGTCGGTACTGTTCTGGGGAATAGTTTTCCCTATCCTCATCTCTATCGGACTGGGACTTGCCTTTACGCAAACCTCCGAATCGAAGTTCCATATTGCCGTAGTCGAAAAACAGCCAACACAACTCGATTCGTTGCTCAAAATCTACGCAAAGCCGACACAACACAAAGGACA
>JAUZOL010000201.1 GCA_030706455.1 Bacteroidota bacterium
CAGGAAAAAGGCATCAAAGTAGTGCCTTTTGTGGGTCCGTCGTCTATTTTACTGTCATTAATGGGCTCCGGTTTCAACGGACAGAATTTTGCATTTGTCGGTTATTTGCCAATCGAACCTCACGAAAGAGGCAAAGCTCTAAAAATGCTGGAAAAGAAGGTTTATGCTGAAAACCAAACCCAGATTTTCATCGAAACGCCATACCGGAACCTCAAACTGGTCGAAGAGATCATCCGCAATTGCACTCCGCAAACCAAGTTGTGCATCGCCGCCGACATTACGCTCGAATCCGAGTATATCGTCACCAAAACGGTTGCGGCATGGAAGCGCCAGTTACCGGACATACAAAAGAGGCCGACAATATTTCTTCTGGGGAAATAACACATTTAAAACACAAAACGGCTGTCCGATTTCATTCGTGACAGCCGTTTTTGTGTTATTGAAAAACCAATTATTCTTCTGCTTTCGGAGCAATCAGTTTGTAACCTTTACCGTGGATATTGATAATTCCAACTTCAGGATCTTCTTTCAAAAGCTTACGCAGTTTAGTGATGTAAACATCCATGCTACGTGCATTGAAGTAGTTGTCGTCAATCCAGATAGTACGTAATGCAAAGTTACGTTCTACCATTTCGTTCACGTTGGCAGCCAACAAAGTAAGCAATTCTGTTTCTTTTGTTGTCAACTTGATTTGCGAATCGTCGAAAGCAAGAATCTGGCGCTGTGTATCGAAAGTATATTTACCAAGGATATAGGTATCTTTTTCTTTTACCTTTTTACCTTTTGTACGGCGGGTGATAGCTTCAATACGGAAGATAAGTTCTTCCATGCTGAATGGTTTGGAAATATAATCATCTGCACCGGCTTTGAAACCTTCAAGAATATCTTCTTTCATTGTTTTAGCGGTCAAGAAGATAATAGGCACATCGGATTGCAAATTACGAATATCTTTTGCCAATTCGATACCATCCTTTTTAGGCATCATAACGTCAAGAACGCAGATATCATATTTTTCTTTAGTAAAAGCCTTATAACCGGCTTCACCATCGGGAGCCAAATCAGTTGCATAACCTTTTGCCTGCAAATATTCCCGTAACAACATGCTCAGATTTTCATCGTCTTCGCAAAGCAAGATTTTGGTCTTTTCGTCCATAGTTAATTTTGTTTTAGAGTTGGTAGTGTGATAATAAATTTAGTGCCAATATTTGGTTCGCTTTCTACTTTAATAAATCCATGATGGGCATCTACAATCTGTTTGACATAAGCCAGTCCCAGACCAAAACCCTTCACGTTGTGAACATTCCCCGTCGGCACACGGAAAAATTTATCAAAAATATGCTTTTGATACTCCTTTTTAATTCCTACTCCGTTATCTTGAATGGAAATCATCAGATTTCCTTTTTCATTCCATGTTTTCACTGTGAGCACCAGGTTGCTTGGTGTATATTTCACAGCATTGTCCATCAAATTGTACAACACATTCGTAAAATGGGTTTCATCAACCAATGCGTAAGATTCTTCTGCCTCCAGGTCTGCAATCAACTGTCCGTGTTTTGCATGTACCTTGACCCAGAAATTCTCAAGGATCATATTCAGAAGATCATTGATATCCCGCTCGGTCATTTTGAGGTTCCCATTGCCACGTTCAAATGTCGACATCTGAAGAACTTTCTCAATGTGAAAGCTCAATCGCTTTGTTTCATCGACAATTACCCGTGTGTAATATTTCAGCGTGTCCGTCGTTTTTGACACGGCCGGATCTGCAAGCATCTGAGCCGCCAATGAAATCGTCGAAACCGGAGTTTTCAGTTCATGGGTCATATTGCTTACAAAATCATTCTTTATTTCATTCAATCTTCTTTGCCTAAAAATCAACCATATGGAAACCATGCACGAAATCAGCAATATAAACGACAATATAGCCCATGGTAATAATAACGTCAAAGAGTTGCGAAACATATTTTTCTTGATAGGAAAACCTACTGCCAGATAAGCCGATTTGCCGGTTACAAGATCATTCGGAAATAATTTCTGGGTGTATTCATTTTTATGCACCACCGAAACACTATCCGCCGAACTATTATAGACCTCTTCGCCTTTTTTGTCTATTAAACGAAAATAATAAGGAGTTATTACTTCATTATTTGCAAATTCTTCCTGCAGTAATGCTGTCAATTCATTTATGTTTACGCGCTGAGCTAACGCTTTAGCTGCAGCTTCTTTCATTCTTCGCCAGGCAACTGTCTCAACCAATTTGCGTGAATGAGTAAATGCCTGTGCTAAAAGAGTCTGTCTGTATTTGGATGTCGCCTGAATAGACGATGCCGGATTCGAAATTGAAACCGTTGGCTTTGATCCAAATGAGGTGGTATCAATATTTACTCCGCTGGCCACCTGATTTGAATCCATCAGCGCCGACGTTGTAAGTTTTCCCAGTTTTGCAATCTCTGCCGCTCCCAGCTCCTGATTCAGATATTTTGATGCCTCTGATTCTTCAAGATCGAGAGCTACCTGATAAAGACTTCTCTTCACATTGGAGTCAAACTGTTCCTCCATTAATGAAGACATCTGCAAAAGATAACGAAACTGAATGAACACCAACCCGACGAAAGTAATGCTCATTGTTGCAAGGAGAATCCAAATCACTATTTTCTTCATAAATCCTCTTTATTCTCCTTCAATCAACATTTTTTCATCAATATTATACCTGACAAAATTAATGTAAAAGAGAAGGATTGATTTTTACTTAACAAGATTTAACGCGCCTAGATTTTAACATTTCAGAAAATGAGGGCTTGGATTTAACTTTTTAACCTGCCTTATAGTTAAAAGCACGAATTTGTGTTAATTTTCACCCTCTATTTTAACATTTAGACCTCAAAAGTAACACACAAATGTATGATTTGTGCCATTTTCGCACCGTTTTTTTCTTAAATCAGTTCGTTTTTCAGAAAAACAGCTGTGCAACTCTTTGATTTTCGAACTATTTCTTCGGGAGTTCCGGTGTCCATAATCTGGCCTCCGGCTTTCCCTCCATCAGGCCCTAAATCGATAATATAATCGGCAGATTTAATCACATCCGAGTTATGTTCAATCACAATCACCGTGTTACCTTTGTTTACTAAACGATTGAGAACGCTTAATAGTACACGGATGTCTTCAAAATGTAATCCGGTTGTCGGTTCATCTAATATATATACGGTATTCCCCGTATCTTTTTTTGCCAACTCGGCTGCCAGCTTTATCCGCTGACTTTCTCCTCCCGACAGAGTGGATGAGGGTTGCCCTACCTTTATATAGCCAAGACCAACATCCTGCAGCACCTTCAGTTTGTGCGATATAGAAGGCAGTGCCTCAAAAAATTCGACAGCCTGATTGATCGTCATATCCAGCACATCTGCAATCGACTTGCTCTTATAACGAACTTCCAGCGTTTCCCGGTTGTAGCGCTTTCCATGACATTCTTCACACGGCACAAGTACATCCGGCAGGAAATTCATTTCGATTGTCTTGTAACCATTCCCGCCACAGGTTTCGCAACGGCCACCCGCAATATTGAACGAAAAACGTCCCGGTTTATATCCTCGTATTTTAGCTTCCGGTAAGGTAACGAACAAGTTCCGGATATCAGAGAAAATACCGGTGTAAGTCGCCGGATTGGACCGTGGAGTTCGCCCAATCGGAGACTGATCCACATCAATCACCTTATCCACATGCTCCAAACCCTCAATACTCTCGTAAGGAAGAGGATCCTGCAATGAATGGTAAAACTTCTGGCTCAGTATCGGATGCAAGGTATCATTCACCAATGTAGACTTACCACTACCTGAAACACCTGTTACGCAAATAAGCATTCCCAATGGGAATGAGACATCCACTCCTTTCAGGTTATTGCCCGTTGCTCCTTTCAGCGTCAGGAACGTACCGCTGCCTTTACGGCGTTGCGCCGGCAGTTCAATTTTGCGTTTACCATTTAAATAATCTGACGTCAAGGTGCTGCATTTCAACATTTCGTCCGGAGTTCCGGCAAAAACCAGTTCACCGCCATGACGACCTGCCCGTGGCCCAAGGTCTATAACGTAATCAGAAGCCAGCATCATATCGCGGTCGTGCTCTACCACAATTACAGAATTACCGGTATCCCTCAACTTTTTCAACGAGTCGATTAACCGTTCGTTATCCCGCTGGTGCAACCCGATACTCGGCTCATCAAGAATGTATAAAACATTGACTAACTGCGAACCGATCTGCGTGGCCAAACGAATTCGCTGACTTTCGCCTCCGGAAAGCGACATCGAGTTACGGTTGAGAGACAGATAACCCAATCCCACATCCAGCAAAAATCGCAATCGGGAACGTATTTCTTTCAGAATTTCTACCGCGATGGCTTTTTGTTTGTCTGACAGGAATTGCTCTACAGTACCACACCATTCATATAAGTCGGTAATATCCATATTCGCCAGATCGGAAATCGTCTTGTCGTGGATACGGAAATGGCGCGCCTCCACATTCAACCGGGTTCCCTTACACTCCGGACAAATAGTGGTCTTTACAAACTGAGAAGCCCATTTCTGCTCGGTAGCAGAAGCATCGCTATCATTTTGCAAAGCAATGTACTTAATAACGCCTTCGTATGACGCAAAATAATTGGAAGCACCAAGTGAACCATTTTTTATATTCAGCGGTTCGTTGGTTCCGTTCAGAATTTCATCAAGAGCCTCTTCGGGGATTTCCGAAATAGGCGTTTTTTCGTTGAAGCCATATTTCGCACCAATAGCATCTATCTGCCAAAAAATGAGCGAATTTTTATGTTTCCCGAGTGGAACGATCCCCCCTTGAGCAATACTCAGAGTACGATCCGGTATAATTTTATCGATATCAATCTGATTGACATAACTTAAACCCTTACATTTAGGACAGGCACCCTGAGGAGAGTTAAACGAGAAATTGTGAGGCGCCGGTTCGCTGTAAGAAATACCGGAGGTTGGGCACATAAGTTGACGGCTAAAATGCCGGATATCGCCGGTAGCATAATCCAACAACATGATAGTTCCATTACCCTGGTGCATACCCGTCCCAATAGAGGATTTGAGTCGGCGATCATCCTGTTCGGCAACCACCAACTTATCAATCACCAGCTCAATATCGTGATTTTTATAGCGGTCGACCCGCATTCCCGGCATAATCTCTTTTATCTGCCCATCAATTCGCACATGCAGGTATCCCTTCTTTCTAACTTGCTCGAACAGTTCTTTATAATGCCCCTTGCGGTTTCGAACCAAAGGCGCCAGAATATAGGTTTTCTTACCGTCATAATGCTTAAAGATGAGTCTAAGAATCTCTTCGTCGGTATATTTCACCATCTTTTCCCCGCTTACATAAGAATAAGCTTCTCCGGCACGGGCAAAAAGCAGACGGAAGAAATCGTATATTTCGGTTGTTGTTCCTACTGTTGAACGGGGATTCTTGTTGGTTGTCTTTTGTTCGATAGAGATTACCGGACTCAAGCCGGTAATATTGTCCACATCGGGGCGCTCCAGATTGCCCAGAAAATTGCGGGCATAAGCAGAGAAAGTCTCGATATAACGACGCTGGCCTTCGGCAAAAATAGTATCAAAAGCCAGCGATGATTTGCCGCTACCGCTCAATCCGGTAATCACCGTCAGTTTATTGCGGGGAATGGTCACATCAATATTCTTCAGGTTATGCACCCGAGCACCATACACCTCAATCAACTCATTTTCTTCTATATCTTGTTGCATTTACAATAATTATTTACGATTAAGACGGTTGGTTTTCATTACCTTTTTCGCTACCGAACGGATAGCGGGGGAATCTGCATTCTCCATCAATTGCGACACACACAGTTGAAGCTCGGGGAGCAAGTCAGGCTCCAGCTTACAAACCCGCAACAGATAGTGTATGCTCAAAGCCTTAACCGCGATAGCCGAGACTTCGGACAATATCCATTCGAAAGCTTTATTAATGAGCTCAACAGGCAAAACGACAGGCAAATCTGCAGTTCTTAAAATACTCAACATCAAACGCCGGGTGCCTTCTCGTTTTGTTTCGATGGCAATTTCCGTAATCCTGTCCAGCATTTGGGAAGTGAATAACTCGGGATATTTTTCAAACAGTTTCTCCAGACAC
>JAUZOL010000202.1 GCA_030706455.1 Bacteroidota bacterium
AAACCCGATTAAACCCAGCTGTGCTGAAACGGGTCAAAATATAAATATCCGTTTCAAATAGAAATATAATATGAAGAAAATTGCTTTATTGATAGTGAGTTATATCTGTTTTCTGACAGCCGGTGCTGTTGGAGTAACCAATTTACGAACCGAAATGCTGGTCGATCCGATCGGGATAGACAATCAGCATCCGGTTTTAGGTTGGATATTGACTACACAGGAACGGAATGTTGTGCAAACGGCTTATCAGATTGTAGTGGCTTCGTCTCCCGAAAAGCTGGCAGCCGGAGAGGGTGATTTGTGGAATTCCGGCAAGGTCGAATCCGATCAATCGACAAAGGTAATCTACAACGGCACGGCGCTGAAAAGCGGACAACGTGGCTACTGGAAGGTGAAGGTTTGGACCAACAAAGGCGAAACCGTTTGGAGCACTCCTGCAAAATGGGGCATGGGCCTGCTTGCAAAAAGCGATTGGAAAGGCAAATGGATTGGTCTTGACAAGGCATCTTCGTGGGATAGTATCTCGTTCCATTCCCGTCTCTCGGCACGCTACCTGCGAAAAGAATTTGCAACCACAGCCAAAAAGCAGATCAAACAGGCAACAGCAAGTATTGTTGGTCTGGGAATGTACGAACTTTATATCAATGGCAAAAAAATAGGAAATCAGGTGTTGGCTCCCTGTCCGACCGATTTCGCACAAGATTCAAAATACAACAGCTTTGATGTAACCCCGGAACTGAAACAAGGCAAGAACGCGCTGGGCGTGATTTTGGGTAACGGTCGTTATTTCAACATGCGCCAAAAGACGAAGCCTTACAAAATCAAAGTCTTCGGTTTTCCGCGAATGTTGTTCCAACTCGATGTGGAGTATACCGACGGCACTCATTCGGTGGTTGTGAGCGACGAAAGCTGGAAGCTCACGGCTGACGGTCCTATCCGCAGCAACAACGAATGGGACGGTGAAGAGTACGATGCCAACAAAGAGCTGACCGGATGGAATCTGGTCGGTTTCAACGATAAGAAATGGAACAAAGCCGAAGTGGTTCCTGCTCCCGGCGATGTGTTGACAGCTCAGATGAACGAAAATATGATCGTTCATGAGGCCTTGAAGCCGCAATCGATTACCCGTCAGGCGGATGGCAGCTATATCCTCGACATGGGACAAAACATGGTGGGTTGGTTGAGCTTGCAGGCGCGAGGCAAAAAGGGAGATAAGATTACGCTTCGTTTTGCGGAAACACTTCAGAAAGACGGTTCGCTCTACCTCGAAAATATCCGTACGGCCCAACAAACCGATGTGTATACGATGAAAGGCGAAGGCCTCGAAAGCTGGGAGCCCCGTTTTGTGTATCACGGATTCCGTTATGTTCAGGTGAAAGGCTACCCCGGAACGCCTACCGTAGATGATTTTGCGGGTAAAGTGGTGTATGACGGGTTTGCTACGGTCGGTTCGTTTGCCAGTTCCAATTCGTTGCTCAACAAAATATATCACAATGCCTACTGGGGCATTCGTGGAAACTATAAAGGCATGCCTGTTGATTGCCCTCAGCGCGACGAGCGTCAGCCATGGTTGGGCGATCGTTCTACCGGTTGCGTGGGTGAAAGCTACATTTTTGACAACGAGAAATTGTATGCGAAATGGATGGACGACATTCACGAATCGCAGAAGGAGAGCGGACAGTTGCCCGATATGTCGCCTGCATTTTACATGACCTATTATGCCGACAACATGACCTGGCCGGGAACTTATCTGATGGTGGCCGATATGCTTTACAATCAGTTTGGAAATACGCAGGTGGTGGCAAAACATTATCCTTACATGAAAAAATGGTTGTTCTATATGCGCGACAACTATTTGAAAGATGGGATTTTAATCAAAGACCGTTCGGGCGACTGGTGTATGCCTCCCGAGTCACCCACGCTGATTCACTCTGTAGATCCGGCCCGTCAAACGAACGGAGCTCTTATGTCGACAGCCTACTACTACCATTTCCTTCAATTGATGACCAAATTTGCGAATGCAACAGGTATTGAGGCTGATATTGACGAATATGCCAAAGAAGCAGTGCTTGTAAAAGAGGCTTTCAATAAGAAATTCCTTAACACAACGACTCATCAGTACGATAATAATACGGTAACTGCAAATGTGTTGCCGCTGGCTTTTGGCATGGTTCCCGAAAAAGAAGAGGATGCCGTGTTTAAGCAGATGCTCGACAAAATCGTTATCAAAGACAAGATACATTTGAGTTCTGGATTGATTGGTATTCAGTGGCTAATGCGCGAACTGACCAAGCGGGGACGTGCCGATGTGGCTTTTACCATCGCAACTCAGAAAGATTACCCGGGCTGGGGTTATATGGTTGAGAAAGGCGCTACCACCATCTGGGAATTGTGGAACGGCGATACCGCCAATCCGAGAATGAACTCGCACAATCATGTGATGTTGCTGGGCGACCTTATTCCCTGGATGTACGGCGATTTGGCCGGATTGAAAAATCATCCTACTTATTCAGGGTTCAAGCGGATGTGGATGGAACCGCGTCCTACCGAGAGCCTTACCTATGCCAAAGCTTCGACCGAAACTCCCTACGGTACAGCCAAGAGCGAATGGATGTTGAATGAAGGAACGTTTACCTGGCATGTGGTGGTTCCTGCAAATACACGTGCCAACGTGCTCGTTCCTGCCGAATCGGTAGATGCTATCACCGAAAGCGGCAAGCCGGTGATGCAGGTGGAAGGCCTGAAATTTGTTCGCGTGGAAGATTACCGCGTTAACCTCGAGGTTGGCTCGGGCGATTATACCTTTGTCTGCAAATATGGTCAGGCACAAAACCGCTGGAGAGAAGGAATCGTGGTGGATGAATTTATCAACAAAGGAGCACCGTATCCCGAAAGTCATGCCTCTACCATTGCCGAAACTACCGACGGCCATCTGGTTGCTTCATGGTTTGGCGGAACAAAAGAGAAGAATCCTGATGTATGTATTTGGGTGAGTCGCTACGAAAACGGGAAATGGACGCAAGGGCAAAATGTTGCTAATGGCATTATCAACGACACCTTGCGCGTTGCCTGCTGGAATCCGGTATTGTATCAGGTGCCAGGTGGTGACTTGCAGTTGTATTACAAAGTGGGCAAAGATGTGGCCGACTGGAAAGGTAAAATGCTGACGTCAAAAGATGGCGGCAAAACATGGTCGAAGCCTGTTGATTTGCCGAACGGATTTTTAGGCCCTATCAAAAATAAACCGGTTTTGCTGAAAGATGGAACTTTGATTGCACCTTCGAGTACCGAAGATCATGGCTGGAAAGTTCATTTTGAAACGACAAAAGACTTTGGTAAAACATGGAAATACGTGGGGCCGATCAATGATGGCAAAACGATTAACGCCATTCAGCCCAGTGTGTTGATTCATAAAAATGGTGATTTGCAGATTCTCTGTCGCACACAACAACGAGCCATTGGCGAATCGTGGTCGAAAGACGGAGGCAAAACATGGTCGCCGATACAGAAGTCTTCTTTGCCAAACAACAACTCGGGAACGGATGCCGTAACCTTGAAAGACGGACGTTTTGCCTTGATTTATAATCATGTGTTACCCAACGATACCCTGAAGCGTGGCAAAGGAGAACGGAATCCGCTCAACCTGGCTATCTCGGAAGACGGTAAGACATGGTATGCAGCATTGGTAGTAGAAGATTCTCCGATCAACCAATATTCGTATCCATCTATTATTCAATCATCTGATGGGCTTATTCACATTGTCTACACATGGCGTCGTAAAGCCATCAAGCATGTGGCTATCGATCCGGCGAAACTCATTTTCTCCAAAATTGAAGACGGCAAATGGCCGGCAGCCAACGAAAAAGAAGAGATTCAGGTGATTAATCCCGACCGTTACAAAGTGTCGGTATGCGACTGGATGATTCTCAAACGCCAGAAAATAGGAGCCATTACCTTGGCCAGAGAAATTGGTACTGATGGTGTTGAAGTGGACATGGGCGGCCTGGGCAAAAAAGTTGACTTTGAAAACAAACTGAACGATCAGAAGACGCGTGAACAATTTATTGCCGAATGCAACCGTTTAGGCTTGCAAATCAGCTCTATTGCCATGTCGGCTTTCTACGGACAAAATTTTGCCAAACGCGACAACTATTTGCCGTTGACAGAAGAAACTATCGCGGTGATGAAGGCTCTGAAGGTAAAAAATTGCTTCCTTCCGTTGACCAATATTACCGATATGCAGAAAGATGCGCAATTGTATGCTTTGGTGATCGATCGGTTGAAAACGATAGCAAAAAAGGCAGAAGTGGCGGGCGTGGTAATCGGAATCGAGACTTCGATGCCGGCAAAAGAGGAGGCCAAACTGATCGACAAAGTTGCGTCTCCGTCTATTCGTAGCTATGTGAATGTTTCTACGATTTTGAAAAGAAATGGCGATATTTGCAAAGAACTGAAAGCACTGGGAAAAGAGCGGATTGTTCAGATTCATATCACCAATACCGATGGCAACTGGTTGCAAAACGATCCGGCCGTTAATATGGTGGAAATCAAAAAGACACTTGATAAAATGGGCTGGGGAGGCTGGCTGGTCATCGAACGTTCGCGCGACACGAAGGATGTGCACAACGTGAAATGGAATTATGGTGCCAACGCGGCTTATCTGAAGAAGATGTTCCAATAAATAGAACAAAGAATCAAGAACAAAGAATCAAGACATTAAAGCTCGATTTTCTTTGTGATAAAAAGATAACTACTTGATTAATATTGAAATAAAATGAAAACAAAGGTCGTAAAGCAGATTTCATTCTCCTCCCTGAGAGGAGTTGGGGGAGCAATTCTCTTGGTTGTGGTGGTATTGTTGGCCGGTTGTACCCAGAAATCGACCCAATATCCTTCGGTTATTGAGATTGTCAATAAAGGAGATTCGCGACTGCATTTAGCCGATTTTGTAAATTTTTGCAAGGACAATAAACTGGATACTACCTCTGTATACGAATGGAACAAACATTGGGTGATCTATTCGTATTTTACTGACATCAATGCGGTAAAGGCGAAACTGGAGAAATCTTTTCCTTCAACTCAGGTGAAACTGTATGAACGTCCGTTCTATGTTTTTGATCGAAAAAAATGTGCCAAAGATGATGTTGCCAAAGAGTGGACCAATATAATTATGTCGGCCAATCTGGTGAAAGATACGACCATGCAAAAGCAATACATGGAGTATCACCGTACGCAGTTCGAGAAGTGGCCTGAAGTGTCGAAAGGCTTTTGTAATGCCAATTTTCAACAACTTTTGGTCTTTCGTACCGGGCGTCAGTTGATGCTGGTCATCAGTATCCCGAAGGGCGATAAATTCGAAGATCTTAATCCCAAAACATCCGAAAATAACCCGCGTGTCGATCAGTGGAACGCCCTGATGAGCAAATATCAGGAAGGAATTGAAGATGCACCTGTAGGAACGAGCTGGGTAATGTTTGAAAACAGGAAATAGCATATAGCATACAGAAAACAGAGAAATAACGGAGACAGCAAGTTCGTTGATTTTGTGAGATTCCGTTATTTCTGTGTAGTCCGTGTGCAAATTATAATCTAAAATCCATGCAGCAGACCAACTATCAACTGTTCGATTTTCTTGACTTCAGTACGACGCTCGACGAGGGTGATCGCTTGTGGAGAGCGTGTACGCCCACGGAGGTTGAGGAGAAGAATGGCGACGTATTTATTACGATCCCTTTTCAAAAACAACAGAACTCCAACGAGATCAATCCTGATACCTCAGAGCCCCGCAAAACTTACGTATTGCGTTTGCGGGCTTATGGACAGAAGATCGTACGCGCAGCCATCGGTTTTGATACCGAATGGATGGAAGACTCTCCGATGCTGGAACTCGATGCACGTCTTACGCCCAATCCTTTGCATGTTGAAAAAACAGCGTTGGAATGGATTGTAAAGGACTCCCATAACCAAACCAAAGCCATTGTCAGTTTCCGTCAGCCCGAAATAAGCTGGTGGAGCGATCTGGTTCCGGCACCGGCCGAAACCATCGACCTGACCCTTTTCCCTGATGGCGTGCACGA
>JAUZOL010000203.1 GCA_030706455.1 Bacteroidota bacterium
ATCATAATCGTATTTTTAGTTTTATAAGATACAAAAGTAGACTTTTGTTTTAAAACTTCACCGGATGAGTTCTCCTCATTCAAATCATTATCCAATTGACTAATATCCTCAGATTTATCTCTACCTTTGCGACATGAATATAGAGAATAAAATACGTTTCAAGGCTGCCGGTCTGTACATTATCACGGGAATTGCCGTTGCGGTGATGGTTGTGTTTTTGTACAACATGAGAAGCAACATCAACAGCCAGCGAACAGAAATAGAAAAGCAGCATCAGGTACTTGCACTCACCAATGAACTGATCTATGCCGTAGGTGAAGCACAATCCTCGGTAAGTCTGTTTGTGTCCACTCACGACACTACCTATATCAATAAATTCGGCAAAAAGCTCCGTTCTATCAATGTACTGATTGACACTCTCGCTGTCAATGAGCCTGTTGGAAAAGCAAAATTACAGCAGATCAAAATCCTGTTGGCACGCCAAACCTCCGAAATTGCAGCCCTGAACCGTCAGTTAGGGAACAAAAATCCGCTTACGCTCATCAGTGAACGCATTCGAAAATACAAACCTCAACCAAGTATTCCATCCCGTGTGGTAATGGTAAAACAAGATACTGTCTATAAAAAACCGGAAAAGAAAAAGGGTTTTTTCAAACGATTGGGAGAGCTTTTCAGTCCCAGTAAAAACACTACGATGGTGATTTCCAACATAAGGGTCGATACCGTAAAGGTAGGTGCCGAAGCACCTGTGCCGATCCTGACAGAGGTGAACGATTTGGCGCTTGTGGAAGGTAAACGCTATGAGAAGAACATGAAAGCCATTGAACAACAGGTGGCACGCCAGATAGCATCCGACAGAGAAATATCGACCCAGATAGCCGGTGTATTGCTCGATCTGCACCGTCAAACACTGAATTCTGTATTGGGAACCATTGATCGAAGTGAAAAATCCATCAATCGCAACTACACGCTTTCTGTGGTGGGAGGCATCGTGGCACTGGGACTGATACTTGCTTTTATTCTGCTTATTATCTACGATGTCAACAAAGGCAAAGAAGCACGCGAACGGCTTCGTGAGGTAATGGAGAGCCGGCATAAACTGTTACTTTCCGTTTCGCACGACATTAAAAGTCCGTTGGGCTCCATCCTCGGTTATCTGGAATTGCGCCGACAGCAGGGCGAAGACATCAAATCGATGCAAAACTCCGCAAGGCATATTCTGGCTTTGTTGGAAAATCTGCTTGAGTTCTCCAGCCTCGAACAAGGTTCGCTGCAAATCACTTCCTGTACTTTTTCTCTGGCTGAATTGAATGAAGAAACCGGTCAGATGTTTCTTCCGCTGGCTGAAAAGAAAGGACTGAAATTTACATTCGATTCGGATACGGTGCGACTCAAATCCGACCAAATGAAAATCAAGCAGATCATCATTAATCTGGTATCAAACGCTATCAAATATACCAGTGAAGGGTCAATATCGCTGCACACAACGCATAACGGATATCAGCTTTGTATTGAAGTGACTGATACCGGAGCCGGAATCCCGGCCGACAAACTGGAGGAGATCTACGAACCTTTTTCACGGGTAGAAAGCAACAACGCACTGGCACACGGCACAGGCTTAGGCTTGTACGTGGTAAAAGGACTGATCGATTTGCTATACGGAAGCATCCATGTTGTTTCCGAAGTTGGGAAAGGCACTAGTGTGAAAGTTACCATTCCCTGCCGGGAAGCTGAAATACGAATCAAAAATGGTACTAAAAAAATCACCGTGCATGACGATGATCCGGTAATTGCCCAAATGGCGTGCGATATGCTGACACGACTGGGACACAAAATAGTGGAGACGGATTGCGATGTGATCTTAACCGACATGGAAATGGGAGAACGTACCGGGCTGGACATTCTGGCTTCGGCCGGCACCACTCCGGTAGTTATAATGACAGGCCACAGCGATTTTACGGTAGAAAAAGCAACACGTCTCGGGTTCGAAAGTTTCTTACCAAAACCATTCTCGCTGGAGTCGCTACGTGAGATTTTCGGTGAAGGAGAACCGGCTGCCGATAGTTTTCTGGATGATGACGATGAAGAGATCAAAGAAATGTTTCGGGTCTCCACCGTTGAAAATTACAAACTATTGGAAGAGACGCTCGCTAAAGACGATTTCAACAAGGCGCAGGCTGTGTGCCACAAAATGCTGCCCATGTTTGTATTGCTTGGTTATCCGTCCGAAGCCCTGCGCCGTATGGATGCTCAGCGTGGTAAGTCGTACGACGACTGGCAAAACGATGTAAAAGCAATTCTGGAAATTAAAGTTTAATACCGTAAAAGTGCATTTTATTGTAGAGCGTTTTGCGGTCTATCTTCAACAGTTGTGCTGCCAGCGTTTTATTGCCACGTGTTTTGCGCAACACATTTTCTATCTGTTCTCGCTCATTGTCGGGCTGCAAGGCAAGATCTTCATTGGTCGATTGGGAAGCAAAAGCAGGAATATCGTCAACCGTAATAATGTCGCTTGAAGCAAACAACACTAAACGTCGTACAGTGTTCCTTAATTCACGCAGGTTGCCGCTCCAGTGATGCTTTTCGAGTAATTCCATTGCATCGGGAGAAAATTCCTTAACCGATTTATCTAACTCTTCGTTAGCTTGTCGCAGAAATTCATTCGCAAATATTTCGATATCACCTTTTCTGTCGCGGATGGGAGCGATAAAAAGAGAAAACTCGTTGAGCCGATGGTATAAATCTTCGCGGAAACGCCCCTCGGCAATAGCTTCTTCCAGATTTTCATTGGTAGCGGCAAGAATCCGCACATCTACCTTAATATCTTTAACCGATCCAACCGGCCGCACTTTCTGTTCCTGCAGCGCGCGCAATAACTGCACCTGCACCTCGTACGAAAGATTGCCTACTTCGTCCAGAAATACGGTTCCCTGATCGGCCTGCACAAACACCCCGGTTTTATCTTCAATGGCAGAAGTAAACGAGCCTTTCATGTGACCAAATAGTTCGCTCGGTGCCAGTTCGCGCGATAAACTGCCGCAATCGACTGCAATAAAAGGCTTGTTACGACGTGAACTGTTTTCATGTATCATTCGCGCTGCATATTCCTTTCCGGTTCCGCTTTCTCCCATAATAAGCACCGACATGCGTGTAGGTGCAACTTTCAGTATATGATCGTACATCTGACGGGCCACCGCGCTTTTTCCCATTACCATACCATCCACATTGGCTTTGACAGCTTTTACGGGCTTTGTTTCAACCGGTTTCTTAGAAAGAGCCTGTTCTATCTTTTCTTTCAAAATGGCAGGATTCATTGGTTTTTCCAGAAAATCCTCAGCTCCGAGCTTCATTGCCGCAACCGCACTCTGAATCTCTCCATAGCTGGACATCACAATGACAGGGGTCTCCATATTCAGGTCGCGCATCCAATGCAAGAGCATAATTCCGTCACCATCAGGCAAACGCAAGTCACTCAGCACAAGATCAACCTTCTTATGTGTCAATTCTGCCTGTGCCGAAGCAATATCTGAGCATAGTTCTGCCTCGAATCCATTCCGACAACACCATTTTTGTAACATTGTTCCAAAGGTGGCATCGTCTTCGATCAATAAAATCGTTTGTTTCATACAGGGAACAAAAATAAACAATTTAGTGGATATTTATTCCCCTGAACTCATAGGAATCCATCATAATTAAAAACACCAGTTTCGGTCTTTCTCTGAATCTAAACAAAAAAAATACCGGAACAATGTCCCGGTATTTTTGTAAATAATAAAACTATTATATTTGAACAACCAGATATTTAGATGCACTCCAGAATTTAGACGGATTGGTAATCTCAATAGTGATTTTCTTATCGGCGCCTGTTACTAATTTATAGCTGTCGGCTGGATGAAGCGATAGAATTTTTACACTTTTGCTATTGGTTGGGATTGAAGAAAGACTTCTTAAATCAGCCTGTGTAAAGTTCTTTTGATCGAAATCGCTTGCTGAAAGTTTCTTCGATTTGAAGAGACCACCGCCGGTCACAATTTTGGTATCTTTCAATTGTTTTGAAGTAGCTACAACGTACCAAACTGTATGAAGGTCGGTATCCTGACCCTTGATAGTTGTTTTTTGCTGTTCGATTGTACTGCTTTGTTCTGCAATATTTTTCCCTTGTTCTGTTACTGTAGTCGTCAACTCAGTAATTTTGATATTTTTCTGTTCCAGTTCAGCCTGTAATGATTGAAGCTGAGTAGTTTTAGCATCCAGTTCAGTCTGAAGACGTTTGATGGTTTCCTGCAATTGTGCGGTAGCTTTGCTGTTTTTGCCTACCAAACGTTGAAGTTCTGCAATTTTTGCTTTGTTCTTCTCCATCGTTTCTTTAATCGCTTTCATCTGAGCTGCTATCTGAGCTCTTTTGTTTGATGAACCTTCAACTCCTTTGAGGTTAAGCTTCATGTTGCTTTCGGTCTGATTGATTTCGGAAAATCCGGTTTCGATATCATTCAAAAGCGTAAGTGTCTGATTGTAGCTGGAATCCATAATTTGTTTTTGGAGAGCCAGTGAATCACGTTGTGCAATAGCAGACTTGTATTTCGAAGAATTTTCGACACAAGATACTGCTACAAAAGCAAGCACTGTAATAGCCACATAAAATCTGATTGTTCTCATTGTTGTAAATTTAATGGTTTATAATGTATTAAAAACGTTACAAATATACTGATAAACGCCTCAAAATATTCTGGTTATTCAATCTTTCCAACCTCTTCGTTGTCCGTGTCCACGGCCATTATCGTGTCTGAAATTTTGTCTGTCATCATTATCTCTCCAGTTATGATCTTCGCGCATTCGTCGGTCGTTAAATTCATCATACCTGCGTTCATTTCTTTCCTGACGTTGTGCCATCCGGTTATCTCTGTATTCGCCTCTTCCTCTGTAATAAGAATAAGGAGAATCTCCGTAATAATTTCTCATCACAATTTTCCGACCATCATAAAGATTATAGTTCCGGTATATTTCAGGAAGATGACGTTGGCGAACCCAGCACCCATTATATGAGAATACGAACATAGCGGTTCTCAGATCGTAGTAAGCATCAACATCAGGAAGGTAATAATACCGCACATCCTCCTGTACACGAGGTCCCCATGAAGGAACGCTTCCCAGATTTATATTGATTGAAACCTGTGCCTGCATTGCGCCTGCAAACAATAACATCACTCCAACGATTATCAATTTTAGTGATTTCATGATTTCTACTTTTTTAAAAGGTGTGTACCTGGTTGTTTATATCTCATAACATCCAACAATTATGCCAAAATCATTAAATCGTAATAAACAGACACTTGCAAATAATGCACGTTGTGGAAAAGTGTGGAATTGCGGGGAATCGAGTGAGGAAAATCAACTATTTCACCCACTTAGGCATACAATATGCAACTGAATCCTGAAACAGGAATCTCTTCTGCCATTGCTCTCCTCAAAAATATGTAAAGAACTCGGCTTATAAACATTGAAAGACGGTAACATCTTGCTATCTTTGAAGTCGCTAATATTTTTCCATCTGCCGAAGATGTTTGCTGGTAACAGACATGTATTTATTTTCCTTAATATCGTTCACCATAATCCACACTACAGCTTATTCAAATCCGTGATCGGACACGAATGAATCACAGATTGCATGTTACATACCGATAAAATAAATATGTGACTACCCTGTGCCTATTGCATTCTGTCTACTACTTGTATACTTCAACAATGTGACAGTATTTGGGTTAGATGTAAAAATGTTTCGACAGTTATATTCCCTGTATCAAAAGTAGCAGCAGAGAAACTATTTTGAAACCAAATGTATCAAAATTCAGGAACTACGAATAACTAAATATATAATTTTGCAATTGTCGGTTGAATGCGGATAATGCACAACCGACCCTTTTTAATCTTCAATATGAAAAATGAATTCAACATTGCCGGTAAAGTGATCGTAATCACCGGCGGGACTGGCGTACTTGGCAGTTCTATCAGTAAACACCTGGCTGCCCAGGGGGCAAAAGTTGCTATTTTGGGACGTGATGC
>JAUZOL010000204.1 GCA_030706455.1 Bacteroidota bacterium
AGAGGTCATATAGGTCATGCCCTGAACCCCGTTGATTTGCTCTTCGAGCGGAACAATCACACTGTTCAGTACAGCATCGGCATTGGCTCCGCTATAGGCGGTGCTGACACGTACCGTAGGAGGCGCAATGTTGGGATATTGCTCCACAGGCAACATGTACAGACCGATAATACCCAGCACTACGATGACGATTGAAATTACGGTCGATAGTACCGGACGTTCGATGAATGTCTTTAGCATTGCGTATTATTTAAGAGATTTTACTTTGATTTTCTGACCGCTTTTCAGGGTAGCGATACTTCCCGATACGATCTTTTCTCCGGCAGACAAGCCATCGAGTACAACATAACTTTTGCCATCGGGGGTTGCCTTTACCAAAATGGATTTCTGTAAGACAGAATCGCCGAGTACTTTATATACCATCACTTTATCCTGTTGGTTGAATGTTGCTTCCTGCGGAATGACAATTACATTGCTGATCGGTTGTGGAATTACAACCTTTCCGCTCGAACCGCTCCGCAACAGACCGTGTTTATTGGGGAATGAAGCTCTGAAGTTGACAGCCCCCGAAACGGCATCAACTACTCCCGAAATGGTTTCGATTTTTCCGGTTTCTTCATATTCGGTTCCATCCGAAAGCAATAGCTTTACTCGTGGCATGTTTTTGATTTTTTCGGCCTGAGTACTCCCTTTTATGTCTTTCAACAAAGTGAGCAGGTCTTTTTCGTTGATCGAAAAGTAGGCGATGATATTGGTGGTATTGGCAACGGTGGTAAGCACATTGGCATTATTTACCAGACTTCCCTGACGGAAGTTGATGGTTCCCACAATGCCGTTCACCGGACTTGTAACGGTAGCCCAGCTCAGTTTGGCTTTGGCTTCGTTCAACGCACCTTTGGCATTGGCCAGCACGTTTTCGTAGGTAGACAGTTTTACCGAACTGTAAATTCCCTTTTCGGCCAACGGACGTATACGATCAACATCCAGTTTCGCTGTATTATAGGCCGACTGAGCAGCTTGCACAGCCTGCACCGATGTCGGTGAATTGATTTTGAACAGAGGTTGCCCTTTGCGGACAACAGCACCCTCATCTACAAAAACTTTGTCGATAAAACCATCAACGCGTGGCTTGATATCAACATCTTCCTGTCCCTTAAGTACGGCGGGGTATACCGATTTCAGTTCCACATCTTGCGGTGCAACAGCTTCTACCGGATAGGCAAGAATGGGATTGGGATTATTGGCTCCCATTTGTTTGTTCTTACACGAAGAGAAAAGTACAAGAAGCAGCAGGCTTCCCATGATTAATGTTTTGTTCATACGTCAAACATTTTTTTTAATTAAGTTTTATATCCAATTTTCTATCGATTGTCAAATATACTATAAAGCTCACCGGATAGGTATTTTACCAAAGATATTTCTATCCGTTAATTGGTTATGCTATCAATAAAACGCTGCATAAACCGCATGAAAAGCTCACGGGGACTTAGTGCGAACTTTTCTTCCAACGGGTGTTCGGGTTTCTCAAACTGCATAATCATACTGATGGTACCGTTTAGCAGACACACCCAGTTGAAAATGAGAATATCGAGCTCCTTGCCTGTTTGCCCCGATATACGGTTGAAAATATCTTTCAGCAATTGAGCTCCCTTTTCAGCCTCATCGTTAGGGAGAGGCCTTTCAAGACTAAACATTAGCTGGTAAAGCTCCCGATGTTCGTACGAAAAATCCCAGTGTACTAATGACAATGCCAGCAACTTCTCTTTGGAATCTGAGGTTTTTAACAAATTTTCGCTCCCCATTTGGCGCAATTTCTGAAACCCGTAAATGATTATTTCGCGAATCAGATCATCTTTATTCTTGAAATATTCATATACGATAGGTGGAGTATACTCAATTGCTTCTGCAATTTTCCGAATAGTTACAGCGCTCCATCCCTCTGATTTAGCGAGATTTATCGCTGCATTTAAAATGCTGGCACGAATATTTTCCTGATCCCGCTTCTTTCTCTCTATATGGCCCATATAAACATTGTTATAAAATCTAACATTGTTAGACAAAGGACGGAATAATTTCTGACCGGACAATTGCACCTCGTGCTAAAAAATATTAACAACCTAATTATCAGGCCATATTACCACATTTGGAAACTAATAACTACTTTAATATAAGAGTGCAAAACTACATCTGCCTGACTTACCACGCAATCTTCATAGACACATAGCCGGAAAACATCGACATTTTGTGCATTTTTATCGACAAACTGCGTTCTTCGAAAACGACTTCAATCAGATCCAAAAGCATCTTTGCAATTAGTAGAAAAAAACTCTTTTTATATGTTAATTATTTATTGTATGTTTGCAAAGATAGCCGATTAGATCGTTAAAGCTTAACGAAGTGTAGCTTGGACGCAAAATAAAATCCCTGATTAGCAAACAGATTGAATATATAGATTGTGGAACGTATGAACAATGTAAAAAGAAAAAACAGCGTTAAAATTGCACCCCGAGGAAGAGAGAAAAAAACGTCAAAAACAGAGACAAGCACAATTATATTACGTTTTTCCGCCATTGCATCATTCATAATAGTCATCTTACTGATTATAAATACCCCTAATGTGTATCTATCGCTTGGCATGATTCCATTAGTATGCGGATTGGCCTATGAATTCAAACAATTGTCGCAAAGCTGGACAAAAACCTTTAACGCATTGGCATGGGCTCAATTGGGAAGCCTCTTATGTTTTTCTCCTGGTCGTTCCGAACATGATTATATTTTGGGAATGCATATTTCAAGCTGGCCATTCGTCTTTTGTATTTTCTTCATCATTATGGGAATAGTGATGTATAATAAGCAACTGGTTTATAAACTGGGAGAAGGAATTACCATGCTACAATCTCTCTCTTTCATATATTGGATGCTCGATCTTAAAATTTTCACCAATAGCAACTATTTCTTAATTACACTAGGATCATTGGGATTGATTGCAAGCTTTTTTTCTCTTTTTCACTCCTATACTTATACTATCCTAAACAAGACAAACAGGCTTCTGTTAAGCTTATGGAGCTCAGTTATAATGATAATTTTTGCTGTAGATAATATTTATCATGTCTATAATTACAGCCATATCAATCTATCAGAAGATACGGATATAATTCTAATGAACATGGCTCAATATTTTCTCTTGGGTGTATCAGCAATACACATTGTCCGCAATATTCTTATGATCACAGATTTTATCCCCGGAAGGGATACATTTTTCAACAAACAATATTTCGAAGAAGTAAGGGAATTAAAGAAGTTGCATATTTCTCGCTACTCGGCTTCTCAAATAAATATTCTGCAATCTATTATTATTTCAGCTTTTACGATAATTTTCTTTGGGTTAAATTTCTATTTCCATTTTGTACCAAGAAATTTTCTGATCTGGTCTTTGTTTTTTCTCCTCCCATTTGCATTAATATTGCTCAATCCTCCAACACAATCTACCGATGATCTGGAACCTTTAGAACAACCCGTAGCGGCGGATTTACAATCCGTCGCCGCAACGGAGCATAGAGATCTGTGATCCCAAAGACATACACGCAGCCTATAGGTTTATTTAAAAAAGCCGAGGCCACCATCAAACGACAGCAGCCTCAGCCTAAACACAATAAATAATAAATAGAGCTTCTTTAAACAAAGAGAGTTGTTAATATTCAGGAGGTAAAGCCTGCAATTCAGCTCCGGTAAATACAGGCCCGTCTTTACATACGTATAATTTCCCGACGTTGCAGCGGCCGCACTTCCCTACCCCGCATTTCATACGGTTTTCGAGGGTGGTGTAGATATTTTCGGGTTTGAAACCGAGTTTTTCCAGCACGGGGAATGTAAATTTAATCATCACCGGAGGACCGCACACAATCGCCACGGTGTTTTCGCTCGATGGATTCATCTTTTCAAGTACAGAAGGTACAAAGCCTACCTCGCCCTTCCAGTCGGGAGTTTCTCCCCCGGGATCGACGGTTGTTACTAATTTCACATCGGGACGCTCTTCCCACTCTTTCAGTTCGTGCTTGTACACCAGATCGGCCACCGATTTAGCTCCGTAGAGGATACTCACTTCCTTAAAGTTTTCGCGGGTATCGAGCGCATTCCAGATCACGCAACGCATGGGAGGAAGCGCGATACCACCGGCAATAAAGAGCAGGCTCTTGCCTTTCCACTGGTCGATAGGGAAGGTGTTACCAAACGGGCCACGGAATCCCATGGTATCGCCCTCTTCGAGCCTTGCCAGCGACGAAGTTACCTTACCGGCTTCGCGAAAGGTGCATTCGATATAGCCTTTGCGGGTAGGTGCCGAAGCGATACAAAAGGTGCTTTCACCATCGCCGAAAGCGGAGTATTCACCGAATTGTCCGGCCCTAAACGAAAACTGTTCTGCAGCTTCCTCATCCTGAAATTTCAAACGGAAAGTCTTCACGCCGGGAGCTTCCTGCGTCACTTTCTCGACGGTCATCAGATAAGGAAGATAGATATTTGAATCCATAAATTCAATTTGAAAATTTGAAAATTTGAAAATGTGCCAATTAAATCTGCTTGTAAACAAACATAATTTTCAAATTGACACATTGTTATATTTTCAAATCAATTATTTTTTGACGTACTTATTATTTTAGATAAGATCTTTATTATTTCTTTGACTGACTCCAGTAATGAATCATTAAACGGGTAATTCTTCGAACATTTGCAAATCATCAGCCAATATTCAGCTTCATCAGCTTCCTTGGCTGCTATTTTCAATTTGTGAATAAAATCCGCCTTACTTTCTGCATTCTGGGCTTCGCGGATACTTGCTCCAATTGCCGTTCCGGCCCTCAGTAACTGTTTTGCGACAATGAACTTTTTATTCTCCTCCAGCAATTCGCAAAACTCAACGATGTCTAGTGCAAATTGAAACGATTTATTGACAATAACATTATCAGTGTCATTCCTCATGGCTTTGCAGATTTAATTTTCAAATTGTCACACTTTCAAATTTTCAAATTGAAGAGAGATGTTCCGATAAATTCATATCTACCGGGCAGGCTCGTGAACAGCGGCCGCAACCGGTACAGCCCCGCACCGAAAGGCGGTCGGGCATGTAGGAAAATTTGTGTAAAAGGCGCTGACGCCACCGTTGTGCTTGTGTTTGGCGGGGATTGTGTCCCGAAGTGTGCAGGGTAAACAGCGCGAATCCGCACGAATCCCAGCAACGCAGGCGTTTCCCTTTGGTGCCGTGCGCATCTTCCTGAATGTCGAAACAGGCGCAGGTAGGGCAAACGTAAGCACACGCTCCGCAACCGATACAGCGTTGCGATTGCGCTTTCCAGATCGGACTCTCGAATGCGGTCTGCAACTTCTCCTGAACGGTTTTGATGTTGAATTTCTCCGGTAACTTCACCAAAAACTCTTCCTTTATATCCCCACGATCGGCTTCAAAAGCGGCCTCATCGGCTTTCACCAGAGCTTCGCCCTTTTCGGTCAGGATTTCGGCCAGAAAACCGTCCTTAACCGGTGTAAGCTGAATATCGCTCCCGGCGGTATTGCCCGGACCACCGTTGACGGAAGTACAGAAGCAGTACTCATCGGCTTTGGTACAGGCCAGCGTCACCACCACGGTGCGTTGCAAGCGGGCATTATAGAGTTCGTCTTTGTAATCCCAGTTAAAGATCGCTCCCAGCGGATTGAATCCGGCGGCATCGCAGGGATGCAGTCCGAACACCACCGTTTCCGGATAAGCTGTCAGGTCGGCATTTTCGAGCTGTACCTTGCCCTTCTCTTTTTCGTACGAAAAGAGCACATCGGTACGGGGAAAGGCGACCGACTTCGCCGATTGGGTGGTCTGGATATGGTCGAATACGATTTCGTCGGCCGAAGCCACACGCCCGAAGTCAACCTTGGCACCCTTGTTCACCGGAGCGTAGAGATGTTTTCCGTCACTGACAATTTTCGTAAGCCAGCGGTTAAGCGATGCCTGA
>JAUZOL010000205.1 GCA_030706455.1 Bacteroidota bacterium
GCATAGATAATCAATACGGCAATAGCCAGAGTAATGGCCAGCGCCATCAACTTACTGGTAAGCAGCAAAAATGGAAGTATCAGAAATATCACGGTAAAAAGATAAGCCACTCCGGTATAAACAGCTGATTTTTTGGCGCGTGCATCTCCTTCTGCTTTCGACGAAAGATAATCGGACGAAGCCATCGACAAAGCGGCCGAGATTCCGGTTACCAGCCCGGCAAGCGTAATCACCCGCGTATCGCCCAGTGCCAGCGTGAAACCTGCCAGCGAACCGGTAAGCTCCACCAAGGCATCATTCAAACCGAGCACTACCGAACCGACATATTGAAGCCGCTCTTCATCCAGCATATTGAGCACTGTTTTTTCATGTTCCAGCTCTTCTTCCGAAAAACGCTTGGTTTCTGGGAAATGATCCGAAAGAGAATCATACAATCGAGACCCGGTTCCTTCCCGTTTCTCCATCTGTTTCAACACAAAAGAGAGTCCGAGGAGTTTCGCCATGAATACCGTGCGCCAAACTCTCCTTCTGTCGGGGGCCACATCTACACCGGTTTTTGTTTTCCAGAAATTATAATGGCCCTTTTCCTGGTCTCCGATACGACGTAATACTGCGGCATTATTAGCATCTTTCGTCTGCTCTGCCAGTTTGTGATAAATATAATATTCTGTGATTTCGGTACGTTGCGCGGCAAGTACCATCTTATGTATTTTATTATCCATCTGTTTTTAGTTTATCTGTTTTATCAACACAAAATTACTGCTTTTATGCTTTCAATCATGAATTTTATTGAAATGATTGCATAATTTTGAACGTTTCTGACCTTTGCGTGTATAACATATCAAAACCACTAAAATTTTCAACGCATGAAGACAGCCAGTAAAATTATCGCAGTACTTATTTTGAGTATGTATACAACGTATTGTTGGTCACAAAAGCCGGAACCTGTATACTCCATTATACGCCAGATTCATGATTTCGGTTGGTACGAACAACAAGCAAAAGCATGGAAGCATGAGATCGACAGAGGGACAAAAGACAAAATGGCCTGGGTATATTGGTTCAAGGCGAACCGAATGGCTGAAATATTTTGCGACCATAAAGAATGGGAAAACAAAAAGGGGACCTACTTTTTAGACCAGTCGGACATCATCAAACTGGCAGAAAAAGCCATCCCTAATAGTTTTGAACTCTATTTTCTTAAAATAAATGATGATAAAGGAGGAGCTGCAGAAGGGGATGAATACATTGCGAAAGCTCAGGCACTCAAACCTTATGACAACTTGTTATTTCCCTGGTTGGTAAACCGGGATATATTCAGAAATGATAAAGCTAATTTACAATTAACCTGCCAAAAATGGTTCGACAGCAACGAAATGCCGCAAGAACTTTTAATAACCGCCTACAACAACTTAATATCTCTGGATCCGAATGCCATTTTACTGGTCAATGGAGATAATGACACGTATCCTGCCTGGGTGCTGCAAAATGCAAAGAAGGTGAGACCTGACGTGCTGGTATTGAATGTCTCGTTAAGCATAAACGACTCCTATCGGGAATGGGTATTCAAAGAAAACGGGATACCGCCACTCACCTTTAAAGATGGCTCGGAGAGACAATCGGAAAATATTGTCAAACACCTGATTGAAAATATCCGCAACAGGCCAATCTATATCTCATCTTTTGCGCCTTCTGACATTTACAAAGCATACACTGACAAATTTTATTTGATAGGATTGTCTTATAAATACAGTGAAAAATCATTTGATAACCTGGCCGTTTTACGTAACAATGTAGAAAATAAGTATTTGTTCGATTTCATGAAGCAGAACTTTTGCAATCATTACGCACAAACAGCTGGAAATCAAATAAGTGTCGGTTATATTCCCGTCTTTCTGAAATTGTATGAACATTATCTGCAAAGTGGAGAACTACAAAAAGCGGAAAAATTGAAATCCCTGGCCGAAACAGTTACTCTGAAAGCCGGGGTATCAGACTTGATGAAATATTTTGAAAAATAAGGATGGCACTATTTCATCAGAACTTCAGCAAAAAAACCGACGAAGAACTTATGTCGCTGCTCACCCGGGGTGGGCAGTCGGCATTTGATGAATTATATTGCCGGTATTCCAAACCATTGCTCAATTTCTTTTGTCGCATGACCAACAATGACCGGGAAAAAGCGGAAGATATGCTGCACGATCTCTTTCTGAAAATCATCGAACATCCGGAAAGCTTTGATTGCACACGAACTTTCAGTACGTGGTTTTATACTTTGGCCGGAAACATGATTAAAAACGAATACCGAACCCGATCAGCACGGCAGGAATTCGAACAACAATACCAATACAAACCGACAGAGACAAACCAGGAGACCGACACTATAGACAGGCAACTATTCAACAACCGGTTACAAGCGGAGCTTAACCAACTTGATCCGGAATCGGAACTACTTTTCAATATGCGATTTACAGAAGAGATGAGTGTAAAACAAATAGCCGGCATTCTTGATTGTCCCGAAGGAACTGTCAAATCGAGGCTTTTTTATCTCACCCGGCAACTGGCAAAAAAACTGGCAATCTACAAACCCGAACTAAACTAACCCAAGATATGAACACGGAATTTGACAAACTGGAATTGTTACTCCGAACAAAGGATTTTGACGGATTGAATGTGTACGAAAAAGATATGGTAAGAAAGTCCTTAACCGAGGAAGAATACAATGCCATGCACGATTTGTACACCATGGCACCATCCCGTGGCATTGATGAAATAGAACCTTCTTCCGGTCTGAAATCAAGACTTGACGACGCGCTCAAGGCAAAAACACACCGCACGTCATTGCTGCGACTGCCAATTCCGCTGTACCAGACTGCTGCCGCCGCCGCAATCCTTTTCTTTATCGGACTGAACATCAATCTCTCCTCCGTAATCCCCACAAAAGTAGTACGCGATTCGATAAGAACGGTGCAATATATCGACCGTCCCGTGAAGCAAATTCAATACGTGATGGTTCCCGGAAAACCGATGCAAAAAGCGACCCGTCAAACAGAACATGTACCGACACAAGGCCATGCAGCAAGAGAGGAAGAGATGCATGAATATGCTATCTCCGCTGATAATCCGGTATTGATACACCAACGTGAAGTTGCGATGGCCAATATCCGGCGTGTCTTAAACGAAAAAAATGGAAGTTCAATAGACGGAGATACCGTTTTGAGAAAGATGATGGTTTCATCTTATTAAGCGTCCAATGCTCGTAGCCATGAAAACTCAAACACAAAACAGGGGTTATCAGCATACCCCATTCTTTGCTTAAACATTTTAAATCAAGATTTCAGGGCGGCGTGATGTCGCTCTGAAACTAATCATTGCGACTATAAATATTGTGACTATAGCCAATTTAGGCACGTTTCGGGGCAGGACAATCTTCTTTATTTTATCAGTCATTTTGATCCTCTACGTCAGGTTCAAAAAATATCCATTGTATGTTGGGGAATGTTTCTCTCAGCGCTTTTTCGCAGGTATTGATATTTTGTATCATCTGACCGGGAGTGGCGACTTCCACCATTTTGGCTTTTACGGCCACCATTATTCTGTCGCCCAACTGTATGGTAATGAGATTAAAAACCAAGTCAACTTCCGGACGTGCTTCCAGAAAGGCTTTCATGTTCTGCCTTACAGTCACATCCGAACTCTGCCCTATCAGTAATCCTTTTACCTTGGTTGCTATAAACAAAGATACGACAACCAACAGGGTTCCAATACCAATACTTCCGATGGAGTCGTACACCGGATTACCGGTCACAGCCGACAAAACGATAAAGGCCAGTGCAAAAGCGAGCCCCAGCAATGCCGCAACGTCTTCACCCAACACTACTACCAGTTCGCTCTGACGGGTATTTTTCACCCAGTTCCATACGCTTTGTTCTCCGCGGATCGGTTTAATTTGCTTTAGGCATCCCAACAGCGAAGCACCTTCGAGCAACATACTCAGCGACAATACGATGATTGCCACCAGCGGATTACTGACCGGTTCATTCGTGTGTAGCTTGTGAATACCCTCATAAATGGAGAACAAGCCACCCATACTGAACAACATCAGCGCCACGATAAACGACCAGAAATAGATTGACATGCCATAACCCAGCGGATGTTCGTCATTCGGGTGCTTCTTTGAGGTTTTTAAGCCGAGAAAAAGCAACAACTGGTTTCCGCAGTCAGCAAAAGAGTGGATGGACTCGGCGAGCATTGAGCCGGAGCCCGTGATAACTGCCGCTACGGTTTTGGTAACCGCGATACCAAAATTGGCCGACAGGGCAAAAATGATGGATTTTACAGATGCGTTTTGATGTGACATAAGCTAAAAATTGCGAATACAAAAATAGCGCTTTTGCATTCACAATTCATCAGGAAGTTCACTTTTGAGGATTTTCAAAAGGCGAATTCATAACATAAATACATAATCTATATATTCACCTGCAAAATGGGCACTATTTTGATTCGGCCTTCTTTGCGTAACGACAAAACCGACATTCTCATACATTCGTTGCGCAGCAACCAGTTTTTCATTCGTGGTGACAATGATTTTCTTCAGATCACTTTGGATAATTCTGTTGACTGCCTCCTGAAGCTGTAGCTTGCCATAACCTTTCCCTTTGTATTTTGAAGCGATGCAATTATATCCAATTTCGACATACTCTGGCATATTTCTGGGATCCCACGAGACAAATCCGATAGCTTCATCATGAAGAGTTGTGACAAATCCATATTTATCCGCAATATTCAAATTATCAAAGAAAAAATTATCAAATGCCTGCCAATCTACACTCCAACGGTGTTCATATCTACAATCAAACGAATACGCATCTTTCAACAATTCAAAGAGTATTCCTCTCTTAAATTCGCTCACTTTCTTAAATTCAACAATCATGTACGATAGTATGTTATAAAACAAGGTATATTATTGATATAATTACGAGTACAAATTTCCCGTCCCGTCGGAATCGAAGATCAGCGCAGCTAATTGCAATCCGACAACGGCAAAGAGTCTTAGGATTTGTAATCCGTTCCATCGAAATCGAAGGTCAGAGAAGACAATTATAATCCGTTAACCATACTATCACATTATTTTGTGTTGAATAGTTATAAACCTCCCTATTGCTTTATCCTTACAGGATCACAGATCCCTATTCTCCAGCGGCGACGGATCGCAGATCCGCCGATACGACCGCTTGCTACATATCCGCAAGGTCGGATCAAAAAATATCCATTGTATGTTGGGGAATGTTTCTCTCAGCGCTTTTTCGCAGGTGTTGATATTTTGTATCATCTGCCCGGGAGTGGCGACTTCCACCATTTTAGCTTTTACGGCCACCATTATTCTATTGCCCAACTGTATGGTAATGAGATTAAAAACCAGATCAACTTCCGGGCGAGCTTCCAGAAAAGTTTTCATCTTCTGCCTTACCATCACATCCGAGCTCTGTCCTATCAGTAATCCTTTTACCTTGGTTGCTATAAACAAAGATACGACAACCAACAGGGTTCCAATACCAATACTTCCGATGGAGTCGTACACCGGATTACCGGTCACAGCCGACAAAACGATAAAGACCAGTGCAAAAGCGAGCCCCAACAATGCCGCAACGTCTTCACCCAACACTACTACCAGTTCGCTCTGACGGGTATTTTTCACCCAGTTCCATACGCTTTGTTCTCCGCGGATCGGTTTGATTTGCTTCAGGCACCCCAACAGCGACGCACCTTCGAGCAACATACTGAGCGACAATACGATGATTGCCACCAGTGGATTACTTACCGGCTCATTCGTGTGTAGCTTGTGAATACCCTCGTAAATGGAGAACAAACCTCCCATACTGAAAAGCATGAGCGCCACGATAAACGACCAGAAATAGATTGACATGCCGTAACCCAGCGGATGTTCGTCATTCGGCTGCTTCTTTGATGTCTTTAAGCCGAGAAAAAGCA
>JAUZOL010000206.1 GCA_030706455.1 Bacteroidota bacterium
AAAGTCTCCGGCTTAAACACCTCGAGACGTTTGAGAATATGCTGAGCAAACTCAAGCGGAGCGGTTCCGGGAGCTGTAATCACATTATCGTCAGTCACAGCCGGTTCGTTGAGATATAGTTCTGCCCCTTTGTAATCAGGACATATTTGTTGAAGGAAATTCAGATCATTGCTGGTATGTTTCCGCGTATCAAGAATGCCGGCCTTTGCCAATGCAAAAGTCGCTCCGCAAATAGCTCCGACAATCATCCCTTTGGGCAAAAATTCGGTTACCACAGAGAGTATCGGCAGGTGAATATCTTCCATCCATGTTTCGCCGCCGGGAAGAATCAACAGATCATTACCGGTAAATTTGGTTTCTGCCACCGTCTGATCGGGCAAAATGGAGATGCCCCCCATTGTTTTTACCGCGTCTTTTGTGTTGGCAATTGTGATAACACGCACAGGGGTTCCCGGTTGTTTGAAGAACCTTCCGGTATTAAGTTCGGCGGTAATATACCCGGTTTCCCAATCGGAAAGGGTATCAAATATGTAAAGATAAGCGTTCATCGTATCTGCATAAAGTTTAACGGAGGACAAAGGTAGCTGTTTTTCACGATTCATCTCATGGAGAAAGGCTTTGCAATTTTTTTTGATAAAATTTTAGGGTATTTTTCACGTGAAGGGTCTTAGAATCGAAAAGCAAAAGATAAAGGCTCGCACCAATGTAGCCTGACACAAATAAAAACTACCGTATAAACACTTTAATTTCAACCATTATGAAAACAACTATCGTAAAATGGTTTAGCTGCATGCTTACAGTGATGCTGTTAGCTCATTTTTCTCCGCTGGCAGCCCAATCGGGAGAAAATTATTACACCGTTAGCGGCGTGGTAAAAGATGCACAAACCAAAAAGACACTGGGCTATGTTAATGTATCCGTTCCGGGCACCAATATCGGTACCATTACCAATGTCGATGGAGAATTCACTTTGAAAGTCAAAGCATCGCTCAACGCGAAAGAGATAGAGTTTTCTCATCTTGCCTATAAAAACAAACGAATCGCCATTGAAGGAAACAGTTCGGATGCTGTTGTCAGCATGACACCAAATCCACGAATGCTGAGAGAAGTGACCATCCGTCCGGAAATGCCAAGGGAACTGGTAGAACAGGCCATTAACAAGATTCCTTCTAATTACAGCAAAAGCGCTGATCTGTTTACCGGATTCTATCGCGAAACAGCTCAAAAAGGGAAACGATACATTCAGGTTTCGGAAGCTGTTGTCAATCTTTACAAAGACGCATACGATCATTCTATGTTCAAAGACCGTGTGAAAATTTTCAAAGGAAGACAATTGTTGAGCCAAAAAAGTTCAGATACGCTTGCTGTTAAATTGATGGGAGGCCCTACTCTGGCCGTAATGCTTGATATTGTGAAAAATCCCGATGTATTGTTGGATAAAGAAATACTGCCATGCTACAACTACGCAATGGAAGACCCTGTAAGCATTGACAATCGCCTGCAATATGTTATCAGCTTCAAACCGAGTGTTATTTTGCCGATTCCTCTCTACAACGGTAAATACTACATCGATCAGGAAACATTGGCATTCACGAGAGTGGAATTCAGTCTCGACATGCAGGATCTCGACAAAGCAATTAACATGATGCTGGTTAAGAAACCGGTTGGGTTACGATTCCGTCCGTCTGAGTTCTCATTTGTAATTACTTACAAGGAACAAAACGGGACATATTACCTCAACTACGTACGCAGCGAAGCCAAATTCAAATGCGACTGGAAACGCCGTCTGTTCTCCAGCAAGTATGATCTGGTTTCGGAAATGGTAGCCACCGACAGGACTATGCAACCAACGGAAGCAATTCCTTACAAGGAAGCATTTAAGTCCGATCAGGCATTTACCGATAAAGTTCCGTCTTTCTACGACGAAGCATACTGGGAAAACTATAATATCATTGCTCCGACTGAATCGCTGGACGCCGCTGTAAACAAACTGAGAAAACAGAAATAAACAAGTCTTCGGTAATCAGTACACAGCACGCAGGCGAAATCCTGGAAACTGCGTACTGATTGCTGTATATTTTTTAATCTTCTGTGCGCCAATAGTTAAATTATCACGTATCTTTGAATGATCTTTCGTTCAATCGCTGAGATACAACCTTAACCCAAACTGATGCTATGCTGGACGAACTACTGTTACTTTCAAAGATACGGAATAACGATCTGAAGGCCTTTGAAAAGCTCTTCCGCAACTACTATGATCCCTTGTGCAGGTACGCCAATTCGTACCTCAACAACATGCCTGTTGCAGAAGAAATTGTACAAGATCTGTTTTTCCTGTTATGGAAAGAGCGGGAAGAATTACAAATCCGGTTGTCGTTAAAATCGTATCTCTATCAGGCTACCCGCAACCGGGCTTTCCATTATCTGAAACATGCGCAAATTGAAGAGAACTATCGTGAGAAAGCAATGGGAGGATTTATTGAACACGGAAATCCTACTCCTGTTGACGAACTGGAGTACAAAGAACTTGAAGCTCAGTTTTCGCTATCGTTGAAACGTATGCCCGAAAGGCAACGCAAAATCTTTTGCATGAGTCGTTTCGACGGCAAAAAATATAGCGAAATCGCTCAGGAATTGTCCGTGTCGGTAAAAACCGTTGAGGCCGAAATGACAAAGGCTCTGGCTCTCCTCCGAAAAGATTTAAAGCATTTCTCCAATACTCAAACGTCCGCATAATACCTACTACAATGACCGATAATTATAACAACGATATACAGCAGATTGACATCGATAAAGCATGGAATAACCTGCATGCAAGGCTACAAGAGGACAATCTCATCCCAATGACCGCGAAAGAGCGCAGCATTTTTGCGATGCCGGTCTTCCGTTGGGCAGTAGCCGCCATGTTTGCTCTTTGCCTCACCACGGTGGTTATCCGCTATTTCGTCCCCGACCGGCATAAAACGCCGTTGCTTTCGATGCGCAACAATGACGCTGACAATACCCTTGTAAAGACACTGGAGGATGGGTCAACGGTTTATCTGGCAGGTAGCAGCTCGCTATTCTATCCGACACGCTTTGCCAAAGACTCCCGCGAAGTGGTAATGCAGGGAAATGCACTGTTTGATATTGCCAAGAATCCCGAAAAACCCTTCCGCATTGAAACAAAGAAGATTATCGTTGAAGTGTTAGGTACAGCCTTTAATGTGAAAAGCGATGCCAAAGGAAGTTTTGAGTTGGCAGTTCTTAGGGGCAAGGTGAAAGTAACCCAAAAATCGAATGGTGAGTTTGCTTATGTTGTTGCTGGCGAACAGGCAACGATTGTTGATAATCACTGGCAAAAAACCAAATACACGAACAACTGTCTTTTGGAAAGCTTCACCAAGCACATGAAATTCAAAGACGAACCGCTTGAAAAAATTGTTCAGGTCATCAATCAGTATTCACAGCGTAAAGTTGCTCTGCAAGGCGAAGCTATTAAAACCCATAAACTGAATGTACGGTTCTACAACAATGATGTTGAAGGAATGACCAAAGTAATCAGCCTGGCTCTTCATCTGAAAAGAGAAGTAACTCAGGATTCGATTTTTATTTCACAGCCGTAACGCATCTTGTCATTAAAGCCTTAAATCTCTGTTATATATGACTAAACGCTTTTTGTTTCTTCATATTTTGTTCTTTATACTCACGCTGTCGGCAGTTCACGCTCAGGAACCGCTACAGCGTTTGTTGTCTCTGCCAAAGCAAAAAAGCTCTGTTTATGAGTTACTCAACAAAATAGGAGAGCTTTCCGGTTACAGCTTTATATACGACAGCAAAGTGACTGACAACGAACGGAAAGTAAAGCTACCGGCCGGCACTTACACCCTTCGCGACGCCATACTCCGGGTTCTGGGAAACAGCAACTATAGTCTCTCCGTTGTGGATCGTTACATCCTTATCGACAAAAAACAATCAATGCCTGTTTCACGGGCAATTGTTCCGGATTATCCAAAGCCCGATTCGGTTACTTCCATCAACGTTAATGGCGCCGTTTATGACAAACTAAATAACGACCCCATTGCCGATTGTACTATCGGGATAGATGGCACCAGTATAGGTACCATTGCAAATGCCGACGGACGTTTTGCCTTGAAAATACCGATAAAATACAAAGATGCCATGCTGCATGTATCTCACCTCGGATACGAAGCAAAACAAATTCCTATAGCTCTTTTTGGAGGGAATTCGCGCACGATCTACATGAACCAACGCATTGTTCCACTGCAGGAAGTTATTATCCGGATGGTAAACCCAAAAAAAATTGTGCAGGAGGTAGTTGATTGCCGTTCAAAGAATTACCCCTTGGAACCATCATACCTGACGTCGTTTTATCGCGAAGGGATTGAAAAAAGAAAAGACCTGCTCTACCTTTCCGAAGCCGTTTTCAAAGTCTTCAAACCGTCATACGAATCGCTTTCCGAAGGACAGATAAAGCTTTTGAAGATGCGGAAAATAACCAATGCGGCAAATAAAGATACGCTTGTGCTTAAAATGAAAGCCGGTCCGGAAGCTTCGTTGCTCATTGATTTGATGAAAAATCTTCCTGATTTTATGGATGTTAGCGACAACACACCGTTCAATTACAACAAAATTGACATGGTGGAATATGATTCGCATCTGGCACACGTGGTGGCCTTTGAGCCCAAGTCGGATATAAGCGATCCTATGTATCGGGGGCGGCTTTACATAGATGCTAACAATTCGGCACTGTTACGTGCTGAATTTGAAGTTGATCCGCGGCATATCGATCAGGCTGCGTCCCTTTTTATAGTGAAACGTAGTCGTGATGTGCAGATAAAGCCGCAGCAAATCTACTACAGCGTGGCCTACAAGCAATGGAACGGGAAATATTACGTCAGCCACCTGAGAGGCGATCTCTTTTTCAGGATGAAACAAAAACGGCAATTATTCTACAGTCCGATGCATATCTTTTTCGAATCGGCGACCTGCAAAATTGATACGGTGGATGTAAAACCTTTCCCCAAAACAGAACGGGTACCTCTGAATAAGATATTTGCCGATACACAATATGTTTACGACACTTCCTTCTGGGGAGATTTCAATATCATACTTCCACAAGAAAAGCTGAATGAAGCCATAGAGAAGATTTCGGCCAAAGTGGAAGCTTCTGCTGATGGGAACTGACCAAAGACCGGGCAAATAAAGATTGTATGTAGTAGTGCGCACTGAGGCGCAAAAACAATGGAGGCAACTTCTCTCTTCCGGGAGATGGTTGCCTCTTCGTTTTCCAAAAAAGAACCCCATGATCTGTTTCCGGATCATGGGGTTCGTAATTTATTATCGATTGTTATTAGTCAACAAAAGCAAGGATTTCTCCTTTTTCGATGATGTCGCCCTGTTTAGGATAAGTAGCAACAATTTTACCGGCAAAAGCAGCCTTAACCGGCTCAATACCGTAAATGGTCTGGATATAACCAACTGTATCGCCTTCTTTCACTGCATCACCGATGTTAGGAGCTTTCGATGCGTCAACCACATCATATTCCCACAACATTTGTCCTTTTGCAGGAGCCTGAACGGCTTTCGCATTCGGATATTGTTCCTGAACGGTTGTAACGTCGATTTTCGGAACCTCAACCACCGGACGTGTAATGATGATAGGAGCACCTGCTTTTGCTTTTTCAGCTTCAAGTTCAGCTTCAAAACGTTTTTTAGCGCTACCGTTCTTGTAGTCGCGGTACTGGCGTTCGTGCATTGCGAATTCGAACAGTTCTTCTTCGTCCTGACCAACATCCCAGCCGTTTTCTTTCATTTCGGCACGGTATTTGTCCAGTTCGTTAGGGAATGCATCCTGAGGATTGCCTGTATAGAATTCAAAGCCGTTTTTCTTAACCAGTTCTTTGATTTCAGGAGCCAGTTCGCCGGGGAGATTACC
>JAUZOL010000207.1 GCA_030706455.1 Bacteroidota bacterium
GCAGAAACATCAGCCGAAAAAGCATTTGCCGGCCACATATCGCTAATCATGCCACCACCAAGATCAGAGTGAATGTAACGCAAAGTCACACCTCCAGAGAAGTTGTCAGATAATTTACGGGTATATGCAACATCCAGCGAAAATTCAGATGGTTTTGTATTACCCTGTGATATACCGTTAACATCGGTCAAGTCAACCTGACCCAACGAGAAATAACGCAAAGATCCACTAATAGACTGATTTTCGTCCAGCTTGTAGTAACCGGCCAAATATGCCAGATTAATATCGCTCACCAACTTACGCAACCATGGAGTATACGAAAGAGAAATACCCGCTGCATCTTCTACAAACGCGTATTTTGCCGGATTCCAGTATTGCGAGTTAACATCCGGGGAAGTAGCAGCTCCAACATCACCCATACCTCCGCCCCGCGCATCAGGAGCAATTGATAAAGATGGAACTCCGGTAATAAGCGGATTCAATGTTTTATCTACCTGAGCAAATGTACTTAATCCTCCTAAAAGAAATAACAGAATAACAACTGTTGTTTTTTTTGTCATAATGTGAGAAATATGTAGCTATATATTTTACTACTGGATTACAGTCAGTTATTTAGAACTCAAATATATGCCACGATTATTTTATAGTTAATCTTTTGGCAAATATCAACTTAATAACGAATTGATATTTGTTTTATTGTTTAGTTATAATTACTTTTTGCGTTTTTGATGTTATTTTTCCATTCTGCGTCGAAATATCTATTCTGCAAAGATAGACACCCGCTTTAAGCACGGCTCCCCGACTGTCTGTAACATCCCACGGAATAGTGGTTTTTGTCGATTCAGTAGAGGTACTTGTTGAAAGCAGATTCAACAACCGACCACTTAAATCAAACACTGAAATTCTGACATTCAGCACTACATCCGGACGGTTATGCTCCAGTACAAAATTTGTGTGCCCATTGACAACAGGATTGGGGTAATTGTATAAAGAAATAAAATCAGGAGCCAATCCCTTTACTACTTCATACTCTAATGTTTTTGAAGTCGAATTATTTAATACATCCCAAACTTTGAATGTCAGCGAATGTTTCCCTTCAGATTGTGTTGGCAATGAATACTGAACGATTCCGCTTTTGTAATCACCAACTGTCGGTTCAAAATAGTCATTTACAACATAATATTGTGCCGGTTCCTGATCAATTAACACTGTCATATCGTGCCCAATACCGTTTCCGACGGTATTTATTCCGGTATCATCCCGGACTTTTGCAATAAACAACGGCGTTTCATTTACTTTATCCCCTGAAACAAATCCTGTTGTATTCAGATAAATACTTACATCAGGCCCGTTATTTTCCCATAGCAACGAATTATTAGAGCCTCCGATTGCAAAGTTAACAAAATCTCCCTGACCTTCGCGCCCTTTTTCGTCAGAAGCATACATATTTATCCGTCCTGCACCAAATTTATAGTCGATATCCTTGGGTATAATGCTTTCTATGGCGAAATAGCCGTTTTTCGCTTCTGTATTTCCTGCAAACAACATCGTTGGACGATCCTGATACACAAAAGAAGTCGAGCCCGCATCGTTGGCCAAGGTAGTCATATTTTCGAATTTATCGTAAATTCTGATCATCACTGACCCGTTAAAATCAGAGCATACGTTTGCACTGCCCGGATTATTGATATGTCCCTTCAGTTTCAAGGGACTCAAAGCATTGACTGTGATCGACTGGTCGGCTGCTATTCCATTGACAGAATCGATAACCACCGTATAATTTGGAGCAGGAAAACTCAGTCTTAATGCCGGGTCGCCTACCAATATGAAATTAAGCTTATTACTGTTTCCCGGCAAAGCGTTTTTAGTAAGACGCATCACATCTCCCAACCTCATGGCATACCCGTTAGCATCTTTATAAAACACATTCTTCGCAAATTGTTTATTCAATGCAAAATTATCGCTCGAAAAGACCAAACGGGTAGTGGTAAACAGCGCGATACCACCACCTGAAGGATTTATCAATACACTTTCTCCAGCAGACACGTCGGTATAATCGCAACGCGTAAAGTCGCATGTCGCCGTTACCCACAATGCGAGATTTTGATTGTACATGGCCGTAACATCTTCTTTTGTTATAATCTGCTCGTTAGCAAGATACAAATGGTTACCGTGACCGGTATAATTCAACATCAACAATCCTGATTTTATGAGATTCAGCAGCTTCGTCTTCGCGGCCGGATAGCTTTCTCCTGTAGATGAAACTACCTGTGGATAGGCATCCATGTATAATTTGTTCACCTGAAGATATGGATTGGCATTGGCTGTCCACTTTGCAATTGTGTCTGCCTGAGTCATGTGCAAGTTGGCATCACCATCATCGGCTACAAAACAAACCCTATTTTTCCAATAACCGGTATTGATATTATCCATGTATGCTATCGTTTTATCAACTACCGCTTTGGCCTGATCAACGGTGGTAACCGGAAACCTTCCTACCCCAATATCCAGTTGGTCGGAAGCAAGACTGACCCCGTCGGTATCGTCCAAAAAACCGAAATAATCATCCGACTGATATGAATCTATCTGATTCACTGAATTGTACGATTCAAACACCAGCAACTGGCGTAGATCTGACGATGTAGATAATAATCCCTTATTATCGTAACATCCACGACCGAACAACAACAAGTATTTAGGAGCTTGGCCCAAACCGGCTTTCGCCCTGTTGTAGAACATTTTCATTAACCTGCGGTATGCTGTTGCATCCGGAGTTCCTGATGAAAATTCATTATAAATTTGATCGGGAGTAACCACCACTACACTCAAATTATCTTTTTCCCTGTGCTTTTGAGCCAGTCTTTCGGCTTGGCCTACAAAGGCAGTTGGAGCGATAATCACCATATCGGGTTGTTCCAATGAGTGCAGGTTCTGATTCGGCAGATTCGTTTGCACGATTTCAGGAGTGCTAAACGCCGAACTCTGAGTGGGATCAATCGCCAGATATTCCTGCAAGTTTTGTGCAGACGAAATAAAGGTCAATGCCGAACTGTTTCGGGCGACAGGAATTTCAGTAATATTCAGCGGGTCTGTTATATTCCATATTTTGACGTTACTTCCGGCAGAAGACAACGTGTATTGCAAAACAGCATTCTGATTGAGAAAGTCCGGATTTCGAAACGATAACACGGCACCAGTCATCGCAAGTTTACGGTATTGATTCGCTTCAATGTAATTCAGATAGCCCGTAACTGACGATGTTGTTTGGTTAAGCTGAAGAGTGAAAGAGGGAGAATCCGACGTCGGGATATAAGCATAAGAACCAGTTCCCGAAATAGCATAATCATATGTTCCCGCAGGTGAAAATGAAATTGACCCCAAAGAACCATTATACGCCACGGACATTGAACTTGAAGATGTTGAAGTAGCAGCGGCATTCACCCTTATTTTACCCTGACGGCTTATATCTGTATTTGGAAATGAGAATCCAAAGGAATTACTGGTATTTCCGGTAAATTTTTCCCCATAGAATTCCCGACCGGAAGTGGCCAGATTGACTAAATCTTTTTCGTGAACGTCACGGTCGAGGAAATAATCGATGACAGTGGTCGGTGTCTGACTTTCTGCTGCCGTGGGAGTTATTTGCTTTGCTGCTGTGGCCGTTTGTGAAACGAAGTAATATCCGTAGTTTGAATATGGATTTACGGTATGTACAAACTGCATTTTAGTTGCATCATACTGCCAGCTAACCGGACCCTGTGCATAAAACAATATGTAATCGCCGCCAATATATATCGGGGTTTCCGGCAAGTCATCCAAATAGACGCTTGTAAAAGATTCGGGCAACATGGCGCCACCATAACCATGAAGATGTACATTCTGAGGGCTGGTGATCCCCATTTGTTTCAGCTGGTCAAAAGTAATTTTGTAAACACCTGTTGATGAAACTCTTATTTTTGTCCATTGTCCCGTGGAAAGTACAGAGTTGGGTGCAAAAATTTGCACACCGATAGCAGATACTTTTTTGTATCTTTCTTCATTTTGAGCCCTCACAATCAAGGAGATGCAAATCAAAAATACTACACAAAGCCATGTACCCTGCACTTTCATTATTTACACAAATAAATGTAAATTAGATATAAGTTTCAAAAGTACGCAAAAAGATTATTTAATCAAAAAGTCGAACATCAATTCGTTTTCGATATAACCCTGCAACCGGTCTCCAACCTTAACAGGACCAACGCCAACGGGCGTACCTGTAAAAATGAGGTCTCCCATTTTCAACAGGAAAAAGCGACTCAGATAGGATATAATCTTATCGACAGAAAAAATCATATTTGCCGTATTACCCTGCTGCACTGTTTTTCCGTTAATATCTAACCTGAAATTTATATTCTGCACACTTTCAAACTGACTTACCGGAATAAAATGACTAACCGGCGCCGAATTATCGAATGACTTACAAATCTCCCACGGGCCACCCGATTCACGTTGTTTCTTTTGAAGATCACGTGCCGTGAAATCTATACCAAGTCCGATTTCACTGTAATACCGGTGAGCAAACTGTTCATCAATGCCTTTCCCCAATTTATTAATCCGAATTACCAGTTCTACTTCGTATTCTATCTGATTGGAAAAGTCCGGGTAATAAAAGGGTTTGTTATCCTTCAGCAAAGCAGTTTCCGCTTTCAGAAAAAACGTAGGCTCCTCAGGCAGCTCATTGAATGACAGCTCCTTATTATGATCTTTATAATTCCAGCCTATTGCAAATATTTTCATGTGTTTATAATTGTTTTTTATGGACACATGGAACTTCATGACAAAACATAACCATTCCCTTGTGTGCCAAAATCAGTAGGTTTTGTCATGTTCGTTTCATTTAACTACGTAATTGATGCAGCAAAGCCGTCGCATAAAGCAACGGCTTTCTCTGACTATAGCATTATTATGGATTCATTCTCAATCTATTAAACATCACAGCAAGGTGAGCATATATAGATGTATTCTGAACTACGATATTATTGGGCACCCGGATTCGAATAGGAGTAAAATTCCAGATTGCCTTGAAATCAGCCTGAATCATCATATCCGCAACCTCCTGAGCCTGATTGATCGGCACTGTCAAAATTCCTATGTTTACGCCGGTTTGTTGCCGAAGCTCATTCATCCGGTCGATATGATGGATAGGAATATGATTGATATTTGTACCGGCCAGCTCAAACTTCACATCGAAAGCCGCAATAATTTCGAGGCCGAACTGCCTCAATCCATTATCCTGTAAAAGAGCCCCACCTAACCGACCCACACCGAACAGGAATGCTTTGTGAGTCTCAGTAAATCCCAGAAATGTCTCAATGACTTCGATCAACGTAAACGTGCTATACCCGACACGGGTTTTGCCTGTAACGTTTATGTATGACAAATCCTTTGCCACCATTGAAGCTTCAACGCCAATGTCTTTCGCTATTTGGGTAGACGAAACAGTGGTTTCCCCCCGTTCCAAAGCGAGCTTTGCATATGATAAATACCACGGCAAACGCCGCAATGCAGGTTCGGGCAAATGTAGTTGCGTTGAGTCCATTTCAAAAAGATCAATGTTTATAAACAAATATCGTTATTCCTGACTGTGCTGTTCAATTGCAGAACAGATCAATACTGGCAGGAACATGTCAGATTTCTGTCGCCGAATGCGTTATCTATACGGCCAACCTGCAACCAGAATTTATTGTCTTTTACCCATTCAAGCGGATATGCTGCTTTGGTTCTGGAATAAGGGTGCGACCATTCATCAGCTGCAATTTCGAACTCACAATGTGGTGCATTCAACAACACGTTATCGGTCTTGTCTGCCGTTCCGTTTTCTATTTCTTTGATTTCATTGTAGATGGTCAACATTGCTTCCACAAAGCGATCCAGTTCTGCCAATGATTCGCTTTCA
>JAUZOL010000208.1 GCA_030706455.1 Bacteroidota bacterium
TAATCATTGTTCCCGTTCAATTTTTGTTCTTCGGTCATATCTAAATTATAATATTAGAAACACGTCATTCTTTTTCAAAAAGCAAACAAAGTTACTATTTATCATCCATATTAACAAGCCTTTTAATACGCTTCAAAGTGAAAAAACGACAAAAAAAGGGCATAAATGAAGTGATTCATTCATGCCCTTTTAAGAATAATCTTACAATTTACTCAAGACTTTGCCTTAAAGGCTAAAGCATACCCCGCCCTTCATCCTGCAAGGCGGGAATAGGATTAATGTTTTACAATTAATTTTTTCTGGTAAACTGTACTACCGTCCGACACGGCTACTGTATATACTCCGTTGGGCAGTGACGATACCGGCAGAATGAATCGCTTCTCACTTTTGGTGGTGGAATAGTATGTCTGACCATAACTGTCTAATATCTTGACAACATAAGAGGATGCGGATGTGATGGAAGCACTTGTAGTAACAGTTTCGGCAGAAGTTATGTTATCGGTAGTATTCAAACTTACTTGTACCTGATCGGATGAGGGGTTGGGAGCTAATGATAATAATAGAGTACCGCCCCCTGAAGTTATGGATCCTGTACGAGTTAATGTCGGACTCAAACCACAAGTATTTCCAACTTGGGCACGGACATAAAAGGATACACTGTTTTTTGTAGTTTCAACATCAATTGCAGATGTTCCTTGTCCGTCAAGTATTGTACCGCTACCCGGTTTTAACACCCAGTTATACTGATTTATGCCTTGATTATCTGGAAGTGTTAAATAAAAACTGTATTCAGAATTACTTGACAAGGTGAAACCATCATAAGGGAACCCACCGATTGAAGTCGGCTGAGAAGGGACTCCCACCCAAACGGAATACTTCGACAAGTTAACTCCATTTACGACAGGTTGTACCCAACCGGCCCCATTGCTGCTGGCAGTAAAGGTGGCTGAATTGCTTGTGGTCGATGATAAGGCGAGATTGGAACTGCTATTCCAGCTTAACGAGGCATTCGCAGGCAAATTATTCAATGTATATGTACTTGAAGTACACATATTGGAAGTTCCTGAAAATGTCATGGATGCTAATGGACTTGTTGCATATAAAATATAGGCTTCTTTCAAACAACCGCTTTGTATAAACGTATAGGGTATCCAAAAGAAACCCTGATCTCCACCTGCAGCCCCCCATTGGTTCTGCACTTTTACCATAGCCTTGTTGTCATCATAGCCCACAATACAGGTTGCATGGTTGCCCAGAAAAGCTCCGGAATTGGCATTCCATATGCCGTTTCCGGAATTGAACATGTCTTTAAATGATTGATAAACTGCAAAAGCAATGACTACCGGATAGCCCAAATCGATGGCTTGTTTCATGCCTGTAATATCAGTTTTGTCTAAGGCTGCCCACTGAAGTGCCTTGTTTTGTGCAGCTTCTGTTTGTTGTGTGGTGTTGGGTAGTGTAGCACAATCACCATCCACATAAGGCATGGAATTCCATGAACAATCTCCCTGATTAAGCACAAGGTTCAATGCATTTGTAGTTAAAGAACCAGAGCCACAGTCAGAACTTTGTTTAATTTGATTATACACATAATTCGGACTTCGCCGGGCTGCATACCAATTACCATATTGAGGATACATTAATATTCCCAGAGCCGTATATCCTACCGCCCATCCCACACATGAACCTTCGCCACCCTGATCTCCAATAGAAGGAGTATACACATGGTTATGCCATTTGTTGATTGAGATACAGTCAAAGAACGTGGGGCATATTGCCGCAGAGTATTCCAATTGGGTCTTGGCAATTTGGCATAGGCGGAATCGGAAAGGAACACTGCACCCGTTTGATAGTTTTGAGGTGCTACGTTTTGTGCATTTATGCAGATATTTGACAAAAAGAGCAAGCATACTGCCAGCACAGTTTTCATTTTCATAATTTGTAAGCATGTTTTCATATTACATCAAAATTTAAAAGTGATTAAAATTATTGTCGAACATACCATCTGGAGCCATTATAGGGTTCCAAATAAGAAGAAAATCTTCCAGACCAACCTGGGCTAAATACTAAAGTGTCATTATGCAAAATTTCATATGAGTCCCAACCCTTTAATATATTGTTTTTATAAAAAGCAACGCTGTCATATGTATATGATCCGGCTCCCTGATAAGGCAAATAATACCCATGCCCCAAAGTGACACTGCCGGAATCTATTGTCACATTATTTTGTATTCGTTTCCATGTGTTATTGGGATAAAACGATATCGTTTCCAGGATGCCGGTATTAGCAGGCGTTTTAGGCCCATCTATATAATCGTCATAGTAGCAAAGCCATCTCCACGAACCGATAATGGTCGCATTTCGGGGCACTTCGTCCTTCTTGCATTGAATCAACAGACCTGTAAACAATAGGACTATACAAATTACAAGATTTTTTTTACTCATAAGGCTCATCATTTTATAAGATTTGTAATAATGGTTATCTGCATCGGCTACAATCCTGCATTATTAAGCGTAAGTTCGTCTGCTGTTTTCAGTTGGAGGAGTGTATATTTTAGTTTGTTTGCCAAGATGTCATGCATATATATATATATTTCTATTAAATGTAACAATATTTTTTTTAATAAATATATTGTTTTAATTTTTAAAGCAAAAGCCACCTAACAAACAGTTCTAATTCAAAAAAAACATTTTCATGATTGCGCCAATATAATTTTGAATACTCAGAACTAACAACTATTTTTCTGTTCGGAAAGATAAAAAGCAAAAAAAGCGCAAACGGCTTTCCCCGTCTACGCTCTTTTAAGAATAATTTTACAATTAATTTAAGATTTTGCCTTAAAGGCTAAAGCATACAGTTTTATCTGTTTCACCATCGACAGGAGTCCATTGGCGCGAGTAGGAGAAAGGTGTTCCTTCAACCCGATTTGATCTATAAAATAGAGATCTGCCTCCAGAATCTCATCGGGAGTATGCCCCGACATTACTCTAATGAGCAGCGAGATAATTCCTTTCACAATCACAGCATCGCTTTCGGCAGTGAACACTATTTTGCCACCTTGTTCTTCGGCATCGAGCCAAACGCGACTTTGGCAGCCTTCTATCAAATTTTGCGGGATTTTTGCTTTCTCGTCAATAGGATCGAGCGAGTTTCCGAGATCAATCAGATAAGCATATTTATCCATCCAGTCGGAAAACTCGCTAAACTCTTCTATTACCTGATCTTGCGCTTCGTTTATTGTCATTATTGTATTTACGATTTTAATATTTACGATTGACGATTGATTAATCCGACTTCTTCATTCCCGGTAAAATGGGGGAGAAGCGACAAAATCAATTTAAAACATTTTTTGCACCCGGTCAACAGCCGCCACCAGCGCATCAATTTCTTCTTTGGTATTATAAAAAGCGAACGAAGCCCTGATCGTCCCTTCAATGCCTAATGTATGCATCAACGGCATGGCACAATGATGCCCGGTGCGCACCGCGATTCCCAGTTTATCGAGCAGGGTGCCCATGTCGAAATGGTGAATATCGCGTACAAGGAAAGAAATGACACTAGCTTTTTCGACTGCCGTTCCGAAAATACGCATCCCGTCAATTTTCATCAACTGCTCGGTGGCATACTGCAACAATTGATGTTCGTAGTCTCCAATAGCTTTCAGGCCAAACTTCTGCATATAGCGGATTGCCTCAGCCAACGCAACCGAACCGACATAATCGGGAGTTCCGGCTTCAAACTTAAACGGAAGTTCGGCATAGGTCGTTTTTTCGTAGGTAACTGTAGCTATCATTTCGCCGCCACCATGATACGGAGGCAACTGCTCCAGCCATTTTTCTTTACCATATAACACGCCGATACCATTTGGACCGTACATTTTGTGCCCGGAGAAAACATAAAAATCAGCATCCAGCGCCTGCACATCAACCGGCATATGCGAAACCGCCTGAGCACCATCCACCAGCACCGGAATGTTGTGTGCATGTGCTTCGGCAATAATCTTGGCCACCGGATTTACAGTCCCCAGCACATTTGAAATGTGTGCAACGGAAACTAATTTTGTTTTCGGCGAAATCGACTTGGAGAAAGCCTCCATATCCAATTCGCCTCGTTCATTAAAAGGCACAACTTTCAACACAATACCTTTACGGTCGCGCAGCAATTGCCAGGGAACGATATTTGCATGGTGTTCCATGCCTGTAATCAGGATCTCGTCGCCTTCATTGCAAAAAGTCTCTCCGAACGAGGTTGCAATCAGATTAATTGCTTCGGTAGTTCCCCGGGTAAAGATAATTTCGCGCGACTCGGCAGCATTGATAAAAGCCTGCACCGTTTGACGAGCCTCTTCGTGCGCTTCGGTTGCTACCTGGCTCAGGTAATGAACTCCGCGGTGAATATTCGCGTTTTGGCTGTAATAAACCTTCTCTATCGCTTCCACCACACAACGGGGTTTCTGCGATGTGGCCGCATTGTCGAAATAGACCAACGGACGGTCGTAAACAGTGCGGGAAAGTATGGGAAAATCGGCTCGAATGGCCGCAATATCTAAAGTGGTATCCACGACAAAATGTTTTATGGGTGATTGATTTTAAAACAAAACATTTCAGGTATAGAATTCAGGCAATAATTGAATCAAATGTTTCGTTATCCGTAAAATTTGGATAGTGCAAAGATAGCTATTTAACCACAAAAACAGGATATTCAAACTGCAAAAACACATGTTCATAGCCAGATACTCAACGAAGGTATTTATTTTCGGTTTTTTTTTGAGTAATTTTGTGTCGCTTGAACACGAAATCAGGATACCGCAATCCAAACTGTTGCAAATGACAAAACAAGCATAAAACTTCAAGTAATTTCTATTTTCATGAAACAAATCATCCTTTCTTTCGTAGCTCTGATAATGACATTCGGCATTTCCGCACAAGAATTGAGATGTCGTGTTCAGGTAAATTCCAACTTAATTCAGGGAACAAACAAGCAAATCTTCACGACACTTGAGAAAGAGCTGAATGAATTGATGAACAACCGAAAATGGAGCAATGCGACTTACACTTCCAACGAACGCATTGAATGTTCGCTCGTCATCACCATAAAAAACTACTCGGGAGGCGACAATTTTACCGGAGAATTACAAGTCCAGGCGCGTCGTCCGGTATATAACTCTACCTACTTCACGACATTATTCAATTTCAGGGATCAAAATTTCAACTTCAATTATATCGAATCACAACCTCTGGAAACAACTGAACGACAGACATCCAACAATTTGGTTGCCATGCTCTATTTTTATGGCTATGTCATTTTAGGCTATGATGCCGATTCATTTTCACGCTTAGGTGGATCACCATTCTTTCATCGCGCCGAAGAGATTGCCAATGCAATGCAAAGCTCATCTGAAACAGGATGGAAAGCTTTTGAATCAGAACACAACCGTTACGCACTGATCAATGGCATTCTGGACGAAAAACTGCGTCCCGTACGCGAACTTTACTACGACTACCACCGTCTGGGACTGGATATAATGGCCGAAAATGCAGATAATGGCCGGTCAAAAATAGCATCTTCCCTCATGGTGCTGCGCCAGGCGAATAACGACCGTCTTTACAATATTGCCATAACATCTTTCCTTGACACGAAAATTGATGAAATAGCCGATATTTTCAGCAATGGGCAACCTAAGGAGAAAAGTGATGTATACGCCTTACTGTTGGACGTAGCTCCATCGATGCAAAAACGCTTTGAAAAAATTCAGAACGGAAAATAAACCCGCACAAGCCAGCAAATGATAACTTCGCTACACATAGAAAACTACGTACTGATTTCCAATCTTGACATACAGTTCCGA
>JAUZOL010000209.1 GCA_030706455.1 Bacteroidota bacterium
CTAGAACCTGAACAAATCCTTTGTTTTGCATGTTTAACTATTTTAAATACATATAACTAATTGATAGAATTTCCAAATTATTTTGAGCCTGCAAATATAGCGATTTTTTAATAAGCCCAAAATGAGTTAAAAAAGAAATTTTAGCGACCCCTAAGTTACCCTTTTTGACGAAAAGTAAGAACCTTTTTTGTATCAAATTCTTCAAATGATATAATGATCGGATATATCTCTGAATTTTATTTCATATCGACTGAGTTGAAAATCGACGTAGTCAAAGACAACGCTTTCATAGCCAGAGACCAAGGGCGTACTGTTTTTCATGCGCCACTCTTCTATGCCTGAAAAGCAATATTTTGAGTATTATCGCATCTTGCAGGTTCGCAGACTCCAACGGCACATCACTCTGTAACATCAAGAACAGTAACGAAGAATAAACAAATGGTTTTCAAAAACTGTAATTAACCGCGATGTTTATCCGGTTTTATCGTTACATTTGTCTAACTGTTTTTGTCAACTTAACCTTATTATATACACTTATGTCAAAATTACGTTTTGCAGCGTTGCAGGAATTTGCTGCCCGTACTCCTCTACACGTGGAAACTCCGTCCAAACTATCCGAATATTATGGGATCAATGTTTTTGACCGAAAAAAAATGCAGGCTTATTTGCCTGAAGAAGCATACAAAGCTGTTCGTGAAGCAGTTGAAGACGGCACCCAGATAAACCGAAAAGTAGCCGACCAAATTGCAAACGGCATGTGCCGCTGGGCAAAAGAACGGGGAGCCACTCACTATACCCACTGGTTTCAGCCTCTTAACGATGCTACCGCCGAAAAACACGAACGTTTGTTTGATTTTGGAGAAAACGGCGAAGTTCTGGAACGTTTTTCCGGCAAACTGCTCATTCAACAGGAACCCGACGCTTCATCATTTCCCAGCGGAGGCATCCGCAACACCTTCGAGGCTCGCGGATATACAGCATGGGATGTTTCTTCTCCCGCATTTATAGTTGACGAAACACTTTGTATACCTACCATTTTCATAGCATACACCGGCGAAGCGCTTGATTACAAAACACCATTATTGCGCGCTGTGAGTTCCGTAGATAAAGCGGCTGTGCGTGTGTGTCAGTACTTTGACAAAGACGTAACAAAAGTAACCGCTAATTTAGGTTGGGAGCAGGAATACTTTCTGATAGACAAAGCGCTGTTTGATGCCCGCCCCGACCTTTGCCTCACAGGGCGAACATTGATGGGACATGCTTCTGCCAAAGATCAACAGCTGGAAGATCACTATTTTGCAGCCATTCCTCCCCGCGTGATGGCGTTCATGAGCGAACTGGAACTGGAGTGTCACAAACTGGGCATTCCGGTAAAAACCCGTCATAACGAGGTGGCTCCCAATCAGTTCGAATGTGCACCAATTTTTGAAGAAGCCAATCTGGCCAACGATCACAATCAGTTGGTAATGGATCTGATGAAACACATTGCCCGCAAACACAACTTTGCCGTATTGCTGCACGAAAAGCCGTTTGCAGGCGTCAATGGTTCAGGGAAACACAACAACTGGTCGCTCTGCACCGACACCGGCGTCAATCTTTTTAGTCCGGCAAAGAACCCCAAAGGAAACATGCTCTTCCTTACTTATATCGTCAATACGTTGATGGCAGTGCAAAACCACCAGGACTTGCTTCGCGCATCGATCATGAGCGCCGAAAACTCACACCGTCTGGGCGCCAACGAAGCACCACCGGCTATTGTCTCTGTGTTTTTAGGAAGCTATCTCACCAATATGCTGGACAATCTGGCCGAAAAGGTATCGGATTCCCGCATGTCGCCTGAAGAAAAAACGGCGCTTAAGCTTGGTATCGCCCGCATTCCCGACATTGTTCTGGACAGTACCGACCGCAACCGTACATCTCCGTTTGCCTTTACCGGCAATCGTTTCGAGTTCAGAGCCGTTGGCTCTTCTGCCAATTGCGGTGCCGCAATGACGGTTCTGAATGCGGTAGTTGCCGATCAACTCAATCGCTTTGCGGATGAAGTTGACGTTCAGATTGCAAAGGGAAAAAACAAGGACGAAGTAATCTTCCAGATTTTGAAACGGATGATTATCGAAACCCGCCCGATACGTTTCGAAGGCGACGGTTATTCTCCGGAATGGGTAGAAGAAGCTGCCAAACGTGGCCTGACCAACATCACATCGGCTCCTGACGCAATAGAAAAATACCTTGATAACAAAGCCGTAGAACTTTTCACCAAACAAGGCATCTTATCGGAAACAGAGATACACAGCCGCGTGGAGGTAGAATTTGAAAAATTCACCAAGAAAATCCAAATCGAAGCCCGCGTTCTGGGAGATCTGGCTATCAACCACATTGTGCCGACTGCCATTGCTTATCAAAACCGATTGATTGAAAACATCCGGGGATTGAAAGAAGTATTCGACAAAGATGAATTTGAAGCGCTTGCCGCAGACAATAAAAGCCTCGTTCGCGAAATCGGAGAACGTGTTGTTGCTATTAAAACAATGGTGCACGAAATGATTGAAGCCCGTAAAGTAGCAAACAACATAGAAGATATGCATACCAAAACGTATGAATACAGCACCAAGGTGCGTCCGTATCTCGATCAGATCCGCTACCACATCGACAAGCTGGAAGAGGTGGTGGACGATGAAATATGGACTCTACCCAAATACCGGGAACTTCTTTTTGCTAAATAAACACAACCAGTTGCCCCGGAAATTCCGGGGCATTTTTTATTGTTTGATTATCCGCAAGATAACCGAATTCATATGCTAACCCCTCCGCTGCGCTCGTCCCCTTCAACAAAAGGGGACACCACTGCTTGCTGGATTTGGACTCAATTTGTTGGTTGACAATTGCGAATACAGATTAGTCTCCCCTTCAGTCCCGATAGCTATCGGGAGGGAGTATCCGGAACGGGGGAAGGTTTTGATAAGATATCGTATCGATTATGACATTATGTGTATAATTACTTTTTTATGAAACCATTTTCGTTTTGTCTCATCCTCTTTTTGTGCGCATTAACGCTATCTGTTTCGGCACAAATCAAATACGGCAACAACCCAGCCGCAGGCAAATACCTAACCACGAGAGGCATCAAACTCTATTACGAGACCTATGGCAAAGGCGAACCTCTCCTGATGATTCACGGCAACGGAGGCTCTATTTCCGGCTTTTCAAATCAGATTCCATTTTTCGCCCAAAAGTACAAGGTGATTGCAGTTGATAGCCGTGCACAGGGCAAATCTGTAGACGCGTGCGATTCTCTCAGTTTTGAGATGATGGCCGATGATTTCAATGCCCTACTCGACTCCATGCATATTTCATCCTGCCGCGTATTGGGTTGGAGCGACGGAGGCATTAACGCACTCATAATGGCCATTCGCCACCCCCAAAGAGTAAAGATGTTAGCTTCGACCGGAGCCAACCTGATTCCGGACTCTATCGTTTTCGCCCCTCATGCCTATCGGGAATGGATGAATGATTATTTGCGTTCAGGCAAAGAAGTCCAAACTCCCAAACTGAAGAATCAACGCAAACTGATGGCGCTCGACCTCTTCCAACCGCACATTACAACGGCACAACTGCAAACCATTAAATGTCCATCACTAATCATCGGTGGAGATCACGACCTTATTTTGCCATCACACACGCTGGAGATTGCCAATGCCATTCCCGGGGCTTTCTGCTGGATTGTTCCCGATAGCGGGCATGCAACGCTTATTCAACACAAAAAGCAATTCAACGAAGTGGTAGATGCTTTTTTCACCAGACAGACACATAACAAATGATAAACAGACCATATTTTCGCCAAAAAAGTTGTCAGTTATCATTTTTTATTGTTCCTTTGTATCAAAATAAAAGAGAATGAATTTCACAACAAAAAATAGCTGGTGGCGCTTCCGTTTCTGATTCAACAATGGGAAATGCGACTCACCGTTTGCAATACACAACCGCAGGAACCCATACCTGCGGTTTTTTTTTGCCCTAGTCTGGAGTTACAGTTGATTATTAAAAACCAAATTATGTACAGATGAACCGAACATGTTGATTTACAACACCCAATGGTTTCCGATAGCTATCGGAAAATAATTTCAGCAACACGGAGTTCCTCTCAACCTTAAAACAATAAAAATCATTATAGTATGAAAACGACAAAAAAAATTCAATTACCGGAAAGCGAAATGCCCAAGGCTTGGTATAACATTATCGCCGACATGAAAAACCAACCGCTTCCGATGTTAAATCCGGGCACGAAACAGCCTCTTAAACCGGAAGAAATGGAAGGTCTTTTTGCCAAAGGCCTGGTTGAACAGGAATTTTCGAAAGAACGCTACATCGAAATTCCGGATGAAGTATGGCAACTGTACAAAATCTACCGCCCTTCACCATTAGTTCGTGCTTCGGGTCTCGAAAAGGCATTGGACACTCCGGCAAAAATCTATTTCAAAAATGAAAGTGTAAGTCCTGTCGGTTCTCACAAACTGAATTCTGCTATTCCACAGGCATATTACAACAAAATACAGGGAATCAAGCACATCACTACCGAAACAGGTGCAGGCCAATGGGGAAGCGCAATGAGTATTGCCTGTAAGCATTTCGGACTCGATCTTCAGGTTTACATGGTAAAAGTCAGCTATGACCAAAAACCTTACCGTAAATTTGTGATGCAGACATATGGCGCCGAAGTAATTCCATCGCCAAGTACTCGTACAGCTGCCGGCCGCTCTTATCTGGAAAAACATCCTAACAGTCCGGGCAGTCTTGGCGTAGCTATTTCGGAAGCCGTAGAAGCTGCCGTAACCCACCCCGACACACGTTACACATTGGGTAGCGTATTGAATCACGTTATTCTCCACCAAACCATCATCGGACTTGAAGCCGAAAAACAGATGGAAATGGCAGGCGATTATCCAGATGTAGTTATCGGATGCTTCGGTGGTGGTTCCAATTTTTCTGGAATTACCTTCCCGTTCCTTCGCCACAATCTTGTTGATGGAAAAACAACCCGTTTTATCGCAGCCGAACCGGCTTCCTGCCCGAAACTGACACGCGGTAAATTCGAATACGATTTTGGTGACACTATCGGAATGACACCGCTGATCCCGATGTTTACCCTTGGTCATGATTTCGAACCGGCAGCTATTCATGCCGGAGGTTTACGCTACCACGGTGCAGGTTCTATTGTAAGTCAATTACTTAAAGACGGATTAATCGAAGCTCAGGCTGTCAAACAACTCGACACCTTTGATGCCGGGGTTCTGTTTGCACGTTCGGAAGGTATTATTCCGGCGCCAGAGTCAACTCACGCGATTGCCGTGGCTATTCGCGAAGCGTTGAAGGCAAAGGAAGAAGGCAAAGAAAAAACAATCCTTTTCAACCTTTCAGGCCACGGATTGATAGACATGGCTGCATACGACAATTACTTTGCAGGAAAGCTGACCAATTTTGAAGTTCCCGATGCAAGCATTGAGGACAACATTGCCAAACTTGAAAAGCTGGCCTGACAAATAAGTCGCTAAAAAGCTTACTAAAAACAGGTAGTCTGCCGAACGGTGGACTACCTGTTTTGCTTTGTTCCTGCGTGATAGCCAAACATTGGTTATACAGACTACCACATCGGTAATTTTAATAAAATAATTACCTTTGTTCAACATAACTAATCAGGCCATTATGAGACACCTTCGTTTTTCCTTCATCCTGATCGGATGTTTCATCTTTTTGTCAATCACGGCAAATTCGTTCAA
>JAUZOL010000021.1 GCA_030706455.1 Bacteroidota bacterium
CCCGTTGACAACCACTATAGGCCGAAAGACACCGTTGATGAAGATCGTTTTGGAATTGTGATGGGGAGCAATCATCGCCGAGCGGTCGCGATAGCTGATCAGATACTCATCGAAGGCTGGTAGCAGATGCACCTGTGCACTGGCGTCTTTATGCGGGCAAAAATTCTTACTCATCCAGTAGGTTTTTTCCTCAGCTGTGAACGATTCAAAGTCACGTTTGTTTGCTTCGAGTCCTTGTCTGGCTTCACTCTGCGAGAGTCCCGACCACCATACAAAATCGGCAAGTGTTGCCGGCCCATGGGTCGAAAAATAGCGTTTTGCCAGGGTTGCCAGAGATTCTTCTTTTGAGAGTTCAAGGGGCTTAGGAATGCAAGTCTCCAATAGTCTGAACGAAGGTTTTCCCTGCAGGTAAGTTCCGCTACAGATGACCAGTTCCAGTTCGGCACGCATCAACAGGTGCGACAAGCGGTTTTCATTTGTACGGATGCCTTTTTGTTGCAGAAGCCGTGCAATCTCTTCCCGGTTCAAAGATTTTCCATCAGCCAAAGCAGCAGCTAAGATGTTGTTGGATGAGGTGAAAACATCTTCCGTCAATTCCAGTTGACGGTCACGGGTTCGCATGGAAGTTTTAATCCGGTCGGCTGAGAGTCGTGTCATCCAGACAACATCGCTTGCATGAACGAAGTGCCAGGTAGGGCGTAATACATGCGTGCGGATTATGGATGCAGATATCATAGCTTCATTTACGCTCTCGTCCGAAACAGATGGCAGGCGTACACCTAAAGCCCATTTTGCCATGGCATAATCCTGTGCCTGTAAAGCGCCCATCTTTTTTACCAGAGAAACAATGTTTCCTGAATGGTTAGTGAGAATCTGTTGATTTTGTAAACGTAGGGTAGTTATCTCCTGAAGAGTCATTGTTGTAAGGGTATTGTTATGCTTCGAAACTGGCAATGTGAGAATTACGAATCAGGAACGATTCGAACTGATCGCGCTTGCCCGGATGAATCTCAATGTTGTATTCCACGCTCACAATGCCCATTTGTTTACTGGTTTTCGTGCGTAGAAACTTAATGTGCATGCCGGTAAATTCCCGTTCCAGTTCACCAATAGAATATTCTTCGGCGACAAAACGAATTTCATAGCTTTTCATCTGGTGAAGGTTGTCGAAGGCTGTTTCAAATTTGAACAGAGCCAGCAATACCATCATTACCAGCACTACTACCATTGCTGCCAGCACGTAATGTTGCAGTCCGATGCACATTCCGATAGCCGCAGCCATCCAGATAATTGCAGCTGAAGTAATTCCCTTCACATTGGCTCCTTCTTTGAATACCACACCGGCTCCGATAAAACCGATACCCGTCACGATATTAGAGGCAATTCGGTCGCCTCCCCATGAGTTCGAGAGAATGGTAAACAGACATGAACTGACGGTGATCAGAATCATGGTGCGGAATCCGGCCGGTTTATTGTGATACTCCCGTTCCAATCCGAGGGTGGCACCCGCTGCAAAGGCTGCCAATATCTGCACATAAGGTACGTAGTCTAATTGCATAAGCCACAAGAGTTAGATGTGATGTACAAAAATACGAATAGTTGGGACTTTTTTGTCGATTTAAACAAATATTAGTTTATAGGTGATTTTGATTTAAGAGGAGAGGTCTACTCGCTCGTTTAATGGTTTTTCTTTTAATTAAAAAATGATAATCGTTGAGATGTATTCTCTTTTTATCTTTTGATGGTTATTGTATATGTACTAACTTTGCAGTCCAAAATGAGGCAACTGAAGATTATATTAATATTAGTGATTTCGGCATGTACATTAGCTTTTGCGCAAGCAGAGGTTTTTTCATCCGTCATGGACTGCCATTCATTCCATTTGAAGCATACTCAGGATATTCCTGACAATACGAACGATTTTTCTTCCATAGGAATTGAACATGGAGAACTAGTAGTCCTTGAAATGGAAAATTCCACATTAGTGTTGCCGGAAGTAACTTGCAAAAGAACCATATTATACTACGATAACTACCGTATCCAGATTATCACTTCTTTCTGGCGTCCTCCTCAGCTATTCTCAATACATAGCTAGTTATATCTTTTCGTAGTTTTTCCAAACAATTTTTATTAAGTCGTTGAAAGAAAAGTAACATCTTTTCTTCGACGTGAGTAACTGTGTATAGCCAAAATAATGCTATTACGCAGCAAACCTCAATATCTATTGCTTTGTAGATAATTCTGCAATTTTTCCACCTTATTAAATACAGATAAAATGAAAAAAGTACTACTGTGTGCAATTTTGACCTGCACTCTTATTTCGTGTAGTAAACAAAAAGGAAGTGATACTTCGAGTATTTCTCAAATACCTGTTTTTACGGTAAATTTCTCAAATACAGTTTTCAATGATAATATTGTTACGGATATTCAAGCAATCAAAAATGTAGAAATCAGAACGAGGATTAAGGGCTTTTTGGAACGAATATTAGTGGACGAGGGAGCCTCTGTACGCAAAGGACAGCCTTTGTTTCGGTTAGCATCTCCCGAATATACGGCAGAATTAACCAAAGCGAAATCATTATTGCAACGAGCTATTGCAGAAAGGAAAGCAGCCAATCTCGAAGTAGAACGGGTGAAAATGTTAGTAGACAAAAATGTGGTTGCCAAGTCCGAATTGATTCTCGCCGAGTCGAAAGCGCAAGTGGCCTTGGCTGAAGAGAATCAGGCTCGGGCATCGTTGCAAAATGCCACTGTCTTTATGTCGTACTGTACAATTACGGCTCCGTTTGATGGTGTGATTAATCGTATTCCATTAAAAATTGGGAGTTTGTTGAATGAGGGAGATTTACTTACCTCTATTTCAGACATTTCAAACATCTATGCTTATTTCAATCTATCGGAAACTGACTATCTCCGGTATCTGAAAGCAAAGCAAAAAGGCGATTCCATCCCCGATGAGAATAATGTTCAATTGGAGTTGGCTGATGGCAGCTTGTATAAACATAAGGGCAAGATTGAGACCGTTGCCAGTGAAATAGAAGGATCGACGGGTGCCATTACTTTCAGAGCTCGTTTTGTAAATCCGGAACGATTATTGAAACATGGTGCTACAGGGACTATCCGGCTGAGCACACAATTGGATAAAGTAATTATGATTCCTCAGAAAGCAGTGTTGGAAATACAGGATAAGAACTATGTCTTCCTGGTACAACCAAATAATCGTGTCAAGATTCATGAAGTGAAACTTGGTAATCGCAACGGCTTGTTTTATATGGTACAATCGGGACTGAGTGTCAACGATAAAATTGTGTTGGAAGGCGTTCAGATTTTGAGGGATGGAGATTCGATAAAGCCAGTGTATAAAAAGTTCTAAATTATTATTTCAATGGTAGAAAGATTTATTAAGCGACCGGTTTTGTCTATCGTAATATCAGTATTACTGATGTTGCTTGGGGTATTGGCTCTTGTGCAGCTACCGGTTACTCAGTTTCCCGATATTGCACCTCCATCAGTCGTAGTGACGGCTACATATACCGGTGCAAGTGCCGATGTGTGTGCAAAAGCTGTAGCTACACCGCTGGAGAGAGCTATTAACGGTGTTCCCGGAATGACCTACCTTTCGTCAGTGTCCAGTAACGACGGAACAACAGTTATTCAGGTGTTTTTTAAAGTCGGAACCGATCCTGATATTGCTGCCGTAAATGTGCAAAACCGTGTTACAACGGTGTTGGATGAGTTGCCTGATGAAGTAACAAAAGCGGGTGTGGTTACTGAAAAAGAGGTGAACTCGATGTTGCTTTATCTGAATATTTTCAGCAAAGACTCGACTCAGAATGAGGAGTTTATTTACAACTTTGCAGATATTAACGTGTTGAATGAGTTGAAACGTATTGAAGGTGTGGGATTTGCCGATATTATGGGTGCGCGCGAATATTCAATGCGGGTATGGCTTAAGCCCGATCGATTGCTTGCGTACAATATATCGGCTCAAGAGGTGATAGACGCTTTGCAGAAACAAAATGTAGAAGCGGCTCCCGGGAAAGCAGGCGAAGGTTCCGGAAAATTGTACCAACCTATTCAGTATGTTCTTCGTTACACAGGCAAATTTAGTCAGCCAGCTGATTATGAAAATATAGTGATTCGGGCAGATAAAGACGGGCGGATATTAAAGCTCAAAGATATTGCCGGCATTGAGTTCGGAACATTCGATTATGGAATGGCTTCAAAGACCAATGGTAGGCCGTCAGCATCCATTATGCTCAAGCAACGTCCGGGATCCAATGCTCAAGAGGTGATCAAAGCAGTCAAAGCGAGGATGGAAGAGCTTAAAGCCACGTCCTTTCCTCCGAATATTGAATATAACTATGCGTACGATGTCTCCAGTTTCCTGGATGCTTCAATCAAGGCCGTATTACGCACCTTGTGCGAAGCTTTTATTCTTGTTTTTATCGTTGTCTTTCTATTTCTTCAGGATTTCAGGTCTACATTAATTGCTGCGATTGCAGTGCCGATTTCTTTGATTAGTGCTCTGGCATTTATGCTTGTCCTTGGTTTTTCTATTAATTTGCTCACGTTGTTTGCCCTTGTGCTGGCTATTGGTATTGTGGTCGATAATGCCATTGTGGTGGTTGAGGCCGTTCACGTGAAAATGCAACAAGGTTTAACGGCATACAACGCAACTGTTGCGGCTATGAAGGAGATCAGTCATGCTATTATAGCCATCACGCTGGTGATGACGGCCGTGTTTGTGCCCGTTGCTTTCTTGTCCGGACCTGTGGGCGTTTTCTATCGTCAGTTTTCAATAACACTGGCCATTGCAATTGTAATCTCGGGTGTTGTGGCATTGACTCTTACACCTGCTTTGTGCGCATTATGGTTGAAACATAAAAATGCCGTTCCCAAAAAGAATGATAAGCTAAATCGCTTTTTCCGCAAGTTTAATGTGAACTATAACTTAACGGAACGTTGGTATAGTAGGTTGATTGGTCGGATAGCAGGGCGGCGCGTGATTATATTCGGAATTTTGATTGCATTCTTTGTCGGCACCTGGGGCGTTAGTGTTATTTTACCAACCGGATTTATTCCGACTGAAGACCAGGGTATCATCTATGTGAATGTGGTTACACCTCCGGGATCAACGATTGAAAGAACCGAAAGGGTCATGGATGCAGTAGAAATAGCATCCAAGCAGCTTCCGGAAGTCGAATCGGTTACAACTTTATCAGGATACAGTATCATAAGTGAAGCACCCGGAACTTCGTATGGGATGGCCATGCTGAATTTAGTCCCCTGGAGCAAACGACATGCATCTGTTGATGAAATTGTTGAGAGATTGAAAGAGAAAACCCGTGGCATAACCGATGCCAGCATCGAGTTCTTTCCTCCGCCAACAGTGCCTGGTTTTGGTAATGCCAGCGGTTTTGAACTTCGGTTGATTGATAAAACAGGTTTGGGTAATTTACAGATGACTGCCAATAATACTAATATGTTTATCGATTCGCTCAAGAAGTCGCCTGTTATTGGAAGTGCTTTTACCAATTTTAATGTGTCTTTTCCGCAGTATATGATTCATATCGATTATGAGAAGGCGGGGCAAAAAGGAGTGTCCGTAGACAATGCAATGAGCAATCTTCAAACACTTGTCGGTAGTTATTATACCACCAACTTTATCCGGTTTGGTCAGATGTATAAAGTAATGTTACAAGCATCTCCCGAGTTTAGGGCTGCCCCCGAGGATATTCTCAAACTATATGTTAAGAACAATGCAGGTGAAATGGTACCGTATTCTGCCTTTGCCACTCTCGAAAGAGTATATGGCCCGGAGCAGCTGACGCGGTATAACATGTATACCTCTGCAATGATTTCCGGTGATGCGGCTTCCGGCTATAGTAGCAGCGATGCTATTAAACAGATAGAGAAAACTGCGGAGAAAGTTCTTCCGAAAGGTTATACGATTAGTTGGTCGGGGATGACAAGGGAACAGATACTTGCCGGTAATCAGGCAATTTTTGTCTTTATTATTTGCCTTGTGTTTGTATATCTGTTACTCTCGGCGCAATACGAAAGTTTTCTCTTGCCCCTGGTTGTCATACTTTCATTGCCTGCCGGAATATTCGGCTCTTTTCTGACCTTGAAGCTGGCCGGTTTGGAGAACAATATTTATGCTCAGGTGGCTATGATTATGTTGATAGGGCTGTTGGGTAAAAATGCAATTCTGATTGTAGAATTCGCCTTGCAACGAAAGAATGATGGATTCTCGGTGTTGAAATCAGCACAATCAGGAGCTGTGGCCCGTTTGCGACCTATCCTGATGACCTCGTTCGCCTTTATAGCAGGTCTTATTCCTTTGTGTTTGTCGTCCGGAGCCGGTGCTTTGGGCAACCGTTCCATCGGGATGGCATCTGCCGGAGGTATGCTTATGGGAACGATATTCGGGTTGGTCATAGTTCCGGGACTGTATGTCATTTTTGCCGGCCTTTCCCTTAAGCTGACATCGAAAAGTAAAAAACGAAACCGCAAGGATAAGTCCGCAAAAATGATTGTAAAACAAATCGTAAATCAATGAGTAGTATGAAAATTCTTGCAAATATATTATTTTTCCTGACCCTTATATGCTGCTTTTCGTGTCAGGCACCCAAACAGGTGACAATTTCGCCCTCTTCCGATATTCGAAATTTCCGATGGAACAAGGCTGATACAGCCTCTTCGGCATCTACAGCAGGTGACATTAGTTGGAAGGCATTTTTCGCCGATTCTAATTTGGTTCGTCTGATCGATACAGCTTTAATAGCCAATAGCGACTACCAACAAGCAATGCGGCAGATTGAAATAGCCCGGATTACGTACCAGACAAACAAGATGGCTTTATTGCCTTCGTTGGAGTTGCAAGCCGGATTCAATACTCAAAAGGCAAGTGCAAACACTTCTTCTGTTTCGTATCCCAATGCTTCACGGGTGTATAACGATTTGCAGCTTTCTCTGACTTCTTCCTGGGAACTTGATATCTGGGGGAAATTAAATAGTCAGAAGAAAGCATCCAAAGCTCGTTTTTTATCAACACAAGCAGGATCCACATTTGTGCGAACACAGCTGATTGCTGCAATAGCCGGAGCTTATTATGAATTAATGGCTTATGATGAACAACTGTTTTTGATCGAAAAAAACCTGCGTTTACAAGCAACGGCTCTTGATATAGTGAATGTGCAGAAAGAGGCAGGCAAAGCAACGGCTCTGGCGGTGCAACAATTTGAAGCTCAGTTACACAATACCCGTGCCCAAAAGTGCCATGTATCCCGAATGATTGTCAATGCAGAAACGTATCTGAACACGTTGGTGGGAAGATTTCCTCAACCGATTATTCGAAGCCATTTTATTACCAAACAGAATATTGGATTGAATCTCAAGGTTGGTGTACCTGTGCAACTGTTGGAGCGGCGTCCCGATATATTTCAGGCTTTGGGTCTTCTTGCTGCTGCCGGGTTCGATGTTCAAAGTGCGAGAAGAGCCTTCTATCCATCCCTTACCATTGCTCCAACAATCGGATTTGCGGCATCTGATGCCCATTTGTTGTTCGACAAAACCTCTTTGCTGTGGAATGTTGCAGGCGGATTAGTCGCTCCCTTGTTTCAAAAGAACCAGATAAAGGGTAATTATAAACTTAAACTTGAAGAGCAACGGATCGCCTTGCTTGCCTATGAAAAGGTTTTGAAACAAAGCGTTGCAGAAGTACAAAATGCAATGACAACACAGGAAATACTGAACGAAGAGGTAAACAATAAAACGAATGAAGTACTGGCTCTTGATAATGCCGTAAAAACTTCGCACAATCTCTATGCTTTCGGATATGCTACATATCTGGAAGTGATTAATGCCCAAAAAACAGTACGTGATGCTGAACTTGAATTGGTTGATATTCATAAAGAACGAATGCTGAATGCTATTGATCTGTATCGGGCACTGGGCGGAGGCAGGTTCTGATTAGACGTCGGTGTGAGTTCTAATCTGATTAAAGGTAATTGTATCTCATTTGTAATGAGGTGCAATTACCATTTATTCGTATTCAATTTTATCGAAAAAACTATGGTTAATTCTATTGCGATTCGTTGCTACAGCGTGATTTTCTGTTTGTTTATTTTCCTATCGATACATTCCCAAAATGTTATAAGAGATAAAGATGTTTCCGGCATTTATCTGTCTGTCGATGACTTTAAACTTCGTCGTTCGTATTGCATGTCATGTCAGCAACACGTACCCGCAAAAATTAAATTGAATCAGTTTTTCTTTTCGTCTGCAATTACAATAATAGGAGACAATACTAAGGAAAGAATTGCTAAAGACAGTATTTTTGCCATTGCGCTTCGGGATGGACAGTGTTTTCGGTTCATTAACAGGCAACCATGTTTTATTGTCGATACCTCCTATCTTTTTATTTACAAGGGAACCCATAAAAGTATTATTTATAAGCAAAATGGGCATAGCACAAAGAGGGAGGAACTAATTATTCCCGACTATTATTTTAGTGTTGGAAACCATCGTGTGTGTCATAAACTTTCCCTTGAAAATTTGATGCATTATACGAAACTCTCTTCTGTAGAAGCCGACTCTGTTTTCCAAAGGTATAAGGCCAACTAATTTTGCCCTGATTTGCAGGAATGAAAAAATAAGATTAATTAACATGGTCGTTTGAATATTGTTCGTAATTTTGCGAACAACGAACATTCAAAATAATTATGCTATGAATTGCTGCGAAAAACAAGATTATACGATAGATAATGAACAACTTGCACGCTTTGCTAAAGCGATGGGGCATCCGTCACGCATTGCCATCCTTAGCTTTTTAGCCAACCTCGATAGTTGCTATTTTGGCGATATCAACAACGAACTGCCGATTGCCAAGGCTACCGTTTCTCAACATCTGAAAGAGTTGAAAGAGTCCGGACTCATTACCGGAACCATTGAGGCACCCAAGGTGAAATATTGTATCCATCGGGAGAACTGGGCAAAAGCGCAGGCTTATTTCAACACCTTCTTTGCTTCATTAAAAGAAAAAGATCTTTGTTGTGACTGATTTATAACTCCGTCCTTTAGGGCGGAGTAGACAGTAATTTGCTGTGAGAGGGCTTTAGCCCTGAATGATGGAACTATGAACATGTCTTTTCTGTTTGTTTAACCGATAATATCTATAAAATAGTAAGCTAATGAAAATTCAGGTATTGGGTACGGGATGTGCCAAATGTAAATCGCTTGAAAAGGCGGTGCGCGAAGTGGTGGCTCAAAATGGCATCGATGCCGAGGTGACCAAAGTGGAGGATATCATGGAAATCATGAAATTCAATGTGCTGACAACTCCTGCGCTGGTTGTCGACGGAAAAGTAGTGGTAAAAGGGCGGGTGCCGTCCAACGATGAACTAAAGCAGATATTAACCAACAAAATATTTCTGATATGAAACGAATATTCTTATTTTCATTGATTTTGCTTTTAGCAGCCTCTTTTGCCGGGAGTCAAACCGTAAAAAAGGCAGTATCAACCCCGACACCAGCCGTTAAGCAGGCTAAAGTTGAGGTTTATTACTTTCATTTTACCCGTCGCTGTGTTACTTGCCAGGCTGTCGAAACCGAATCGCAAAAAGCCGTTTCAGCCCTTTATCCGGCTCAATCGAAGCATGGAGTCATTACTTTCAAATCGCTTAATCTGGATGATAAAACCAGTAAGGCGATGGCAACGCGCTGTAAAGCAGAAGGGCAGGCATTGCTCGTTATCAGTGGAAATAAACGCTTCGATTTGACCGATCAGGGCTTTATGTATGCCCGAAACAATCCGGACAAACTGAAGGCAGAGCTCAAAAAAATCATCGATCCACTTATTCGTTAAAGCACTATGGATTTTCTCCAAAGCATTCTGGATAATTCTCAATATGGCTTTTTGACGGCGCTTGTATTGGGTCTGATGACGGCTATCAGTCCTTGTCCGCTGGCGACCAACATCACAGCCATCGGATTTATCAGTCGCGATCTGTCCGATCGCCGGAGGGTATTTTACAATGGCTTGGTCTACACCCTCGGACGGGCAATCAGTTATGTCGGTCTGGCGCTTATCATCTACTTCGGAGCCAGCAAAATGAACGTTTCGCTCTTTTTTCAGGGGTGGGGTGAGAAGGTGCTCGGCCCGCTGCTGATCGTTATTGGACTGGTGATGCTTGGGGTGATTCCGGTTAAATTTCCGGGCTTACACAAACTGACCGATAAAATCGGTGAACGCAAAAACGGAAGTGTCTGGAGCTCTCTTCTTTTGGGAGTGGTATTTGCACTGGCCTTTTGTCCTTACAGCGGTGTGCTGTACTTCGCTATGCTGATTCCCGCAACCATTTCGAGTGCAGGAGGTCTCTATCTTCCGGTGATTTTTGCCATAGCCACCGGATTACCGGTTATCCTGTTTGCCTGGCTGCTTGCATTCGCGGTTAGCAATGTGGGGACTGTTTACAACAAGATAAAAATCTTCGAGTTATGGTTTAGGAGAGTTGTCTCGATTGTGTTTATTGCGGTAGGTATTTACTATCTGTTCATTTTGTATGTCATTAAATAAACGGGAAGAAATTGTATGAAGCAGAATAGACATATTTACTGGACACTACTGGCGTTGCCGCTCTGGTATCTTCTCTATGTTAATTTACAGCCATTGGCAGACTGGATTGTGGGGATTTTACCCGGCATGTCGAACGGTTCTCCGCTGACCGAAGCGATCCGGTTCTTTATCTTTGAATTTCCCAAGGTGTTGCTACTGCTGGTACTCATCATATTTTTCGTGGGCATTGTGCGCAGTTTCTTTACGCCCGAACGTACCCGCAAAGCGCTGGAAGGCAAAAATACCTTTACCGGCAATGTGATGGCAGCTATGTTGGGCATTGTTACTCCATTTTGTTCCTGCTCGGCTATCCCGTTGTTTCTTGGGTTTATCGAGTCGGGAGTGCCGCTTGGTATTACCTTCTCTTTCCTGATTGCAGCACCGATGATCAATGAAGTTGCTGTTGTACTGCTTTATGGACTGTTTGGATGGAAAACGGTGTTGATCTATATCTCTATGGGGCTTGCAATTGCTATTTTTGCCGGATGGATTATCGGCCGGCTTCGCCTGGAAAAATGGGTGGAAGAATGGGTATATGCCACCCGTTTTGAAAACGGAGAGACCGAAGAGGCGCAGATTACTTTCCCGCAGCGCATCGGAATGGGATTGACGGCAGTAAAGGAGATTGTGAGTAAAGTGTGGCTCTACGTGGCACTGGGTATTGCGGTTGGTGCCGGAGTACATGGGTATGTTCCGGCCGAATTTATGGCATCGCTGATGGGAAAAGATGTCTGGTATGCGGTTCCCCTGTCGGTATTAATCGGCGTTCCGCTCTATTCGAATGCGGCGGGTATTGTGCCCATTGTTTCCGTTCTCATTGAAAAAGGAGCCGCCTTAGGCACTGCGCTGGCGTTTATGATGTCGGTCATTGCCCTTTCGTTGCCCGAGATGATTATACTCCGCAAAGTATTGAAACTCCCGCTCATATTCACGTTCGCGGCCATCGTTGCCACTGGAATTATGCTGGTCGGGTTTCTGTTTAATCTTATTATGTAACACATTTGCAAACCAATATAACGATTTACAAATATGAAGATTCTTATTTTATGTACAGGAAATAGTTGCCGTAGCCAGATGGCTCACGGCTGGCTGCAATCGTTCGATTCGACCCTGACCGTTGGCTCGGCCGGAACGCAGGCAAGTGGTAAACTCAACGAGAAAGCGGTTGCCGTGATGCGCGAAGCGGGCATCGACATCAGTCATCACACTTCCGATCCGGTGGAGAAGTACCTCAACGAAGAGTGGGACTACGTGATTACCGTTTGTGGCGGTGCCAACGAGAGTTGTCCGGCTTTCTTTGGCAAGGTGAAACATCGTTTGCATATCGGGTTCGACGATCCGAGTCATGCAGTGGGTAGCGACGACTTTATCTGGAGCGAGTTCCGTCGTGTACGCGACGAAATCAAAGAAGGGTTTTATACGTTTTATATCGAGAATATCAAAGGAAAATGAGCATTGCAACTTCTATAAATTTGAATGAGCTCGGACTGCTGACTGCCCGCATTCCGCGCGTGTCGGCCCAATTGACTCTCAAAGATAAGTTGGGAGCATTAAAAGTTCGCTTCGGCATAGGGCGCGACGATTACAAAGTAACGCCGGGGCTTTACAAGATCGGGAATCCCGACAGCCAGTCGGATGTGTTGCTATCGGCCAACTATAAGCTTAGCTTCGATATGTTGCGCAAAGAGCTGGGAGGCATGAATCTCTGGCTTTTGGTGATCGATACGAAGGGAATCAATGTGTGGTGTGCCGCTGGAAAAGGCAACTTCGGTACCGATGTGGTTGTACAAGGTATAAAAAAGACATCACTGGAGAGCGTGGTGACGCATCGCCGCATCATTGCGCCGCAACTGTCTGCCAGCGGAGTGGCGGCGCACAAAGTAAGGGAGCAGTCCGGTTTCAAAATTACGTTCGGACCGGTATTGGCCAAAGATATTAAACCGTTTATAGAAGCCGGATACAAGGCAATTGCCGAAATGCGGAGGGTACGCTTTCCCATGAAAGAGCGGGCCAAACTGATTCCGGTCGATTTTATGTACGGAAAATACAAGCTGCTGGCGGTTTTGGCATTCCTCTTTGTTATCGCCGGACTCGATCGTAGCGGCTTGTTGTTCGACAAAATGGCAAGCGAATCTGCCTTCCCGTTGATAACAATCTTTAGTGCGTATGTTGCCGGCATTGGACTCACACCGCTCTTTTTGCCGTGGGTGCCTTTTCGTCCGTTTGCCCTGAAGGGCGCTTTCTGGGGCCTACTCACTTCCTTGTTGTGGATAGTGTTGCTGCGTCCCGTATTGCCCGAAGCCATTGCTATCGGACTGATTAGCCTGAGCGTCTCTTCTTTTATGGCAATGAATTTTACCGGATCATCCACGTTCACGTCGTTATCGGGCGTGCAAAAAGAGATGAAGTGGGCTATCCCTATTCAGATCGCAGCCCTTGCGTTGGGTGTTATTCTTTTTATCCTTTCAAAACTATTCTAAAATGAAGACGTTACAATATTTGAAGAACGTGGTTACCCTGAAACTGAATCCCGATTTATGCACAGGGTGTGGTATGTGTACCATGGTGTGCCCTCACGCGGTCTTTGAGGTGGTAAATGGCAAAGCCCGCATTATTGATATCGACGATTGCATGGAGTGCGGAGCCTGCGCGAACAACTGCCGATTTGGTGCAATTAGTGTCAAAGCCGGGGTAGGGTGTGCCGCGGGAATCCTGAACGGAATCTTGCGAGGCACCGAGCCGTCGTGCGATTGTTCTACCGGATCTAAAGCTTGTTGTTGAAAATAAAACGATTATGGAAACATTAAAAATACGTATAGCAACCGCAGAGGATCAGGCTCAAATAAAAGCCTTACTGGAGGCGAGTCAATTGCCGGGTAGCGATATAGACCTGGGCAAACAATTTTTTCTGGTTGCGCTGCACGATCAGGTTGTGATCGGAACGATTGCGCTTGAAGTGTACGACAATAGCGCGTTGCTGCGCTCTTTCGCTGTGGATGCACATTTCCGGAGTCAGCAAATTGGTGCGCGTCTTTATCGGGAGGCTGTGGCTCAATCCAGACAAAAGGGAATCGGTCATCTTTTTCTGCTGACCACCACTGCCGATAGATATTTCGATCGGTTGGGCTGGCAACGTATCGGGCGCGATGAGGTGCCCGATGCAATTGGCGCTACCACCGAGTTTGCGTCGCTCTGTCCACTCTCTTCCATTGTAATGAAATTTGATATTTAACCGTTATGAATACACGACTTAAATTTCTCGATCGTTACCTGACGCTCTGGATTTTTCTTGCCATGTTTATCGGAGTCTTCTCCGGCTGGTATTTTCCCGGAGTGGCTGCATTCTGGAACTCCTTTTCGTCAGGCACTACCAATCTTCCCATCGCCATCGGATTGATTGTGATGATGTATCCGCCTTTGGCTAAGGTGAAATACGAAGAGCTGGGCGACGTATTCAAAAACACAAAGATATTGGGCTTGTCGATGGTGCAGAACTGGATTATTGGGCCGGTGCTGATGTTTTTGCTGGCTATTATTTTCCTCCGGTTCAACATCAGTTACATGTACGGACTGATACTGATCGGGTTGGCACGTTGCATTGCCATGGTCATTGTGTGGAACGATCTGGCAAAGGGCGACCGGCAATATGCGGCCGGACTGGTGGCTTTCAATTCGCTTTTTCAGGTGTTGCTCTTTTCGGTCTATGCCTACGTGTTCATTGCCATCCTGCCTGGTTGGTTCGGACTGCCGGTGAACGAAACGGTGGCGCAAATTACGATGGCTGCCATTGCCAAAAGTGTCTTTGTATACCTGGGCATCCCCATGATTGCCGGCTTTCTGACACGGTTTATTCTTACCCGTCTTAAAGGTTCGCAGTGGTACGACACCCGCTTTGTCCCCAAAATATCGCCACTCACGCTGATTGCACTGCTGTTTACCATTGTGGTGATGTTCTCACTCAAAGGAGAATACATTGTGAAAATTCCGTTGGACGTAGTGCGTATTGCTATTCCGCTGGTGATCTATTTTGTCGTGATGTTCTTCTTTTCGTTCGTAATGAGCAAAAAGGTGGGGGCAACTTACGAACAGTCTGTTACCCTTTCATTTACGGCCGCGAGCAATAATTTTGAGTTGGCCATCGCCGTAGCCATTGCTATTTTCGGCATCAATTCCGGTGAAGCTTTTACCGCCGTAATCGGACCACTGGTTGAGGTGCCGGTAATGATATCCCTGGTGAACGTTGCTTTTTGGTTCCGTAAACGATTTTAATACTATACCCTAAAGGTTCTTGAAACCTTTAAGGTTTGATACGATCCCTGATACGATAAATTTATAGAAAATGGAATTAATTACTATCCAATCTCTTACTGCAGCACATTGGCCCGATGCGGCGCGTATTTACGAAGCCGGTATTGCCACCGGTAACGCTACGTTTCAAACCGAAGCTCCGTCGTGGGAAGCCTGGGATAAGGCTCACCGTCCGGATTGTCGTTTGGTGGCTCTCTGCGAAGGAAAAGTAGCCGGATGGGCTGCTCTTTCGTCCGTTTCGGCCCGACCGGTGTATGCCGGTGTGGCGGAGGTAAGCATCTATGTTGATCCCGCTTTTCGGGGACAAGGTGTGGGCGACAGTTTAATGAAAGCGCTTATCAAAGAGTCGGAAGCGCGGGGAGTCTGGACGCTGCAATCGGGTGTGTTTCCCGAAAATGCTGCCAGCATGCGGTTGCACCAAAAATACGATTTTCGTACCATCGGCATCAAAGAGAAGATTGGCAAAATGAATTCTGTGTGGCGTGATGTGGCGATGCTGGAACGGCGCAGTCGTGTGGCGGGGATTGATTAATATTGTTTGTGCAGATTTTCTTATTTCTTCTTGCGTAAGAACCTTTTTGCTAAATAATTGCGCACCGGTTCGTCGTACAGTTTCAGGCAAGCATACGCCAAAAGGATATTCCAAATCATAACGACCAAAGATATTACCCAGGTGTCGCCAAAAGTATAGAGTTTGTTTTTGATGAGCCATGCATAAAACAGGTACATAAACGGATAGTGTACCACATATAGCGGAAAAGAGATATCGCCCAGAAACTTGCATGTATTTGTGGAAAATTTGTCGGTGGTAGCACTCGATGCGCCCAGCCAAACCAGAATAGGGAAAACGATGAGGATGCAGAACGATTCGTAAACGCCGTTTAGGCTGAGAGGCTTCAAGATGTCGATAAAAGGTACCGCAAACAAGGCCGTCAACACAGCTGAGCATATCCAGAAGGCACCTCTCACTTTCACAGGCCGGAAAACACGCGACAGGAACATACCCATCGTAAACGGAAAAAGCATACGCAATGAACCTCCCAGGAAATTTACGCCGTCCAATGTCCAGCCCGCATCTATACTGCCATAAGTAGAGATATTGCCGATGGCAAACCACGTCAGAGCAATGCCCAATGCCACTACCAATGTCCCCAGCGCTTTGGTGGACAAACGGCGGATAAACAAGGCATAAAGAATATTGCCGATATATTCGAAAAATAGCGACCAGAACGGCCCGTTCAGCGGAAACATTTCACCGTTGCCGCGTATTTCGTAACCTGCTCCGGGAATGGCCGGAATGAAAAACATGGTCAAAAGCAAAGCGAGCATTGTGAGGGAGGTGGTAATCTGTGTGCCGTTCCACTGCACGCTGCCCTGAAGACAGAAGGTGATCACTCCTAAAATGGCACCCATTATCACCATCGGGTGAAGACGAATCAAGCGACGTGTGAAGAACTCATTCAGGCCAAAACCTTTGTTCCAGCGGTCGTCATATGCATAACCGATCACGAAGCCGGAAAGAATAAAAAAGAAGTCCACAGCCAGGTAGCCGTGGTTGAAATTCAGAATACGACCGTCGCTCAAACCATTGACCGCTCCGGCAAAGCCAAACCCTTCGTTTACATGGTACCAAAGAACTAAAAGGGCGGCTACTCCCCGCAATCCGTCTAAGAGGTTGTAATGCGGTTTGGTGTCTGCAAAAGCAGCGGATGAAATGTGTGACATTGGTTGTTTGTTGTGGCTATGGTATTATGGGATCGCAAAATTACGATAATTTTTAGAAGAACCCTTTGTTTCTTTTGATGGAACGGAGTAGAAGCCATACGCCAAATCCGAGTCAGCTTGATAGGCTACTGCAAACAGCGAAATTATCAGTTTTTTAATTTTGAAATTTCATCATCAATATTTGATATAAATCTATCATATTCTGAAACTAAATTAACGAGAAGTTCATCTAAGCCCTGATTTGATATTCTTCTTTTTTCTATTAGAAATCTTATAATGCTACCACCTATATCCTGAGCTTTGTTGGCATACAAATTAATTAAATAATGAGGGAAAATAGCATTATGTGCGATCAGATTTCTTAATCTATATATTTGGATAATATCATTAGATATTTCCTGTTCCTTATTTTTAACACCATCTTTTTTCATATAAAAAGAATCCAGTTCGTGTAATTTGGTTTTTAAAATTTCGTCATTAATATTTTCTTCAATCTCCTTAATGTGATGAAAAAATTTATTGATATACACTTTATCTCCAACTTTTATATTTAGAGAAGCTTTTTCAATAAGATTGCCTGAGATATCTAAATAATTATCATATTGAGTCTTATAGATTATATCGATGTAAGCATCGAAGCAATAATTGCGGAAAAATCCTTTAACCATTATGGCGGCAGCAATTCTTTGTACTATTTGGATTGGCGATTTGTTTGACTCCTTATTTCCAGTAGGAGAAGGTTCCAAAGTAACATTGGTTTTAAGCAGACTTTCAATAGCGATCCAGTGAAATAACAATCTATCTTCGGAATTTTCTGCATATAACCCTTTTTGATACCAATGTGCGGCTTTTGAAAGTTTTAATGTGTTATCGGTTTGTTTTTGATTAATTGCAGTAAAGCGTTCATCTAATTTAGCTAAATCATTCTCTACAGATGACACTTCTAACGAATCCATATCTCTAATAAATTCTTGACGTTTTGAAGAGGATGCTTCGTCTCTGAATGTTATATTAATTCCTGCTATACAGATGCCATTGTTGACAATAGAGACATTCTTATTGCTATACTTAATCGGTATTGACGTATTATATGATAATGAAAATAGGTCGAGGATACTCTCTAATCTATGTTTTGCATACGCAATTGAAGAATGCAACATCTTGTGTTTGATAGGTATTGCAGCATTTAAGCATTTTCGATCTGCACCTATCTCTTCAATCTTTGTAAGTGATGGAGTCTCCGTAATATATTTCTTAGAATTAGGGGCATATATGTTAATATCATCAATCGTACTGTCAGTGTCGCCTTTTATGCCTTCCAATCGGAATAATACAAAGCAATCTTTGGGTTCAATGTAATAGTAATTTTTTAAAACTGATATTCTTTCTTCTACAGAGCGATTGTCAATATAATCTTCTATGGCTTTGTAGTAAGAGTCTTCATTTGCAAAATTCTCTCTGCATAAACCCCTATAAGTATTTGGAGCACTAACAATCGCTCCTCCCTCCTTTCGTACTATCTCAGGTATGTCATGTTGAATAGATTGAATATCTTCAATGTTGAAGTCATTTGCTACAAACTCTGAAATAATTAATTCGGTGTATTTATGAATTTCTTTTTTTGTGTCATAATTTAATGTTTGGGCATTATTGATAGTGTGAATTAATTGTTCTAATAAGCCATTAAAGTAGTCTCCTTTATTAATTTCATCATTAATTTGCTCGCATAGGCATAAGATGTTTTGAAGGTATGGATTCTTGTCTGGTCCCTTCGGTTTGTTTGTCAGTCCAAAATACTCGTCCCATTTCTGCTGAAGTTGCTTTATTTCATTACTGAATAGCCTGCTAAAAACAATATTCGTCACATCCCATTCGTTCAATTGAGACCTAAAAAGGCTACTGTTATCCTTATTCTTTAATCGATTGTATTTAATTTCAGATATAATGTTATTAAGAAGAAACCGGGGACTATCAAGAACGATCTCATAGTTGTCTTTATCCCTTAGTTTTTCAATGCAATAACTCCAGTATTTATCCCAGTACTCAATCGGAGTTTTTATAGGTATATTTAATATTTTTCGTATGGCATCATTCATTATTTAATCAGTATTATAGAGAATACAATCAACGCAATTAATCTCTTCTTCCCCCCCTGGGGACTTGATATCAGCGCGGCTAATTGCAATCCGATCCGCTTAATACTCCTACTTACTGCCTTTGGACACTAAATATTTACGATCCAAAGCTACAAATTTATCTTTGTAAAACAAGATTTATCTTAATTAGTGTATTTTTTTGCACCGACGAATCTGCGATTCGGGGTTGATAGGAGAAAGAAAGGATCGTTTCGCTTAGTGCTGTTCGTTGCGGTAGCGCGAGGGAGTCATGCCCGTCAGTTTTTTGAAGAAGCGGCACAGAAAGGCTTCACCCGGGTAATCGAGTTGGTCGGCTATCTCTTTCAAGGGCGTAGAGTCGGATTTCAGCCGCAGCTTCAGCTCGGCTACCGCATAGTTGTTAATCATCTCTTTTGCGGTGTTGCCGGTGCTCTCCTTGGCAATAATGGAGAGATATTTGGGGGTGATGCAAAGCTCGCTGGCAAAAAACGACACTTCGCGCCGGTTGGGATGTTGTTTGAGCAGTTGCAGAAAGGCCTCGTGGAGTTCCTTCTTGCGCTGCCGGGGTTGCGCGTAGATATCGTTTCGCCTCACAATCTTGCTGTAGAGATCGAGATAGAAGTTGCACAACAGGTTCTGGATAATTTCGCTCCGGCACACGTTGGCGGTATTGGTATAGCGCTTGTCCAAAATAGCGAAATATTCGGTGAAGAGTTCTTCCTTCTCCTCTTCCGGCAACGAGTAGGTAGCATTCTCCTTCAGAAACCCGATAAAGGCAGCCGGAAAACGGAACAAGATCTCATCGATCAGGTGGTTGGAGAAGGAGAAGTAGGCAAATTCAAAATCGTCCGACTGCTTCCATCCCAACAGAATCACCCCGGGAAACACGAGGAAGATATCGTTTCGTTTCAGGCGGCACGACTGCAAGTCGACGTTGATATCGGCATACCCGTTCAGGCAAATCATCACCAGGCAACTCTCCGAACGGTGGGGCAACGATCCGAGCGAAATGTCGTTGCTTTTGAGGGAGATGTGAAAGTGAGATTCTATCTCCTGATTGTTGCCGAAATTTAAGGAGGTGGCTTTGTTGGGATTCATCGGTTGTTCCTAATTTGTATGCAAAAGTACGCTCTTTTTCTCATTTGGTATCCTTGTTTGTGGAAATAAAGTCAATTTTCATAGAAATCCTGATAGTTGTTCTTTCTCCGATTAAATTGACCTTTGCAGACTCAAAATTTTAATGTATCTGTAATGAATCGACTTACAAAAACAGTTTCCATTCTCTTCTCGTTCTTTCTTATTCCTCTTGTAATTAACGCACAAACGACACAAAAACTGAGCCTCACTCAGGTCTGCCAACTGGCAATTGAAAACAGCAAACAGTTGCAACTTTCGCGCACCGAAACCGAAGTGGCACAAAAAGCTACGAAGGTAACCGAAACGTTGCGCACTCCCTCGCTCGACGCTTCACTATCGGCCTCTTATATTGGCAACGGAAGCATCAGCAACCGCCTATTCGGCAATTGGCAGTCGGCAGTGATGCCCCATTTCGGCAACACCTTCAGCTTGCAGGCCTCTCAGGTTCTCTTTGCCGGTGGAGCCATTTCGGGTAATATAGAAAAAGCCCGGCTTCAGGAGCAGGTGGCTCGGTTGCACTACCAGCAGAAGGAGCTCGATATCTGCTTTCTGATTACCGGATACTATCTCGATCTCTCGAAACTGCAAAATCAGCGGGAGGTGCTGCTGCAAAACATTAGTCGCACCGAGCTGTTGATCAAACAGATCCGGTCGAAAGAAAAAGAGGGCATGGCGCTGAGCAACGATGTGACCCGCCACGAACTGATGATGCAAAATCTGAAACTGGGGCTTATCGAGGTCGACAACAACAGGAATATCATCAACAACCAGCTGGCGTTAACCCTCGGATTGCCCGCCGGGACGCAAATTGTTCCCGACTCATCGGCTTTGGCGAACGACCTGAACTTAATCAACCGCGAGACCCTCATGGCAACGGCACAGAATAACCTCCCCGAATTGAAGACGGTAGCTCTCAATAAACAGATTGCCGCCAAGGAGGTGACCATTGCCCGTGCCAACTACTACCCTCATCTGTCGCTCTTTGCAGCAAATGAATTCAACGGACCTATTCTGATTGAGGTTCCGGTTATCAACAAAAACTTCAATTACTGGTATTTCGGCCTGGGTGTGAAATACAATCTGGCTTCGCTCTATAAGAACAACCGCAAAGTGGCGCTTGCCAATCAGTCGCAGCGGGTTGCAGCCAGTGCCGAGGCGGTGGTGATGGAGCAAACGGCAATCGCACTACACAATGCTTATACCAACTACACCGAAGCTGCTGAAAAGGTAAGCGTGTATGAAACGAGTCTGCGCTTAGCCCGCGAGAATTACGACATTATTTACAACCGCTATCTGAACGGTTTGGTGCTGATTACCGAAATGCTCGATGCCAGCAACACCCAACTCGATGCCGAACTGGCGGTGGTTAATGCACGACTCAAACTGAGCTATTGCTACTACAAACTGCTGCGCGAAACGGGCTCCAGATTTTATTAACAATTGGGTTGTAGCCAAATTTCACCATTAAGGCATGAAGAATAAAAGCCAGAGTGCTGAATTTCCTCATTCTACCATAATATCGCTTCTCCGAAGCCGAGAAGCCACGTTGAGTTCCGTTAGGAACGCAATTATGGTAGTAAGTAGTTATGTTAGTATGAATTTGAGCTCCGTAGGTGCGAAATTATAAAAAGTAAAGATGATTTTATGAACGACCACCATTGAGGCATTAAGAACAAGAAGCCTTATTTTCTTCATTTCTTAATAGTTAATTTAAATTTAAGTTCCATCGGGACAAAAGGTTTATAGTAAACATTCGGCAAAAACACAACGGTATATATTTATTCTTGACACATATTTTATCATGGCAAAAAAGACAACAAAACTGGTATTTAACATTGTAGTAGGACTGCCGCTGGTTGGCGGCATTGTGTGGGTTTTCTCTCATTTTGTGCATCTGGGAAATGTTGAATTCACCGATAACGCGCAGGTGCAACAGCAAATTGTACCGGTCAACTCCCGGGTACAGGGATTTATCAAAGAGATCCGTTTTAAAGAGTATCAGCCGGTATACAAAGGCGATACGTTGGTGCTGATCGAAGATGCTGAGTTCCGCTACCGTCTTGCTCAGGCCGAAGCCGATTATCAGAATGCCCTGATCGGTAAAAAGGCGATGGGAACCACCATTCAGACCACTCAAAGCAATATCGGGATGACCGATGCTACTATCGAAGAGGCCAAAGCACGGCTTGAAAATGCAGAGAAAGAGCAGACACGTTACAAAAACCTGTTGGCTCAGAAAGCGGTCACTCAACAGCAGTTTGACGATATCAACACCAATTACAGAGCGGCCAAAGCCCGCTTCGACCAGTTGCTCCGGCAACGCAACTCTACCTCTTTGGTAAAGAGCGAGCAAAATATTCGCCTCAACCAGAATGATGCTGCCATTAAACTGGCCAAAGCCGCGTTCGAACTGGCACGTCTCAATCTTTCGTACACGGTCATCGTGGCTCCCTGCGACGGCGTGACCGGACGCAAAAACATTCAGGAGGGGCAGCTCATTCAACCGGGACAGGCCTTGCTCGATGTAGTGAACTCGAACGAAAAGTGGGTCATTGCCAACTACCGTGAAACGCAAACCGCCAATATTCGCCCGGGTATGTCGGTAGAGGTGAAGGTGGATGCAATACCTGGTGTTACATTCAAAGGGGTGGTACAAACGCTCTCTAAGGCTACCGGAGCCAGTTACTCGCTCTTCCCGCAGGATAATTCGGCCGGCAATTTTGTGAAAGTAGAACAACGCATTCCGGTGCGGATTGTCTTTTCCGCCCAAAACAAGCCCGAAGATCTGGCACAACTGAGCAAGGGAATGAATGTTGAGTGTGAAGTAAACTATTGAAAAGAATGCACCAACACACAGGAAAATTTACTATTCCCGACATACGGGATTTTGTACCGGGAAAAATTAAACCCTGGATACTGCTGGTTTTCGCGCTGATCTTTCAGCTTTCGGGAGGCGTTTACATGGCCTCTGCCAGTGAGATGAAAGGTTCGCTTTCATTGCTTCAGGAGGATATCATGATGGCCGGATACGCTTCGTTGGTTGGGCTTGCCCTCAACTTCAACCTCATGTTTCGGCTCAAGTTTTACCTCCCGACCAAAGATAGCCTGATCATCTGTTCGTTGGTTATCGCGGCCTGCAATCTTATCTGCATGAACACAGACAATGTGCCGTTGTTGACGGCAGTGTCCTTTGTATCGGGCTTTTTCAGAATGTGGGGCACTTTTACCTGTAACACCAATATCCAGTTGTGGATCACGCCCAAACGCGACATGACCGTCTGGTTCTGTTTTATACCGCTTATTGTGCAGGGTAGTCTGCAATTGTCTGGCTTGGTCTCTATTTATACCGCCTGGCTGGGAACCTGGCAGCTGATGCACTGGTTGGTTATCGGGTTGTTGCTCTCGGTTACACTCATCACGTTTCTCATTTTCCGACACTACCGCTCGATGCCGAAACTGCCATTGTTCGGTATCGACTGGATGGGAATGATGTTGTGGGCCACTACGTTGATAAGTCTGATTTTCGTATTCAACTACGGCGAATATTTCGACTGGTTTCACTCCCTCTATATCCGGGTGGGAGTGCTGATCGCATTCGTTTCGTTGGGGCTGAATCTGTGGCGTGCCTCTTTTATCCGGCATCCGTTTATCGGACTGCGTACCTGGCTGTTCCGGCCGGTGTGGGCAACATTTATTGCCTACCTCATTCTCGATCTGTTGCTGAGTCCGTCTCATTCTATCGAGCATATCTATTTTCAGGGCGTACTGGGGCACGATGAACTGAACTATATTTCGCTCAACTGGTCGATTCTGGTCGGAGTGGTGGTGGGAATGGGATGCAACTATCTCCTTTTTGCCCGTCGTAAATGGACCTATAAAAACATGACGATGCTCGGCTTTGTGTTTGTTCTTGCCTATCTAGTCATGATGTATTTTATAGTGGATGCTAACCTGCCGAAGGAACGGATATTGCTGCCTCTGTTTATGAGAGGCTTCGGATACACCATTATTGCCGCAGTGTTTCTTACGGCTCTCACATCGTCGCCATTCCCGGTTTTCGTAGAATCGCTATCGGTGCAGGCCTTTATGAGTGCCTGTTTGGGTGGCGTTATCGGCGATGCTTTTGTGAACCAGCTTTTCAATATTACCTTGAAAAAGAACCTGATACTGGTCGAGGGAAATTTCGACAATCTCAACCAGTCCATTGCTCACATTCCACAGTCGGAACTATTCCAACAGTTACAAATGCATAGCATGATGGTCAGTATCAAGGAAATTTACGGGTGGCTCTGCATTGCCGGTTGCTTTGGGTTGCTGCTGTTTTTCATCTGGAAAAGCACCCTGCGTCCTAATACGTTTCATCCCAAGTTCAGCACCATTCGCCATGCCATCAAGCATCAGCTGAGGCTGGACCGGATGTCGGACAACTGACCGGGCTAATCGATATATCCGATCTCTATCTGCTCTTCGCGGAGCAAGGTCAGCGATTTGGAGCAGATATTGCGGCTACAAAGAAGCGTAATTTCCACTGCGGGATTTACGCTTTTGATTTGTCGTGCCATTTGCACTATTTTTTCGGCGTCTTTACGGATGATGCGGCTTTTGATTACTTTGCGAATGCCCAGATGGTTTTCACCCAGCTCTTCCAGCTGAACACGAGCAGGTAATCCGTAATATGTCGGGTTGGTTTCCATAGAGAGGATTGATTTTGAGACAAAGATACGATTTACACTCGATTGGTGATGCGGCATTATGAGTTCGCAATACCATGTTTGTGGTATAAAAATACTCAATGTGTGGGATTGATTCCGGATGTGCTGGGTAGTATTTTTGTGTCAGTAATAACTCACAGAATAACGGATATGCAAACCAAAGCGATATGCCCCATCAACAATAAAAAAGCGGATGAAAACGTAGCCCGCAGCAATGCAGCTCTTACCGTGTTGTTTTTAGTAATCTTTCAGCTGAGTGCAAATCCACTCATAATTCTTTTTCTACTGGCCGACTTTTTGTTGCGAGGTTTTGACCTTGCGGCCTATAGCCCTTTGGCCTTCGTGTCGAAAAAGGCGGTGTCCGTTTTGTCGCTTCAACCCAAAGTGATTAATGCCGGCCCCAAATTCTTTGCGGCCAAAATAGGAACTGTCTTCAGCTTGTCGATGCTTGTGTCTACTCTTTTGGGATTAAATCAACTGGCGTTCGTGATTAGTGCTGTGTTCGGAGTTTGTGCCTTGTTAGAGGCGGCAGTCGGCTTTTGTCTGGCTTGTAAAGTATATCCGTACACTTATAAACTGACTCATTTCAATATATCTAAAGTCATTCAATAGAGAGATTGCTGTTTTGTGAGTAAAGATTAGGTACTTTTGCCATTCATTCTGTTTTTAGTGCTAATTTGGTACATAAAACAGGATGATTCATATCTATCCAATAAAGCAGCCATTTCAACTCAAACAATGTTTTCTGATTTACCGGGCTTACTTCAATTGTAAAAAATCACCATCGATGATCATGAGTTTCACGCCTTGCTCCGTGCTCGACCGGTGTGAACTCAATTCGTCGGAAACCACGTAGGTCATGCCCTTTGTCAAAGTGAAGCGTTCGCCATTTTCCAACTCGCTTACAAATTCACCTTCCAGACAATGAACGATGTGTCCCTTTTTACACCAATGGTCGGCTAGATATCCCTTCGAATATTCCACTATCCGGACTCTTAATCCCGGAAACTGCATGGTTTGCCAGAATGCGGTTCCACTCTCTCCTTTATGCTCGGTTTTTGGAACTTCGTTCCACCCGATTACCTGAAACGGGATATTAGAATCTTTTGTCATATTTATTAGGTATTAATTTTATTCCTTGTCGCCACGGCTTTCGTATCAATCATAGATCAGCGGAGCTAATTAGGGGTAGAAAACGCATAGAAGTATTACGATGTTATTTATCTCATATTTAGATCGCTCAATTTATCTTTAATCTGTTGTATTACGAGGTTTACGTCCTTTAGTACTTCTTCATTGGTAAATCGAATCACTGTAAGACATAGGCGTTCGAGTTCGGCTGTACGTCCGTCATCATAATCCGATTGTGAGACATGAATTTCTCCATCCACTTCTACAACCAATTTTGCCCGATGACAATAAAAGTCGGCAATAAAAATATCGATCGGATGTTGAGCTTTGAAACGAACTCCAAGTTGATTGCATCTGAGTCTTTCCCAAAGCACTTTTTCCGCAGGCGTCATGTTCTCGCGCAGCTCTTTTGCCCTTGCAAAAATAACTGGCTGAGCATTATAATACATGGTGTGTTGTACTGTGTCCTTTTGAAGCATTGATGATCTGTTTTATTTACCCCAAACCCCTGAAGGGGCTTTAGTCGGCATGTTGTGACTTTTTTCTCTCATTGGGCAAATTTGCTTTGTGACTCGTCCTGAAAAATGTTTGCTAATCTTCCTGTTTTCACTACCGCAAAGTCTCCTTAAGGGGATTAGGGGTAGATCTTTGTCTTTGCCGTTCAGCTCCGGCACAGATCAGGAGATCTGCGCCAGCCTGCGAATCAATTCGATAAATTTAACCGCTTGTCAGGTTTATAACCAACATTGCACTATCCCGCTCCAAATTTAGAAAATTATATTCACACAAATATTTGCTTAGTGAATCCCAGACGACTTTATGAAAAAAACGCCGATTCCTCACGGAACCGGCGCTCAAAATAAAAGAACAAAGTGAATTATTGCATCGGGTTTTGCCCGGCACTGCTATTCTCTTTTGCTTTCTGATCATCGTTAGAGATCGTAGACTTCGCTTTCTTTACCTGCGCGTTCATGCTACCGATGCGGTATGATACATTGAAGCGGAATTCAAGCGGTTGTCCGATATGGATGTCGGTGTGCTGATCGAATGTGGGTGCTCCCGTCTTGCTGTCGGCGCCATGAGTATCCATTGTGATATGTGTTTTAGGTAACCATACAGTGCTCATCGACACATTCAGGCGTTTCTTCATCAAGTCTTTCGAAAGAGAGAAGAAGCTGTAGTAGAATGCCGACTGACTTCCCTGCAGGTTGATTTGAGGAAGCATTCCGCCGCCGCCCACGCTCATACGTAGATCTTTTGGCAGGATAACCGTTCCACCTGCGTACAAACGGCCGGTGAAGCCATCGTTTGCCATGTTAAAGGCTCCACTCTTCATGTTAATGTAGCTGACGTTTCCGTTCATAAAAAGGGTGAGCCATTTGATGCCGCGATAGTTGCCGAACAGGTTCATGTTCACTTGCTTGTTGTGTCCGATATTGGCATAGGTTATTTCTTGAACAGTACCACCCTCTGGCAGGAATGTATATTGCTCAATGGCATTGTTCACAAAAGTATAAGTCAGTTCGGCGCTAAGATTGTATTTGGGAGCAAAATTACTATATCCCAAAGTGATATTGTGGCTTTTTTCCGGATCGAGGTTCGGATTACCATAACTGATGTAGTTCGGGTCTTTGCGGTCTACGTACGGGTTCAGGTAGCCGATGCTCGGCCGTTGAATACGCATGTTATATCCGAATTTGAGGCTTTGCATGTCCGATAATTTGTAAGTCACAATTGCCGAGGGCACTACCACTCCGTAATCGGTTGTGAAGTTTCTGTCGGCTTTATCGAATTCAGCCTTCAGCCAGGTATATTCATACCGAACACCGCTCTTGAATCCCCATTTTCCAACGTTGCCGGCATAGCTTGCATACACACCCAGAATATCCTGATTGTTTTTGAAATTAGTGATACTGTCGGACGAAATATACGGTGTATAAGGATACGGTTGTAAAACATTAAAGAAAGTGTACGACTCATCACTTTTACTGTCGTTCAGACGTATAATATATTTTGTTCCCAATTCCAGAGTATGTCCTTTCGCCAGAGGGGTGGTGTAATCGGCCTGAAAAGTATGTTCGTTCGATTTTGCATCATTTTTACTTGTGCTTGACTGGAACAATCCGGGTTGAGGTGAGCTGTGATAAGTCGAGCTGATAAGATTCTGGGCTACGTAATTGCTATTATTCGGTGTGTTACTCAGTTTATACGATAAGGTAAACTGTTCTCCTTTTTTCTTAAATGAGTGCTGGTAGTCAAGCCCAATATCAGTAGAACCCCAGGTCTGTTTTTGAGAGCTTTCCTGTTGATAGGAAAACAACGGATTCATATTCTTTTCATAATTATCGGTAAACGCAGTTGTTTCGCTCTTTGGAAGACCATAACGACGGTTGTACGATAATGTGAACAGGTTGAGAGTATCCATCTCAAAGCTTAACTGGCCGCTACCGAACTGCATTGGAGCTGTCGTTTTTACTGTGGCTACCTGCGCCGCATTAGGGTAGGGCGCTTTGTCAGAATAAGTCTGTCTGTCAGACGTTGTAGTAATCGGAAACTGTTTGCTGTGATTGTAGTTGTAGTTACCCGAGAAACTGAATTTGCCGCTTTGTACCATCAGGTTAAGTCCTCCTCCATACGAACCACGGGATGAAACCTGCGTGTTGATGGTGGCCGAATATCCTTTGGTAGCGGTTTTTTGCATCGTTACAATATTGATAATACCACCTACACCTTCTGCATCATATTTTGCACCCGGTTGTGTAATCACTTCAATGTTTTTTACCATATTGGCCGGCATGCTCTTCAATATCATACTCGGATTGTTATTGAACATATTTGTAGGCTTTCCGTTGAGGAAGAACTTGAAGTTGGAAGCTCCTTTTAGCTGAATGTTATCCTGTCCGTCAACAGTTACCATAGGCACTTTGCGCAGTACGTCTAGTACAGTTGATGTCTTGGTTTCGGGATCTTGTTCCGTATCGTAAGTAATCTTATCGGCTTCGGCCTTAATTAACGGACGTGTAGCCACAATGCTTACTTCTTTGAGCGATTGTTGGTTATCTGCAAGTTCGATTTTGCCTAATTGGATTATACGGTTGTTGGGGCCAACGCTAAAGGTGCGTTTTGCAGGTTGTTTTCCTACAAAAGATACTATAACGATATATTTTCCCGGATTTTTCAATTCTCCGGTAAATTTTCCGTCAATATCGCTGGCGAAACGGGCAACGACCTGTTGCGGTTTGTTTGCCAAAACGACGGAGCATGTCACGTACGGCATTGTTTCTGAAGTTATCGAGTCAATTGCCTGTCCTTTTACCTGATACCTGGTAGCTGCAGTCTGAGCGCTCATCAAGAGCGGAATAAAAAATAAAACTGCAAAGAGGAATTTTTTCATTGTTTTGTTTGCCTGAATTAGTTTGTGAGTAAATTTATCGCGTTTATTTCGAGTGTTTTACAACCTTTGTCTTAACTGACACTCCTTTTACATTGTTGCCTTCCAGACTAATGCTTATGCTGTCTTTATCATTGGTTTGTAAACGAATCTCCTTCAATCCTTTATTGGCAGGATTCTTTTCAGCTTCGTTTACCAAATGGCGGAAATAGGCATACGCGGCAAAGGGAATGCTGATTAAGAGCAGGAGGATGATAATCAATGTGATATTGCTGCGTTTGTTTATGATTTTCATAAGTTTCATAAATTTCATAAGTTTATTCGGGGAGTACGATGCACCCCCGATGATTATTTTTGTAAAAACGCTTCATATTGAGATTTTATCTCTTCAAAAGTAATTCCCAATGCTTTCATTGTGCTGAAAATCATTGGCAACTGATGGCTGAAGAACTCTGTGCGGTTAAGCTTTATAATATTCTGCATAGCGTCTTCTGCTACAAAATATCCGATACCCCGTTTGTTGAAGATAATATCTTCTCCCTGCAAATAATCGTAAGTGCGCATGACGGTATTCGGATTTACCTGCAAGTCGGCTCCTAATTCCCTTACCGAAGGGATGCGGCCACCTGCGCTCCATTCGTTGCGAAGAATTTTTTCGCATACAAAATCAGCAATTTGCAGGTATATTGGTTTATTATTATCGAATTCCATTTTTATTTTGGTTAGTTAGTGATGTGGAACGGATTTTATAACTCCTGTTCCTGTAATTTGAAGAACGATACCAGCCATAATCCAAATGGGAAGATGATATGTGCAACAATTTTGATATAGTCAATTAGCCATGAAGTGGTAGACGGTTCTATATTTGCCATCTGCACTTCCATGATAAAGCTTTTGAGGTCGAATTGATAAACAAGCAGATTGGTAAGCAATCCGAATGTAACTTGCAAAATGAAAATCGCACCCAGTGTTTTGAGCCATTTCAGTCTGCGGAACGACATTGTGCCGATCATCGCAATGGCCTGTCCGCCCAAGATCCCGATAAAATAAGCATGCCATTCGTTTGTTCCGATATGTATGTCAATTGGTCTGCCAAACAGTGCAAATTCAAGCCCCCACAAGATGAGCCAAAGTGTTCCAATAATGAGAGGAACTACAATTACATTCTGAAACCAGAATGCAAGCCATTTTTCAAAGTTGGAAGCTGGCAGCATAGAATAATTCACCCCTTTAATCTTGTGGAATACATCGTTATAAAGCATAAAGGGTGAAATGATCATCAGAAAAATGCCTAACCCCGCAAAAACGTTGGGGTGAAAGCTGGTACGGTTGATCAAAATGTCTGATGCAGCATAAGCGGCCGCAAAAATCAGATAAAACAGGTAATGACGGCGAAATGCCACCGTTTCGGCTTTTACAATGCGGAAAAGCCGCTGGATATTAAATGTTTCGTTCATGTTCGTAATGTATTGAAAATTAATTGAACCATTCGGCAAAGCGTGCACGATTGGCAATAGCCGCATTAAACAACAATTCTATGTTTACTTTACTTTCTTCTCCATCGGGATTCGGTACTACCACTCCGTAACCTCCCATCATAGGTTCCGAATAGAGTGCATCTTCGGGTATGTATGGTAATACTGCAAATTTCAGTTTGCGTGTAATCGATTCTACCGATTCGTTTAGCAATACGTTGTTGCGCTCAAGAATTACAATCGGATCAATCAGGAATTCGAGGTCGCGTACCTGATGAGTAGAAATGATGATACACTTGTTTTCATCAGCAGCACGTGCTACCACCCGGCGGAAAATTGATTTCGATGGAATGTCGAGGCCATTGGTGGGTTCGTCCAGCAGCAACAGCTCAGTGTTACAGGCCAAAGCCAGCGAAATCATAGCTTTCTTCTTTTGTCCGAATGACATCTCGTGCAGTTTCTTTTCGCCATCCACACCAAACTCCTGCATCAGAGTTGCATAATGGTTGTATTCGAAGTTGGGATAAAAAGGACCGACATTGCGGGCATATTCATCTGCTTTCTGGTGTGTTACCATAAATTCTTCCGGCAGGTAAAATATCTTTGATAAAAAGCCCGGCTGTCTTTTGCCCGGAGTGTAGTCCATCACTTTGCAATTGCCGTCTTCGGGAAAAAGCAAGCCGGCAATGAGACGCAGAAAAGTGGTTTTACCAACGCCATTTTCTCCCAGAAGTCCATATATTTTTCCGGGTTCCAGTTTCATGGTCAAAGAGTCGAATACTTTCGATTTTTCTTTGTACCAAAATGACATGTTTTCTATTTCAATCATAATGTTATCGTATTAGTGTATTACTATATTAATACACTGCAAATATACGGCA
>JAUZOL010000210.1 GCA_030706455.1 Bacteroidota bacterium
AATAATCTTGCGACAAAAATAATTTACAATTACCTTTACACTTAAAATTTTACAAGATGGAAGACTCTCAGATGCAGGACAAAACTCTAAATGAAAAAGAGAGTTTGGCGCTGATTGCGCAAATGATTCAAAACACACAAAGAAGACTTGAAAGAGGTACCGGTGGCAATATGCTTGTATGGGGATATGCAACGGTATTTGCCACTTTTTCCGTATGGTTGGCATTTCATCTGACCGGAAATTCGAATTGGAATTTTTTGTGGTTTCTCATTCCGGTAATAGGTTATCCTTATATCGTATTCAAGAGCAGACAGCCAAAGTTAGTCAAAACCTACATCGACAAGGTGATTAGGTATATCTGGATGGTTGTTGGAATAACCGGCTTCTTTCTGTCTGCCGCAACCATTTTCAGCTTCATGTGGGCATTTCCCATTTTATTTGTCGTTATTCTGATGATGGGCATGGGCTCCATGCTTACCGGACTGGTAACCGAGTTTAAGCCTTCTGTTATCGGATCGCTTGTAGGGATGCTGATCGGCTTTGTCAACTATTTGGTTCCCGACTACGATGTCAAAATGCTGACATTCGCTTTAGCATTTATCTGCATCGACATCATCCCCGGTCATATTTTGAACTACAGAGCCCAGAAGAGATGTTCAAAGAATTAAATCCACTGTTACATAGCGAGTTGAGACTTGGTGTAATGTCGATACTAATCAGTGTCGAGAGCGCCGACTTTACCTATATCCGCAAACAAACCGGGACTACGGCCGGAAATTTAAGCGTACAAATAGAAAAGCTGAGAGAGGCCGGCTACATTGACGTAACCAAGTCTTTCAAAGGAAAAATGCCCTGCACGACATGCAAAATCACGCAGCAGGGCGTGGAAGCATTTCAACAGTACGTGGAAGCTTTGCAAAGCTATCTGAATCCGCAACAACAAAAAAAAGAGGGATAGACAATGTCTATCCCTCTTTTGGAAAATGAATTATGTTAGTAATTATTTCTTTTCCTGATCGTGAGGACGCGGAACCAAAACTTTGTGTGAAAGTTTAAATTTACCGCTCTTCGGATCTACATCGAGCAATTTCACTTCGATTGTATCGCCTTCTTTCAAACCTGCAGCTTCTACAGTTTCAAGACGAGTCCATGAAATTTCAGAAATGTGGAGCAAGCCTTCTTTGCCTGGCAGGAACTCTACAAAACAACCGTAAGGCATGATCGATTTTACTTTGGAAGTGTAAACCTCTCCTACCTCAGGAATAGCTGTGATTCCTTTTACACGAGCAATAGCAGCATCAAGAGAAGCCTTGTTGGTAGCGGCAATTTCCACACGGCCGATATTGCCAACTTCTTCGATAGCAACATTAGCACCTGTTTCTGCCTGAATTCCCTGAATAATTTTACCGCCCGGGCCTATTACAGCACCGATCAAATCTTTCGGAATAGTGATTACCACAATGCGAGGTGCATTCGGTTTCAGGTCTTCGCGAGGATCTTCGATAGTTTCGGCGATTTTGCCCAGAATGTGCATACGACCTGCATGTGCCTGCATCAAAGCTTTTTCAAGAATTTCGAACGAAAGTCCGTCTACCTTGATGTCCATTTGTGTTGCAGTAATACCGTCTTTAGTTCCGGTTACCTTGAAGTCCATATCGCCCAGGTGGTCTTCGTCACCCAAGATATCAGAAAGAACTGCGAAGTTTGTTCCTTTGTTTTCAGAGATCAAACCCATTGCAATACCTGAAACCGGTTTTTTGATAGCCACACCAGCGTCCATCAAAGCCAAAGTACCTGCGCAAACAGTTGCCATAGACGACGAACCGTTAGATTCGAGGATATCGGATACTACACGAACAACGTATGGATAATCTTCAGGGATCATGCGTTTCAAAGCACGCAATGCCAGGTTTCCGTGACCGATTTCACGACGGCCGGTACCACGTGATGCACGAGCTTCGCCGGTCGAGAAAGGAGGGAAATTATAGTGTAATAAGAAACGGTCTTTACCTTGTACCAAAGCTTCATCAATCAGCTTTTCGTCCATTTTGGTTCCCAATGTAACGGTAGTCAACGATTGAGTTTCTCCACGGGTAAATACGGCAGAACCGTGAGCTCCCGGCAGGTAATCAACTTCTGACCAGATAGGGCGGATTTCAGTTGTTTTACGGCCATCCAAACGAATACCTTCGTCCAAAATAGCACGACGCATAGCTTCTTTTTCTACATCATGGTAGTAGCGTGAAATCAAAGCGCCTTTTTCAGCAGCAACTTCAGGTTCGAGAGCAGCGATGTATTCTTCTTTTACAGCTTTGAATGCAGCAACACGTGCGTGTTTGTCGGTATTACCCGATTTTGCGAGTTCAAATGCTTTTGCAAATGTTTTATTGTGAATATCTTTGCGCAAATCTTCATCGTTCACTTCGTGGCAGTAGGTACGTTTTACTGTTTTTCCTACAGCTTCCATCAGTTCGATTTGTGCCTGACAATGTACTTTAATTGCTTCGTGAGCTACTTTCATAGCTTCCAGCAGATCCATTTCCGAAACTTCGTCCATTTCACCTTCTACCATCATAATGTTGTCGATGGTTGCGGCCACGATAACATCGAGATCAGCTTCGGTAAGTTGGTCAAAAGTAGGATTCACTACATATTTGCCCTGAATACGAGCAACACGAACTTCAGAAATAGGTCCGTTGAAAGGAACATCTGAAACAGCCAAAGCAGCCGAAGCAGCTAAACCGGCTAACGCATCAGGCATATCAACGCCATCAGCAGAAATCAACATTACGTTGACAAAAGTTTCAGCGTGGAAATCGTCAGGAAATAAAGGACGCAACGCGCGGTCAACCAAACGCGAAACGAGGATTTCAGAGTCGGAAGGACGACCTTCGCGACGGGTAAAGCCACCCGGGAAACGACCAGCAGCGGCATATTTTTCTTTGTAATCAACCGATAACGGCATAAAATCGGTGCCAGGGACAGCATCAGCGGCAGCGCATACCGTTGCCAACAACATCGTGTCGCCCATTCTAACTACTACAGAACCGTCGGCTTGTTTTGCCAACTTCCCTGTTTCGATAGTAATAGTGCGTCCATCGCCCAGTTCGATGGTTTTTGTTACTACATTCATCTGTGAATAATTTATGTTTTTAAAACTATTTAAGTCGGCACAAAGTTACAATTTTTATCCCGAAAAACACACAGCGCATATCCTATTCATCTTCAGTATTATAAAAACAAAAACACCTTCTTTTCACAGAGAATATGCCTGTAAAAAAGAAGGTGTAATATTTTGCTGAAATGCTTGCTGTCAGCTCTTTGCTTCCTCTTCGCGCTCGGAAAGGAACTTGCTGAGCAATTCGGAAGTCGATTTGGTGATGGCAATGCGACCCGAACGGACGTACTGTTTTACCCCAAACTTATCGAGAGCATAATACAGCTCCTTGATCTCGTCAGTGTGCCCGGTCATTTCGATTACCGAGAAGGTACGGGTAATCTCCAGAAAACGGGCGTTGTATTTTCGTACCAGTTGTTCTATTTCGTCACTTTCAAGAATCGACTCTGTATCAACCTTGTAAAGCGCAACTTCCTGGTAAATAACCTCATCATCAGTGTAATAATAGGCTTTGAGCACGTCGATACGTTTCTCGATCTGCTTTACCACCTTATCAATTTCTTCCTCGTCGGTATAGACCGTGATGGTGAACTTGTGAACACCTTCGATAGAAGATGCCGATACGGTAAGGCTTTCGATATTGAGCTGCCGGCGCGAAAAGATAATGGATACCTGATTCAGCAATCCGGGGCGGTTTTCAGAGAAAACGATAACGGTATATAATGTTTTTTCCATAAGTCAGTAGCCCCTCCCAACCTCCCCTCAAGGGGAGGAGGAAAATCCGGGCGAATTTATTGTTATGACATATTTTTAAAAATACAATTCTGTTGCAGATTCCGTTTCCCCTCCTTGGGAGGGGTTAGGGGAGGTCGTTATTTCAATCGTACGTCGGTTATATCAGCACCGGCAGGTACCATCGGTAACACCATCCCTTTGGGTTCGATCCGCACTTCGAGCAGGTAAGCATCGTCGTTGCTAACCATTTCGGCAATAGCGTGATCGAGCTCCTCGTGCGTGGAAACACATTTACCATTAATTCCATACGCTTTGGCAACAGCTACGAAATCAGGATTTTTCATATTGGTAAACGAATAACGTTCGTCAAAGAACATTTCCTGCCATTGGCGAACCATGCCGAGGAAGTGATTATTAAGCACGATGATCTTTACCCCGATATTTTCCTGAAGGATAGTTCCCAGCTCCTGAATGGTCATCTGAATGCCACCGTCGCCACAAAAGAGGCAAACAGTGCGGTGGGGAGCGCCAATTTTAGCTCCGATAGCAGCCGGCAAACCAAATCCCATGGTTCCCAATCCACCCGAAGTAACCATACTACGGGTTTGTGAAAACCGGAAGTAACGGGCTCCCATCATCTGGTTCTGCCCCACATCGGTAACACAAATAGCTTTGTGCCCTGTAGCTTCGGACACCTTACTGATCACTTCGCCCATTTTAATATCGGGAGTGGAAGGATCTATCTCCTCTTTGATCACTTCGTCGTATTCGATTTTGGCATACGAATCAAAGCTGGCAATCCACTCGTCGTGACGAGCTCGTTGCAACTGTTTGGTAACTTCGGCAATAGTCTCTTTTGAGTTTCCCAAAACGGCTACATCCGCTTTTACATTTTTGTTTATCTCGGCAATATCGATGTCGAAATGAATAATTTTTGCCTGTTTGGCATAAGTAGCCAGTTTGCTGGTCACCCGGTCGTCAAAACGCATACCGATGGCAATCAGCACATCGCATTCGTTGGTTTTGATATTGCAGCCATAATTGCCGTGCATTCCCAACATCCCTTTGTTGAGCGGATGATCGGTAGGCATGGCCGACAGTCCAAGCAGTGTCCAGGCAGCAGGAATTTGGGCTTTTTCGAGCATTGCCAGCAATTCGTCTTCGGCATTACCCAAAATAACTCCCTGCCCAACCACAGCAATCGGTTTTTTTGCCTGATTAATCAAAGCGGCCGCATCCGAAACAGTCTGTTCATCAATCGGCGGAGTCGGGATAAAGCTGCGAATAAAAGTACACGGTTCGTAATGGAAATTCATCAATTCGATCTGCGCATTTTTGGTGAGGTCGAGCACCACCGGACCGGGACGGCCTTCGCGGGCAATATAAAAAGCACGAGCCACTGCCCATGGTATCTCAGCTGCAGAACGTATCTGATAGCTCCATTTGGTAATAGGCTGGGTAATGCCCACCACGTCGGTTTCCTGAAACGCATCGGTAGCCAAAAGCGAGGCAACCACTTGTCCGCAGACAACTACCATCGGCGTACTATCGATCATAGCATCGGCCACACCGGTAATCACATTTGTAGCAGCCGGACCTGAAGTTACGATGACGACACCAGTTTTTCCGGTTACGCGTGAATAACCCTGCGCTGCATGTACGGCTCCCTGTTCGTGACGCACCAGAATGTGGCGCATCTTGTCGTGAAAATCGTACAATGCATCGTAAACCGGCATAATAGCTCCGCCGGGATAGCCGAAAATGGTTTCAACTCCTTCGGCAACAAACGCTCGCATGAGCGCCTGGCTTCCTGAAATTTGTGATTGACTCATATTTAGTAGATTAAAGAGCAAAGATCCAGAAACAAAGACCTTAAGAAGAGATCATTTCTGG
>JAUZOL010000211.1 GCA_030706455.1 Bacteroidota bacterium
CTGGAACCCAACAAATAATTCAAAGTAATTTACACGCTGTCTCTTTGGAAATTACAAGAAAATAACTTACCTTTGCAGCTCATTTGGTCGCAATCGCTGGCAGAAGAGAGAGAACTGTTATGTTGCGTACTAAGTCTAAATTAATTAATTGAAAAACAATGGATTTAGTTAAAGTTGCAGAACAAGCTTTCGCCCTTGAGCGTAGCCTTCCTGCTTTCAAAAGTGGTGATACAATCACTGTTGCTTATCGTATTATTGAAGGAAACAAAGAACGTATCCAGCAGTACAGAGGTGTGGTAATCAAAATCACAGGATCTGGCGACAAAAAACGTTTTACTGTTCGTAAAATGTCTGACAATGTTGGTGTTGAACGTATCTTCCCTATGGATTCTCCATTTATCGACAGCATCACAGTGAACAAAGTAGGTAAAGTTCGCAGAGCAAAATTGTACTACTTGCGTGCACTTACCGGCAAAAAAGCCCGTATCAAAGAAAAACGTATTTGATTTGTTTTTCAAACAATCATCTATAAAAAGGAAGCTCAACGCGAGTTTCCTTTTTTTGGTTGAGCACCATCCGAACATCTATGAACCTAATTATTGACCAGGGCAATAGCGCTGTAAAGATTGCTATATTTGAGCAAAACAGACTACTATTGGTTGAAAGATATCCGCTTTTAACTTCAGAAATTGTGGCTGATTTTTTGAGCCGGTTTCCTGTAAAAGCCGTCATTTTATGTTCTGTCATTTCCATTGATCAGCAAACGAAACAATATTTACAAAATCTCCCCGTATACTTTACGGAACTAACACACCACACACCTCTCCCCATTCAAAATGAATATGAAACTCCCGATACATTGGGAAAAGACCGAATTGCAGCTGCTGTTGGTGCCAATTGGATGCTACCAGACACCAATCTGCTTATAATTGATGCTGGAACAGCAATCACTTACGATCTTGTTTCTTCTGAAAATACATTTCTGGGCGGAACCATTTCGCCGGGAGCAAAAATAAGGTTCAGAGCTTTGCACGAATTTACCGGAAAATTACCTTTGGTAGAAGAAAAAAACGCCGATTTATTGATTGGCAAAAATACAATTGAAGCAATTACGGTCGGAGTAATGCAAGGCATTGAATTTGAAATAGAAGGGTACATAACTTTGTTTATGCAAAAGTATCCCAACCTTTCAGTTTTTTTAACTGGTAGAGGCTCAATTCCTTTTGTGGCAAAGCTAAAAAACCCCATCTTTGTAGAGTTAAACTTAGTATTGATAGGACTTAACCGCATATTAACTTATAATGTACAGCTATAGAATTGTTTGCGCACTTGTTGCTTTAACCATTGGTGTTGCCGTAATGGCACAGAACAACACGAATTCACCTTATACCCGTTATGGACTTGGAGAATTGCGAGAACCCGGCTTTGGCCGTAGTCAGGCAATGGGTGGAATTGGTTTCGGAGTAAGAGATCACGCTTCAATCAACCCTGCAAACCCAGCTTCATACAGTGCTATCGACTCTATGACATTTCTGTTTGATCTTGGTATTTCCGGTTTAGCTTCACATTTCAATGATGCCACAGGAAGTCGCAATACCCACAATGGAAACTTGGATTATCTGGCAATGCAAATGCCGCTAAGCAAATTTATGGGAGCAAGCATCGGTATCATTCCTTATTCTTTTACTGGTTACGACTATTCGTTAACCGGAACAACCAAAGTTAACGGTCTTTCCGATACAATTAACTATGCTCAACAATACAACGGCACAGGCGGTATTTCTCAGATTTACGGCGGATTGTCGTTCCGTTTATTCAACCATATATCCCTCGGAGCAAATGCCATTTATCTTTTTGGCAGCAACACTTACAACAGAGGATTTAGCATCGTAGATATATCCAACACATCACTGACAACTCATTCGACCTCTGAAAAGATCAACATAGACGTCAGCTCTTTCAATGTTCGACTTGGAGCTCAAGTATTTGGAAAAATCTCAAAAAAAGGATATTTAACGGTAGGAGCAATGTTTGAACCCAAAATGAATTTACACGGAACTTATGACAAGTTGATTCTGGGTCTCGACAGCACGAAAGACGCACTTACTTCGCATTCTTTTGAAACTCCCATGCAATTTGGTGTCGGAACAAGTTATACGTACGACAACCGTTTAACCCTGGGGGCCGATTTCTTGTATCAAAAATGGAGCGACGCAAAATATTTTGGACAGACCGGAGCTTTGAAAAACCGCACTAAGATATCTATTGGTGGTGAATATATCGATAACCCCTATGGCAAGACATATTTTCAGCGTATGAGTTTCAGATTCGGTGCGTATTATTCTGACTCATACATCAATGTAAACGGATATACACCCAGCCAGATGGCTGTAACCTGTGGTTTTGGATTTCCTCTGCGTTCTTCAAAAAGTATGATCAACACATCCTTTGAATATGGGATTAAAGGGAAATCGACAGCCACATCAATTAAAGAGAATTACTTCAGATTTACACTGGGTCTTTCACTTAATGAAATCTGGTTCTTTAAACGCAAACTATAATTGGAAGAAGCTGGCCGCATAAATGTATAACCAACATATAAAATACAACATCAAATGCTTAACAATCGCCCTTGGGGCGGTTGTTTTGTGCTTTTGTACAGGATGCAAAAAAACGGAATCTGAGATTCCCGTAAAACCTATTGACAGGACCAAACTGCCGAGAATGTATGCCGAAAATGTAACCACGTTAATTTCCGACTCGGGGATTACGAGATACAGGATTACTACGCCGGTTTGGTATATTTACGACAAATCGTCCGAACCGTACTGGGCTTTTCCAAAAGGTGTTCACTTACAACGATTTGACCAGTCATTCCATGTTGATGCCGAAATCAACTGCAAGAAAGCTTACTACTATCAGGTGCGTCAGCTTTGGCGACTTGACGGTAAAGTCCGGATGATTAATTTACAGGGAGATATGTTTGAAAGCGAACAAGTCTACTGGAACCAGCGGGATCAAAAAATCTATTCTGATTCTCTTATCAAAATCACGCAACGCACAAAGATTTTTACGGGATTAGGGTTTGAATCCAATCAGACCTTAACGCAATATGCCATCAAAAAACCGCAGGGTATTATTCCGGTCAGCCCTGCAATGTAGGTCATAAATGGAAATTTACCTTATCATAATTATTTCATTGCTATTTTCAGCCTTCTTTTCAGGAATGGAAATAGCCTATATATCTTCCAACAAACTGAGGTTTGAACTGGAAAAAAGTCAGAGTCATGTGACCAACTTTTTCCTTTCCATTTTTTATCGATACCCCGAGCAGTTCATCACAACCACCTTAGTTGGCAATAATATTGCATTAGTCATTTTCAGTATAATGACTGCACAGCTAATGCACCCTCTTTTGCTGACCGTCACAAGCAGCGACCTTTTTATCACATTAATTGAAACTGCATTAGCTACTGCTTTCATTCTATTAGCTGGAGAATATATTCCGAAGATTATTTTTCGCTCAAATCCCAATCTTTGGTTGCGAATATTTTCTCCGTTGTTTTTCCTGTTTTACATTGTTCTCTACCCTATTTCCAAAATCAGTGTCTGGGTCTCAATCTTCCTGCTCCGCACAGTTGGTGTAAAAGTGAATTCAAAGCATCATAATGTCTTCTCCCGAATAGACTTAGATCATTTGATTCAGGAAAGCATAGACCATCAGGATGATGAACAGGATTTGGATACCGAAGTGAAAATTTTTCAGAATGCGCTGGATTTCTCTTCCGTTAAGCTGCGGGATTGCATGGTGCCCCGCACCGAAATCATTGCCATTGACGAAGCTGAAGCATCACTACAACAACTAAAACAGCTTTTCATTGAAACAGGACATTCAAAAATTCTCATCTACCAAAACAACATAGATTCCATCATTGGATCTATCCATTCATCAGAAATGCTTCGTCATCCGGATACCTGGACAGAACATATCAATGACGTGCCTATTGTTCCGGAAACGATGCAGGCTAATAAATTGATGAAGTTATTCAACCAGCAAAAAAAGAGTATCGCCGTAGTGGTTGATGAATATGGAGGAACAGCCGGAATTGTAACCCTTGAAGATATTCTTGAAGAAATATTTGGAGAAATAGAAGACGAGCATGATCGCAGTGGATTGATCTCCAAGAAGCTTGAAAACGGGGAATATATCCTTTCCGGAAGAATGGAAATAGACCAGGTTAACGAGCTTTTTGACCTTGAGATTCCCGAGTCTGACGAATACAGCACTATTGCAGGTTTTATATTAAGCCACTATCAGAACCTGCCAAAAGCGAATGAAACCATAAAAGTTCTGCATTTCACATTCCGTATCCTCAAAGTAGAAAACAACAGGATCGACCTTGTTAAGCTTAGTCTTAATTGACTTTCTTGGTAAACAGCGAAAAGTTCACATTCCCGTACTGCCGATGTTCCAGAAAATTCGGTTCCTGACTAAAGTCCTGCTTTGCTGAATGTTCAAGAATAAATATTCCGTCATCGCTCAGCAAATTGCCCTGTAGCACTAAAGCCGGTAATTGAGGTAATTCTTTCATTTCATAGGGAGGATCAGCAAATATCACATCGAATTGTTCCTTCCCCTGTTGAATATAGCGAAACACATTCATTTTAATCGGATAAACGACCTTCATCAGCCCCAACTCCTGTCTGATTTTATGTATAAAATCCAGATGCTTATCGCTCATCTCAACACTCACAACCCGTTTTACGCCTCTGGAGGCAAATTCGTAACTAATGCTACCCGTACCAGCAAAAAGATCGAGGACAACACAATCCTCAAAACTAATATAGTTATTCAGAACATTAAATAATGCTTCTTTGGCAAAATCTGTTGTAGGACGTGCCGTAATGTGGGTTGGCGGACTAAACCGACGACCTTTGAATTTTCCGCTTACAATTCGCATATGGGAAGGTAAAACAAGTCAGTAAAAATTTCTTTGGCTTCTGCCTTTATCTCCGGAGTCAACTGAAACAGATCAGGGAATGGAAGTAAATTCAACTTTGCAAAATGTTGCTTCAGAACGACAATCCGTTCGTCCAGCAAATTATCGACTCCCTGAAAATAGATACGCACTTTTGACGTTTGGAACCCAAACTGTTCGCAAAGACGCAAGAGCCAATAAACTATATCATCACAAGTCTTAATCGCAAAATAATTAGACAACATCAATTTCCCATTATCAAACACACAGACATACAAATGATTATCCGTAATACGGATTCCCATGGTTGGATTTGAATCGACTGATCGTGATAAATTGGCAGCTGCAATAAGCATTGCCGAAGACGTATGAATAAGATTTGCCTTGGGGAAATAGGGAGCTATAAATGATTTGAAAGAAGGAGCAACAGCAAAAAGGTTCACCATTGACAAGGAAGGAATAAATTGCTCAATCACTTCATGTTCTTCGTTAAATTCAGAAGTGAACGCCAATAGATTCCGTTTATTTTCTTGTCTGAATAAAGCCCGTGGAATCATCATGCTCGGCTGTACATCAAGTGCAATAGAAACACGTGAAAAAGGAATCGCGGATAGTTCGTCAAACAATTCGATAGTTTTTGTCAATGAAATATGACTAACCCTCTTTATGCCAACAAACAACTTTGAAGTATCGTCCAAAATAACAAACGAGCAATCATTATCGCTAAGGTATAACCATAAACTATAGCGATTAGCTTGC
>JAUZOL010000212.1 GCA_030706455.1 Bacteroidota bacterium
AGAGATGAATGAGAGCGATTCTCTGCTAAACCTGCTGATTGAGAAAAAAATTGATTGGTTAATTTTGGCCGGGTTCCTTCTAAAAGTACCTGACAACCTCATTGCCGCATTCCCTGACCGGATTTTGAATATTCACCCGGCACTTTTGCCTAAATATGGAGGTAAAGGGATGTATGGTAGTCGCGTACACGAAGCTGTTGTTGCGGCCGGAGAAAAAGAGTCGGGTATTACGATTCACTTTGTAAATAATCATTATGATGAAGGGCAGATTGCATTTCAGGCTACTTGTCCTGTGTTACCTTCCGATACTGCGGATGATGTGGCCAATAAAGTACATGCCCTCGAATATGAACATTTTCCGACAGTGATCGAAAAGATTATTTCGGACTCGTTATAACAAAAGGAAACCGGCAATTATCAATGATAGTTGTCGGTTTTCTTTTTTATTTTTTCTCTTTCTTGTCTTCTTTTTCGGTTGTCTTTTTGACACCAATTTGTTTTCGTCTTCCACCGGAGTTCGTTGATGCGTCTTTCGGTATGAAGGTGAAAATATCTTCTTTGTTTTTCGGTCGCGTGGCTTCCTGCCAGTTATAATTTTTCAAAAACATCTGGTCTTTCTTCGTTTTTTCAGGAGGATACAATGTTCCGTTGGATTGTGGCCGGAGGATAATTTTGTCCACTTTTTTATCCTTTATATACATCGTGAGAAAACTACTTTGCGTAGTATTCATTCCAATCAGAGTGCTGTCCTTGTCCCGCGGGAAATAGAGTGATTCGGAGTTGCCGCTTACATCTATCCTGTAAATCTCGCGATTCCTGATGTAGGCTTTCAAATCTTTGCCTGAAAGCTGGTTAAACCGGATGCTGTCGCTTTGCTGTATGGCAAAAGCTGCCCGGATGACATGAATATGTTCTATCTCTTTATTTTTTGAATAGGCATGAATTTCCTCTCCGGAAATTTGTTGTTCGTCCGACCACAGGACTGGCTGACCATACATTCGCATCACGGAATCGCGGTCGGAATAAAAGATCGAGTCGCATTTGCCCTGCAGATCGCTACGGAAAAAGCGTACGTTGTGATACCCTTTGGCGCTTTTAAATGTCGAATCTTTCAGCATTGCCAGAGTATCGGCATGCATGTAGAGGGTATCTTCCTTTGAACGTTGAACCATCTGTGCATGTTTGGTGACAAAGCCGTAGCTTTTGTTGTCGTCGTAATAACCGTAATGCCCGTACAATGTAACTTGCTGCGCTGTGTCGTTTATTTCAACATTGTGGTAAGCATTGCCGATTCCCTGCTTTTTGTCATAAAAAATCGTATCGGCCGTCAGCTGTCTTCCGTCAGGATTTCTGACTATTGAACGGTTCAATAGCTGGGAGTGATCGGTATGTGTATCGTACCATCCGCTGGTAGAGGTGATGGTAGTTTTATTCTTATGGACAATATTCGTCGGTCCAACGATAGTAGCAACGCCGGAGTGTGTATCATACTGCAACGTGTCGGAACGCATCACAAAATCGGGATTGACCAACTTGACCGCCGTTTTGAAATAGGCTGTATGTGAGGTGGGGTAATATTGTCCTATAAGTGAGGTTAGTACGTTGTCGCCATTGGTAATGCGCCCGCCGGTAGTATAGTAACCCACGTTTACTATCCGATCGTACAACAGGGAGTCGGTAGTCAGGACGGTTCCCTTATTTTCCATCCTTACGTTATATTTGAGATGCGCTTGTTTGCTGTTGCCATCGTAAAAGAGCACGTCGCCGTACAGGTGTAGCGTATCTCCCTGTATCATGTGTACATTGCCAAAAGCATCCAGCGAGTTTTCCTCTTCGTAGAAATAGGCGCTGTCGCAATAGAGGTAGGTTTGATCCTGTCTGAAACGTACGTTTTGAGAAATAATCTTCACACCAGGGAAGGCCGGGTTGGTGAGCATCACATCCGCTTTTTCGAGGAAAACGAACGATTTGCTGTTTTTGTTGATTTTGGGCAATGGTATAGGGTGCAACACCTGCTGCGCTCCTCCTTTGAATGCCGCGTCTCTGTCCACTTTAGCCTTTATCAGTTCTTCCGGACTAGTCAATGTCTGGTGTTTCGGTAAAGGAAACGATAATTTAGGATCGGTTTGTTGGGCGACTAACCAATGCAAAAACAAGCATAACGCACCTAAAAGTACGATATGCCTGTTGAATGATTTGAAAAATTCAGGTTTCAAAATACCAGCTTGAAGTTTTAATTTCAAAGTTTAAGATTCAATGTTCAACGTTTCACTAGTGAACATGTAACTTTATTTTTTGCCCCATCCCGGATATTGGAACTTGCAGTTTTGCCATTTAGGATCGATACTTACGTAAGTTTCCTTTTGTTTTTTTACGATCCAGTTGTGTATGATTTCAGTCTTTTGTTTGTTTTCAACAATAGATTTCAAAGTCTGATAATCATCTCCGATATTTGCTTTATGGCTGGGGGTTTTGGATTTGATTTTGATAAATGCACATACTTCGCGGTTGGTCTTGGTATTGAGCATAACAAAAGGTTTTGAAAGCTCACCAATACTCATGCCTTCAGCCAGTTTTGCTACTTCCGGCGGAAGTTGTTGCAATTCGAATTTAGATGTTCCGGTGTTGGCGTTCATCATGAGCCCATTGTTCATACGGGTGTCTTTGTCGTAAGAATTTCTGGCCACAGCTTCTTCAAATGTTTGTTTTCCGCTGCGAATCAATGTCAACACGCTGTCCAGATTATGGATGGCTTTGTTTTCTGCATCCAGTGAAACTTGCGGTTTCATCAGGATGTGACGGAAGTTGGCCAGCTCTCCTCGTTTTTCTATCAGCTGAATAATATGGAATCCGTATTCAGTTTCCACTACACGCGAAATCTTTTTGGGGTCGTTAAGCAGGAAAGCAACATTGGCAAACTCAGGAACCAACTGTCCACGACCCATAAAACCAAGTTCTCCACCTCGTTTTGCCGACTCTGTGTCTTCGGAGTAAAGGCGTGCTAACGTCGAAAATTGCGATTCGCCGGAGGTAATTCTGTCGGAGAAACTACGTAAACGCTCTTTTACCCGGTCAATTTCTTTTTGAGGGATGACAGGGTCGTTGGTGACGATTTGTACTTCTAATGATGCGGGTACGGTAGGAATACTGTCTGCTTTCAGCGTTTTATAATAAGTGCGAACTTCGGCAGGGGTGATTTTGATGTCACCGATCAGCTTTTTTTGCATCTCTTCAACCAACATCTGGTTTCTTGTCGGTTCGTATGATTCGTTCCGGATCTGCGAAAGCGGTTTGTTGAAGTATTCTTCCAGCTTTTCTTTGGATCCGATTTGAGAAATCATAAAGTTGATACGACGTTCAACCGCGCCGTTAATCTGACTTTCGCTGACAACAATACTGTCGAGCTTTGCCTGATGGAGAAATAGCTTTTGTATGGCCATCTGTTCGGGTAATACACAATTGGGATCACCATCGATTTTCTCGTTCTGATATTGCATCTGAAGCTTTTGGTTCTCGACATCGGAGCGGAGGATTGCCTCTTCGCCGACCACCCAAATTACTTCGTCGATAATGTTATTTTGCGCTGAGGCTAACTGCTGCCAGCCGCAAAGAAAAATCAGGATTGCCAGTTTTAATGTTGTTTTCTTCATGTTTATGAATTGGAGTTACGTGTAATCAATTTTCTTTTATGCTTTTAAGCGTTTTCTGGTCTATAACGACCGGATATTTGCGTCGTAGTTCTTTCATCCACTGATCTTCCAGATAAGCCTGATAGTCGGATGTGAGAATCCCCATAACGTCTGAATAACTTTCCGGTCCGTTCTTTAATATCTTTCCGTATGTAAACACAACGGGATAGGCCTTGTTCGGTGCAAAATTTCCCGACTTAAATTCGAATTTGTCTACCGCATTGTTGTCACCCTTCACGTACAAACCTTTCTCGACTTTAGCCACAATTGTGTCTTTGTTGAGCTTCGCTATAAGGTAGTTGTCTAATGAGTCCTTGGGTGCTTTTGCAATCAGTTCCATTGCTTTCGCTTTGGTAGCTTCGTTTTTGCAAGAGATAACCCAACCTTTGAAATGGGGTTCAGCCCAGGTGTAATTACTCCGGTAGGTTCTGAAAAAGGTTTCAAGCCCTTTGGTGTCACGGGTTGCCTTATCCCATACCTTTTCATTGCTTATGTTGAACAAAAGAATGCCGTCGTGGTATTCCCGCATCAGGTTTCCAAAATCAGGATATTCTTTTTCCAGTTGTTCGTCTTTGTAATTGACCAGTGCAGTATTGGTAAATTGCTGGAATTTTTCATCAATCATCGACTTTTTATCCGTCTGCTGGCTATTGGGATATCGGTTCAGGAAGAATGCAAAATCACATTGCGTAAGCGTTTGGTCGTTAAAAGTTGCCATGGTTCCTTCCATGTGCTCTGTTGCATTGATGAAAGCCGAATCCTTCAAGGAGTACTTCTCTGCCAGTTGGTAAAAAGGAGCAAGAGCAGCTATATTATTTTTGTAGTTATACTGAGCTTTCAATTTGTTGATGAAAGACTGAGTGATAATGTTTGCCCGGTCATCACGCTGTATGCGACGCTCGATTTCGGCTCTCTTTTCAGCCAGCGGTTCCAGCTGTTTTGTGTCAATCAGCTTAATGATATGCCAGCCATAAGGAGATAAAACGGGGCGGCTTATTTCTCCCTTCTGTAGCTGAAATGCAGCATCTTCAAACTCTTTTACCATGTTGCCGGATCCGAACCAGGGCAGCATCCCGCCATTGACAGCAGAGCTTTTGTCGTCGGAGGATTTACGGGCTAAAGCCCCAAAGTCGGCTCCGTTTTTAACTTCCCTGTAAAGGCTGTCGATAACGACCTTCATTTTGTTTTTGATAGAATCAGGGGCATCTTTCTGGGCAAATTTCATGATATGAGCTACCTGCAATTTGCCACGCGAAGGGCGGCGTCCGTCCACTTTGATGATGTGGTAGCCATAAGAAGTTCTTATGGGAGAACTGATCTGACCGACCGGAGTATTGTACGCGACACTTTCAAATGGATAAATGGTCATAAATCCGGTGATATAGCCAAGGTGCCCGCTGTTTTCTGCGGCAGAAGGATCTTCTGATTCTTTCCGGGCAACTTCATTGAAGTTCTCTGGTTCGATAGTTGTCGGTTTGCATTTGCCAAACAGTTTGGTGAAGAATCCACATTTGGGCTTGATTGTACGTGGAGCTCTTGCAATACGTTCGCGAATGGCAGCTATTTTGTTGTAGGCCGCCAGCGTGTCATCCGGTGTTGCATTTGGTGCTAACCGGATCAATATGTGACTTACATCTACGTCTTCCTTTAGCCTGTCGTAAGCTTCTTTAACCAGACTGTTTTGTGTGGCAGTATCGGTAAGGTAAACCGGGTTGAGCTGACGGCGGTATCCTGACAATTCTTCAAGAAAAGCTTTGGTAGTATCCATGCCGAGCGCTTCCGCTTCAAGAACTTTCATTTTGAAATTCTCGAATAAAACCAGGTATTCGGCTAAAGACTTTTTGTCAAGTGTATTTTGAGTATTGTTCTTGTTGTAGAGATATTCAAATTCAGACTTGTGGATAGGGTTACCTTTGATTGTCATCAAAACAGGATCATCTCCGTTTTGTGCAGCCAGGCAGCCTGCCATTGCAAAAAATGTAATCAA
>JAUZOL010000213.1 GCA_030706455.1 Bacteroidota bacterium
CAGCGAAGTCCAGTCGGAAAGCACATTACCGGAATAGGCAATATTGTCCGACAACGGAGTGATTCCTTTTTGCCTTTTGCCGGTTACAAGACCGGTTGCAAATGCGTTATGAATAAGATTAATGGTAACAAACGAACAACCAATCACTCCGAAGGTAACCAGATGCTTTACTTTCTGCTTCCATTTCAATTGTTTATCAAGGAACAACAATAGCTCACCCACCGCCACGAAAGTAATCCCGGCATATCGTGTATCAAAAGCAATTGCCGCAACTATAGCCGGCATCAGCAGCGATCTCATCGAATGATTTCTGTAATACCGATGCAGAGAAAAAATGAAAAGCAGGGACAAAATAATGAACAGGGTCTCGGACCATAGCATTGAGTAGACCTCTATCAGCGAAGGACTTGTTGCAATAGCAACCAACAAAATTCCTTTGTACCATTTCGAACGACGAATAAAACGCTCCATGATTACACCGCTCAAGAAAATCACACCAGAGAACATCATGCCATTCAGAACCGGGGCACATGCGATAACATCGAGGCCGGTCACAAACATGACAAAGGAAAGGAAAAGAGGATAGAATACGGGAAAATCAACCAACGGATGCCCGCCAAAAATAAAGAAGCCCTTACCCGCAATAAGATTTCTGGCTGTACTTGTATAAGCGATAGAATCAGGCGAGATGCCTATTCCTCCGTGCTTCGTAAAGAGGTAAATAATTATAAACCCGGCCAAAGATGCAAGCAATGAATCTCCGTGTTTTTTGAACCACTGTAAAAGAAGCGATACATTCATGAGAAGCAAAGTTGAGATTGGTTATGGTTTTGGTTATAAATCAGATTCCTGTAAACAAGAAACACAAAGCAGAATCCTGTTAACAATTGCAAGTGCAAAGTTAATAAGAATGTATAAGATTTGATCCTATATTTTGTAAGCCTGTCAACAAAAAAAAAACGACCGTCTCAAAAGAGAAAGTCGTTTTAAAGTGCGACAAACAATTAATTACTCTCTTGTTCGTCAATGTAAAAAATCAGTCTGTGGTTAGCCTAAGAAACTTTTCAAAAGTTTACTTCTCGAATTTGAGCGTAATCTGCGAATAGCTTTTTCTTTAATCTGACGAACACGTTCACGGGTTAACCCGAATTCATCGCCGATTTCTTCCAAAGTCATTTCAGCACGCCCTATTCCGAAGAACATTTTAATTATTTCACCTTCCCGTTCGCTAAGCGTAGAGAGGGCTCTGTCAATTTCCATCGAAAGAGATTCGTTAATCAAACCACGGTCGGCGTGAGGCGCATCTTCATTGATGAGCACATCCAGCAAGCTGTTGTCTTCACCTTCCACAAAAGGAGCATCCACCGAAATATGACGGCCGGACACCTTGAGAGTTTCAGCAATTTTTTCAACCGGAATTTCTAACTGATCAGCCAACTCTTCGGCCGATGGACGACGTTCGTTTTCCTGTTCAAAACGAGAAAACGCTTTGTTGATTTTGTTGAGTGAACCTACCTGGTTCAGCGGTAAGCGTACAATACGCGATTGTTCCGCTAATGCCTGCAAAATGGATTGACGAATCCACCATACAGCATAAGAAATAAATTTGAACCCACGTGTTTCATCGAATTTTTCTGCAGCTTTAATCAAGCCAAGATTCCCTTCGTTAATCAGGTCGGGCAAACTAAGCCCCTGATTCTGGTACTGTTTTGCAACTGAAACGACGAAACGCAGGTTAGCACGAGTCAGCTTCTCCAAAGCACGGCGATCGCCTCTCCGGATACGCTGAGCTAAATCGACTTCTTCTTCAACGGTAATAAGTTCTTCGCGTCCAATTTCTTGCAGATACTTGTCCAACGAAGCACTCTCGCGATTCGTAATCGATTTGGTAATTTTTAGTTGTCTCATTGATTTTTATGACGGAAAAATAAGCTTGCAAATTTACTCATTTTTTGAGCCAAATGCAAATTTTTCTTGCTAAAAGTTGTTGCAATAAATCGCAAAGTGAATAAATATAAATCTATTTACAATTTCCTTATCACCAGGCAACAGCCCTTAGCATTTCCACAAAACCGAACCTGAACTTTACGTTCCTTTCAATCAGTTCAGGCTCGGCTCTTTACCTATTAGTCTTTTGTTGGGTCTATTGCGTAATAAGCAACTTTTCCGTTAGGATAAATACCCGTAATAAACAGAGCTCTGTCTTGTTCGTCAGCAGAATTATTTGCTTTCACAACACCTTCCAGATCAGTGACCTTCCGAATAGGTTTATTGTTGATTTTGATGATCACAAAGCCTTTCTGAACTCCGGCCTCAGACAACAAGCTGTTCTTCTGTAAACCAACAACCTGCACCCCACCGGAAATACGAAGTTTCTGCTTCAAATCGTCACCCACCTCTTCGAGTGATGCACCAAGCACTTCCATGCCCTTATTCTTCACTACCTTGGTATCGCCTTGTTGGTTCTTCAATGTCACTTCCACAGTTTTATCTTTGCCTTCGCGAACAAAAGAGACTTCAATCTTGTCGCCCGGACGATGACGTCCTACCTGTTCCTGAAGTTCTGCAGATGATTTTACGGCAACCCCGTTTATCTTTGTAATAATGTCACCTTCCTTGATGCCTGCATCTTTTGCAGCGCTCAGGTCGTTAACTTCGGCAACATAGACACCGTCAAGCACTTTAATTTTCTTTTCTTTTGCAAAGTCGTCATCAATATCTCTGATCTGAACACCCATTAGCGCACGTTGTACGGCCCCGTATTGCTTGATATCAGCTACCACTTTGCTCACAATACTTACCGGAACTGCGAAACCATAACCGGCATAGCTTCCTGTTTGAGAAGCGATAGCCGTATTGATACCAATCAGTTCCCCTTTTGTGTTTACCAAAGCACCTCCACTGTTGCCCGGATTGATGGCAGCGTCGGTTTGTATAAATGATTCAATAGGTGTTTTTGAGGAAATAATATTGATATTACGGGCTTTCGCACTAACAATACCTGCCGTCACTGTCGAGGTAAGGTTAAACGGATTACCGATAGCCAACACCCATTCTCCAAGCTTCAGGTCATCCGAATTTCCAAAAACAAGAGTAGGCAGATCCTTGGACTCTATCTTGAGCAGCGCAATATCTGTATTCGGATCGGTACCGATTACCGTTGCAGTAAAAGTACGTTTGTCATTCAATACAACCTGAATATTATCCGCTTCATTAACCACATGGTTATTTGTCACGATGTAACCGTCAGTGGAAATAATCACGCCCGAACCTGATGCTTTCTGGGGTTCAAGCTGACGTTGCGAGCCACCACCGTTAGGTCCGAAAAAGAAATTAAAAAACGGATCGTCATCCATATCTCCTCTCATCATGGTTCTTTGCTTGGTTTCCACCTTAATGTGAACAACAGCGTTTACCGAATTTTCAGCGGCAACAGTTAAATCAGGCAACCCCGAAACACCTCGTGTTGGAGTGTACGCAACATTCGTAATCGGAGTTTGAATAAAACCGCCATTGGCAATTATCTCTTTCTTTTTGGCAGTTCCATTTTGCGCATTCACTGCCAACATCCCAGCCAACAAAAACATAACACTTACTAATCTCATTTTCATAGCAATAATCGTTTTATTAAAAGATTGAACAACTCTGTTTTAACTTAAAATCGCTGACAAATATCTGCAAAAACTCTGACATGTGTATCGGTAAATGTCCTAAACATTGTTGTGATTTGGCTCATTTAACATTTGAATTTGTCGGCTTAAAAGATATTTGCTACCGAATTATCGAAATGTTAAAATCAAAGAAATTTGTTTGATTATGAGAGAGTTCAAAAGAATGCTCATCTGACAAAGTGGCAATCTCTGATGTCCGGAGCTTGATACCTGACAGATTTTAGCGTACCTTTGCATCAAAGCAGGCCGGCTTGTCGCTTTTCCGTTTGTGCGGAGAAGAGGAAAGTCCGGGCAACGCAGAGCACCATATTTCCTAACGGGAAGCTGTTCGTGAGGGCAGAGTAGCGTAACAGAGAATAACCGCCACGACTCGTTTGTGGTAAGGGTGAAAAGGTGGGGTAAGAGCCCACCGGCGCTGATGGCAACATCGGCGGCCGTACGCCTTATGGGTTGTAAGGCCATGTATACCGGCGCTTGAGGGTTGCTCGCCCAAGCCGGAGGGTAGGCCGCAAGAGTTGATTGGTGACAATCTTCCCAGATAAATGACAGGCATCCCGTTTCGGCGGGATACAGAACCCGGCTTACAGGCCTGCTTTTTTATCTGTATAACTACTTTTAAAATAAAACGGTTAAGCAAATCATTGCTTAACCGTTCTGTTTTTATTCTATCTCAGCGCCTGAAGAATATCAGCTTTCAAATCGTCCACATGTTCCAAACCCGTAGAAAAACGCAGCAAGGTATCTGAAATACCAACCTTCTCTTTCATTTCCGGCGAGAACGTGCCATAGATGGTAGACAACGGATGAATGATGAGTGATTTATTGTCGAACAAATTGGTAGCTCGACGTATCACCTTCAGTTTATTCATAAAAGCATAACATGCAGCCTTGTCAGCCAGCTCGAAAGTAAACATTGCCGTTCCTACTTTACCGAACTGCATTGCACTGATGGCATAAAATGGATTACTTTCCAGACTGTTATGACTAACCTTTGTCACTTCCGGCAGAGTTTCCAGCCATTGCGCCAATTCCAGACCCGTATTGGCCGCCTGATTAAAGCGCAACTCAATAGTTTCAAGTCCTAAAGTTTGTTGGTATGCAGTTTGCGGTGACATACAAGCTCCGAAATTTCTGAAAATTTCGCCCCGTAACTTGGCATGAAATGCCATCGGACCTGATTTTTTCGCTTCAACATTCAGCCTTTTGGAGTGGCTCCAGTCAAAGTTCCCATGATCGAGAATCAATCCTCCGATGCTGGTAGCTCCACCCGAAATATATTTGGTACTGGAAACAACTTCGATGTTTGCTCCGAAATCACGAGATTTGAATGCACACCAGGGGACTACGGTGGTGTCAACTACCAAAGGAACCTGTTTTTTTCGGGTTAAGTCCGAGAGCGCTTTCAGATCAACCACTTCAAGATGAGGATTGGTGATTACTTCCGTAAAAACGAGAGCCGTATTCTCATCAATATTTTTTTCCACCTCATCAAGGTTCAACAAATCGCAAAAACGAACCTCTACTCCGAAGTTTGCCAGTGTAAACTGCAAAATAGAAAACGTATTACCAAACAAATGGGAGGTAGTAACAATGTTTGCCCCACTAAAAGCTAATGTCATAAAAACATTCGAGATAGCTGCCATCCCCGAAGACACGGCGGTTACACCCATTGCTCCGGATGCTTGTTGTACTCGTTTTTCAAAAAACTCAACTGTTGGGTTCGAAATGCGGGTGTAAGTATGAAAAGCCGATTTTCCGATAAATGCGGCCTCCATTTCTTCTGCCGTAGCGAATTCATAGGCTGCAGTATTGTACACGGGCATTGAAAGCGGATTATTGAGATCATTTTTCGCAAATGAAGTCTCCAAAATCTTAGTAGTAATATTTTCCGACATCTTTAATAATCTTATAGGCAGGATGTTTCTAAACAACAGAGCATAAAAACAGGCGCGAAATGTTTTTGTTATTTACGAATACAAAGTTGCAAGATTTC
>JAUZOL010000214.1 GCA_030706455.1 Bacteroidota bacterium
CTACATGACTATAAATGCATCTACAATTTTCAGGAAAATGATATTTACATTCCAATAACTGTTCTCGAAGAGCTTGACAAATTTAAAAAGGGGAATGATGATATTAATTTCAATGCCAGAGAATTCTCCCGGGATCTTGATTTACTGGCTGACAATTCCATTTTCACCAAAGGCGTCAGTTTAGGCGACAGTTTAGGTAAATTGTACATCGTAACTTCATCCGATTATCCGGAAGCGTTGCAACAAACCTTCTCGGAAAAAACGCCCGATCATCGCATTCTGGCAGTAGCCTATCAGCTACAGAAAAAATATAAAAATACCATCTTCATTTCGAAAGACATCAACCTTCGACTAAAAGCTAAATCTCTGGGTATTATTGCAGAAGATTATATTTCAGACAAGGTTACCAGCTCAGATATTTTCGATAAAAAACATGCCACATTCTCTCATGTAGAAGCCCATCTTGTGGATGATCTCTATAAATCAAAAGAGGGTATTCCTGTGGAAAAATTCAGTTTTTGTTCCGACATTGAACCGAACGAGTGTTTCATCATCAAAAGCAGTAAATCAGGCGTTCTGGCTCGTTATAACTCTTTCAATCAGAAAGTTGAACGGGTTGAAAAGAACAAAGTATTTGGTATTGAACCCCGCAATGCTGAGCAGGCCTTTGCATTTAACGTGATGCTGGACAATAATATTAAACTGGTTGCTCTTACCGGAAAATCAGGAACCGGAAAAACGCTGCTGGCGCTGGCTGCGGCGCTGGAACAACAGGAAAATTTCCAGCAGGTATTACTTGCGCGCCCTATTGTTGCTCTGGGCAATAAAGATTTAGGCTACCTTCCCGGCGATGATAAGCGCAAAGTATCTCCCTACATGCAACCGTTATTCGACAACCTGAATGTTATTAAGCATCAGTTTAATTATCAGGGAAAAGAAGTCTACAAAATTGAGGAAATGCAGCGCGAACAGAAATTGGTAATAGAGGCGTTGGCGTATATTCGCGGGCGAAGTCTGAGCAATACATTTTTTATCGTGGATGAGGCTCAGAATCTTACCCCGCACGAAATCAAAACTATCATTACACGAGCCGGGGAAGAAACCAAAATTATTTTTACGGGGGATATTCAACAAATAGACCAGCCTTATCTTGACATGCACTCTAACGGACTGGTTTACATGATTGACCGTATGCGTGGCCAAGAGCTCTTCGCTCATATAAACCTTACCAAAGGAGAACGAAGCGCTCTCTCTGAATTAGCAAGCAACCTATTATAATATCACCAAAAACTTGGAATTGATTATATCAATAGCTATATTTGCCGCTCAATTTATTCAAAATAAATACAATTTTACAATCATAACTCTCTAAATTCTGGTGTAGTCGCCTAACAATCAATTTTATTTGCGCATGGAAACACTCGATTTATCTATCATTGACTGGTCTCGTGCCCAGTTTGCAATGACCGCTATGGATCATTGGATTTTCGTACCGTTGACATTGAGCCTTGGTTTTATTATGGCTGTAATGGAAACAATATATTACAAAACCGGCAAAGCCGAATGGCAAACAATGACAAAATTCTGGATGCGTCTTTTTGGCATCAACTTTGCCGTGGGGGTAGCCGGAGGTTTGATATTAGAGTTTCAATTTGGCACTAACTGGTCCAATTATAGTTGGCTTGTTGGCGACATTTTTGGAGCCCCGCTTGCTATTGAAGGTATAATGGCCTTTTTCCTGGAATCAACTTTCTTTGTCATCATGTTTTTTGGCTGGAACAAAGTCAGCAAAGGTTTTCACCTTACAGCAACCTGGCTCACGTGGTTCGGTGCCACTTTATCTTCTTTATGGATCTTGGTTGCAAATGCCTGGATGCAATATCCAACAGGTACTTCCTTCAATATTGATACCGTTCGCAGCGAGATGACCGATTTCTGGGCTGTACTCTTCTCTCCGATGGCAATGAATAAATTTTTTCATACCGTTACATCGTCCTGGATTGTGGGAGCTGCATTTGTAATCGGTGTCAGTTGCTGGTATCTGATGAAAAAACGTAATATTGAGTTTGCACATAAAAGCATACGAATAGCTGCGGCTTTTGGTTTATTGGGTATAATACTGGCTATGTACAGTGGTGACGGTTCGGCCTATCAGGTAGCTCAAAAGCAACCTATGAAACTCGCCGCGATGGAAGGTCTTTATCAGGGACATAACGGAGAAGGATTGGTTGCAATGGGTATCCTGAATCCGGCAAAAAAAGAATATAACGACGCTACAAATCCGTTTCTTGTTAAAATAGCCGCTCCTAAATTGCTATCTTTTTTAGCTTTCAGAAATTTTGATGCTCACGTTCCCGGCATTAAAGACTTATTGGATGGCGGCTATCTGGAAACAAAACCTGACGGTCAGGCTGTCAAACCTGTCACAACAGACGAAAAAATTGTGTTCGGCAAAATGGCTCAAAACGCTCTCAAAGGCTATAAGCTTGCCAAAAAAGAACACAATGATTCTCTGGCCGCTGTAAATAAGGCTGTTTTTGCAGCTACATCACCCTACTATGGTTACGGTTATATCAAAGACAAAAAACAGTTGATACCGAATGTTCCTCTAACATTCTATTCATTCCGTTTCATGGTAATTTTCGGAAGCTTCTTCCTATTATATTTCATCTTCATTCTATACATCCGTCGCAGAATTGAAAATATAAAATGGCTTCAGAAATTTGCATTATGGGCTATCCCCTTGGCTTACCTGACTTCTTTCTCTGGCTGGATAGTTGCTGAAGTCGGACGCCAGCCTTGGGCTATTCAGGATCTTCTGCCAACGTTTGCTGCTGTATCCAGCATACCTGTAAGCTCTATCCAGACAACATTCGCATTTTTTGCCATAATGTTTATCGTACTCTTCATCGCTATTGTAAGTATTATGGTTAACGAAATTCGAAAAGGGCCTGAACACATACAATAAGGTCCATTGTAACTGATAAACACTATCGATTAAACAATTTTAATTCAATAATTATGGATTACGCTTTTTATCAAGAATATTGGTGGTTTTTAGTATCGTTGCTTGGTGCCATACTGGTCTTCCTGTTTTTTGTTCAGGGAGGACAATCCTTGCTGTATACCATTGGAAAAACCGACGAAGAAAGAACGCTTATGGTAAATTCTATTGGAAGAAAATGGGAATTTACATTCACTACGCTGGTCACTTTTGGGGGCGGATTCTTCGCTTCTTTTCCGCTTTTTTATTCAACCAGCTTTGGAGGTGCTTATTGGCCCTGGATGCTTATTTTGATTTGCTTTGTACTACAAGCTGTCAGCTATGAATTTAGAAAAAAGGAAGGCAACATTTTGGGGCATAAAACATATGAAGCTTTTCTGCTTCTCAATGGGTTTGTCGGATTGCTGCTTTTTGGCACAGCTGTAGGAACTTTCTTTACCGGTAGCGAGTTCCTTGTGAACAAAGAAAATATCTACCAACCGATGATGCCGGTGATTTCGACATGGCAAAATTCGTTACATGGCCTTGAAGCTGTTGCTAACCCGCGCAACGTGCTACTCGGTCTTGCTGTATTCTTCCTTGCCAGAGTATTGGGCAGCCTTTATTTTATCAACAACATACGCCACGAGGCTATTAATGCACGCTCCAGGAAACAGGTATTAATCAATGCCATTCTTTTTCTGGTCACATTCCTATCTTTCTTTATATGGACATTATGCGCTAAAGGGTTTGCAGTACATCCCGAAACCGGAGAAGTTTACATGCAAAATGCTAAGTATTTCCACAACTTAATAGAAATGCCGCTGATTGGGATTATGTTGCTTGTCGGCGTTGTAGCCCTTCTATATGGCATTGGTATCGGAGTGTTCTGCTCTCGCAGCACTAAAGGAATCTGGTTTGCAGGTTTGGGTACCGTATTAGCTGTATTATCACTGCTGTTAATTCTTGGCTATAACAATACAGCCTTCTACCCATCGGTTTCAGATTTACAAAGTTCACTCACAATTCGAAACAGTTCTTCAAGTCTCTTTACATTAAAGGTAATGAGCGTTGTTTCTCTTTTTATTCCGGTAGTTTTGGCCTATATTTTTTATGCATGGCGAATGATGGATAAAAAACAAATTGATGCCAACGAACTCAATAACAATCATAACCCTCAGTACTAAATACTGACGAAAATTTCAGAAGCGTAAGTATGGTAAAACTACCCTGCTTACGCTTTTTTTATTTCATCCTTCTAGCATAAAAACCTAACTTTGCTATAGATTATAACCCTACACATTTAAAAATATGACTGAAAAATCTATGTTGTCTTCATACAATAGCATTTCGAATAATCCATTCTTGCAACCGTTCAATACCCCACATTCAGCCATTCCGTTCAACAAGATCAAGCTAGAGCACTATTTGCCGGCCTTTCAGGAAGCCATTCGCATACATGAATCCGAAATTGATGCTATTGTTGAAAACAAAGATGTCCCCACGTTTAAAAATACAATTGAAGCCCTCGAAAATTCAGGACGCTTACTTTCTCTTGTAACAAATACATTCTTCAACCTTAACAGTGCTGAAACGACTGATGAGATGCAACAACTTGCAGAAGAGATTTCTCCGATGCTGACCGATCATTCCAATAACATTTCATTAAACGCACAGCTTTTTGAAAGAGTAAAACATGTATTTATTCAAAAAGACAATTTAGAATTAGTCGCAGAACAACAAACCTTATTACAAAAGACATACGACAGTTTTGCCGATAACGGAGCAAATCTGAATGATGCGGATAAAATGAGGTATAGAGACCTTACTGAGAAGCTTGATACAGCATCTTTAACCTTCGATAGAAATATTCTGAAAGAAGTCAACAACTATTCCCTGATTATTACAGATAAACATCTGTTGGCAGGACTATCTGACGACTATCTTGAAGCAGCTGCGGCAAAAGCAACTGCAAAAAGACAAAATGGATGGCTACTGGACTTGACTGCTCCAAGTTATTTACCAGCCATGAAGTTTTTAGATAATCGGGAGTTGAGACAGCAACTTTACATGGCATTCTGCACCAAAGGGATTCATAACGACGCCAATGACAATCAGGCAATAATTCGCTCTATTGTCAATAACAGACTGCAACTTGCTCAATTGTTAGGTCACAAAACATATGCCGAATATGTACTGAAAGATAGAATGGCCGAAACAAGCGACAATGTTTACAAGCTTCTTAATGAGCTGTTGGCCGCTTATAAACCTGTAGCATATAAAGAAATAGAAGCTGTGCAGGAACATGCCAAGAACATTGGTTTTTCAGAACAACTACAACCCTGGGATTGGGCATACTACGCAGAAAAACTCAAGGATCAAACATTCGCTTTCAATGAAGATTCATTGCGTCCGTATTTTGAACTCAACAATGTTATTACGGGAGTTTTTGGCTTAGCAACTAAATTATACGGAATCACCTTCAAAGAAAACGCGAATATTCCCGTTTATCACCCGGAAGTAAAAACTTTTGAGGTATTTGATCAAGATGGACAATACCTTGCCCTACTCTACACTGACTTTTTTCCCCGACAAGGAAAGCGACCGGGTGCATGGATGACAGAATTCAAA
>JAUZOL010000215.1 GCA_030706455.1 Bacteroidota bacterium
TCACATTGTGGTGTTTCGCAAAACCCTCAAGGCTATTTTCTTTCCGAAAAATTAATTAGTGCAGGTGGAATTGAAAACAAGGGATTACGGTATTGACTGGCTGAAGGCGTTTGCCATCGTTTTGATGGTACTGGGTCATGCCATTCAGTATTCGTTAGTGAGCAATTTCGATTCCAATATCATTTTCCGCCTGATATACTCTTTTCACATGCCGCTTTTTATATTTATTAGCGGCTATCTTATTTCTCCCGGCAAAAATATCGGCTTTTTGTGGAAACAATTCAAATTGCTGATTATTCCTTTTCTGCTTTGGATGGTTTTGTATTCGCTCTATTACAGGCGAATGGATCTTCATAACGGAAATTGGGCGATACTTCCCAACTATTATTTGCAGGTTTTTCAATCTCCCGGTAAAGGTGGACTGTGGTTCTTATGGGCGCTTTATGTGATAGATGTGTTCTATTTCTTCCTGCGTAAAAGCCGGTACTTTTATCTCTTATCAGGAGCTGTGGTGATGCTGATGTATGCATTGACGCCTTCTTTCCCCGAGTTGAACTACTATGGGTTGGGATTGTTTAAGATCTATTACCCCTATTTTCTATTGGGTTGTTTTTTGCGTCAATATCAGATTGCTGATAAGATAAATAAATGGCAGATTGTACTATTGGCCGTAGTAATGGTGTTTCTCCAGATGGCCTGGGCGCGAACCGGATCGGTGTATGCTTTTGGGATGCCCATTGCTCATGATAACAACTCCATATATGCACTTGTGGTGCGGATTCTAACTCCTGTGCCGGTGTTGTTGCTCCTCTTTAAGCAAAGTCGCTATTTCAGAAAGAGCAATGTTGTGGTAGAATGGCTGTCGGCAAATACACTGTCCATTTACGCATCTCATTTTGTGTGGGTGTATCTGTTGGTGTACTTGCTTTCTACTACCATTCTCGGCCGTAGTGGAGTAGAAATTTGTGTGGTTTTTATAGTCGCATTGGCTCTTACGTGGGCAACTGTGTCGGGCATAAACAGGCTGCCGGTTGTCCGAAAACTTTTGTTCGGCCGATAATCAGAACCATTTTTTCTTCCTGAAATAAAAGATCATTCCCACAGAAATAGCAACTACCACAATCCAGAACCCCAGATAACCGTATGTCCATCCGGTTTCGGGAATTATTTTGAAATTCATGCCATAAACTCCGGCTAAAAATGTGATAGGGATAAAGAAGGCAGAAAAAACGGTCAATACCTTCATGATTTCATTCATTCGATTACTTACGGACGACATGTATAGATCCATCATTCCGGATGTGATTTCATGCAAACTTTCAAGACTTTCGATGATTTGTACTGTATGATCATAAATATCACGGAAGTATATTTTGGTCTCTTTTTTTATTAAATCACACTCTGTAACTTGCAGAGCAGAAATTACTTCTCGGGTTGGCCAAATCATTTTCTTTGCATACACTAACCGTCGTTTTAGCTTGTAAATGGCTTCCTGGTTTATATTCACAGGCGATAAAATAAGCTCATCTTCCGTATTTTCAATGGTTTCTCCTATGTTTTCCAATAAAGGGAAATAGAGGTCAATTATAATATCGCAAATAGTAAACAATAAGTAATCGGATGTAAAACGATTAATGCGGTCTTTGGTCGCAAGTATCCGGTTGCGAAGTGGTTCGAATAAGACAGGTGTTGTTTCATGAAACGAAATGACATAACGATCACCCAGAACCATACTTACTTGTTCAATTACCACTTCGTTGGTGTCGGTTTCCAGCTGGACGGCTTTGAGAACAATGAAAATATAATCGTCGCGCTCAATCATGATAGGACGCTGCGTAGTATTGGCTATTGCTTCTACATCCAGCGAATTAATGCGGAATTGTTCTCCCAGTTGATTGAGAAAATCGGTGTTGTGTACCCCTGAAATTTGAATCCATTTCAGGCCAGAAGAGTTCATCTCCTTTTTTAGTTCGGCCAACGAACTCAATTGCTTTTCTTCAACCCTTGTGTCATCGTAGGCAACGACATTAATGCCAATTGTTTCCTGACGCGGTTTACCAATGTACTCGACAGTGCCGGGTGATGTGCCCTTTTGGGCCATGCGGGGCACAAACTTATGGAGGTCTATTTTTTTGATTTTGCCAAGAGACGCAGTGTGTTTCATAATGTTCCGGTATAATTACATTTTAAGGATGCAACTTATTTCCTGACGGTGGTAAATAGCCTTTGCATTCAAAGACGGCAAATTTGCGTTGAACGATGCCTTTGCCGTTTTTCAGTATGATGCTGTCCCGCGGACTCACCGTTTTGAAATAACGTTGAAGAATATCCTGCACTTTCCCTTCGTCCTGGCGTTTGCGCTTGTTTAATTCTGAAGTGACATAGATGGCATTTTGACCGGCCAGCGATTGAACGTTACGGTCGTCAAGAGCAAACTGGAAAGCGTGTTTTTCAATCAGATTACCTCCATATACGTGTTCCGGCAGATAAAAGTTGAGCGCCGCGGAGGTTTTATATGAATCGTCGGAGAATACAATGTAGCCGGGATGTTGGTCTTTTACAGTTTTAACCTCTTTGGCAAGCTTGTTCCAGCCCCACCAGGTGTCGTCCGAATTGACGGGAATCGGCATCCAGGCTAATTCAATAAATGCCAGAATGTGAAGCAACAAAGAGAGGCCTGTTTGCCAGCGAATAATCTTATCCGTTTTCAGATAAGAGACCGCAAGAATTGCTCCCGTGAAGTAAACAGGCATAATCCAGTTTACTTTTACCCAATAAATAAAGGCGATGGCCGTAAAGCAAAGAAAAAATGGGACGGTAAACGAAGCAGATAAAAGCGTATTTGTTTCAAATTTATTGCGAGAGAAGAGTCTCCGGATTGAGTCGAATGAAGAACGGAAAATAAGCAGGAAGAATACCGGTAATGCGAGACCCAGCTGACTACCGAAGTACCCAAGGAAAAGCCGCGGTTGGAATTGGAATCCGGTCGACATGCTTGATGCCCGTTCGGTAGATTGATATTTGATGGATATAAAATCGTTTTGAATATTCCAGACGATGACGGGTAAACTTGCTGCGATAAAAGCGATGACAAACAAGATAAATTGTCCTGTAATCAGCTTTTTTCGGTGATCTTTTGAACAAAGCAAAAACAGAAACAATCCGAAACCCAGAAATACTGCCGTATATTTGCTGTCGAATGCAAAGCCGGAGGTTATTCCGCCCACTAGCCAGTAGTGCCATTTGTTTTCTGTAACTGCTTTGTGGATAATAAGTAAGCTTAATGCCCAGAAAAATAACAGCGGAACATCCGGTGTGCTGTTAACGCACAAAAGCGTGATAAAAGGAGCAGTGACAATAAGCAGGAAGGCTTTTCTGAGTGCGTCTCCGCTTAGAATTCTTTTTAGAAAGAGATAGAAAATGTATAGAGTGCCAGATGTGACAAGGAAGTCAGCGGCATGAAGCGTAAATACTGATTTGCCAAACAGCGTGGTTGCCAATCGAAGCATATACGCAATCATTGGTGGATGATCGAAATAGGATAGCGCAAGATGATCGCCGTAGTAGCAATAATAAGCATCCTGTGGCATTAACCCCATTGTAGAGGCCAGTATGATTCGTAGCAACGAGAAAAGAATGATGGTACCTATAAACTCTTTTTGTTTTGTCATTGTTTGAACGGTATCGTTAAAATTCTGAATTGATGATTATTTAACCCAAATTCCGCTATTGCGGAATTTGCCCGAAGGGCTGACGAAAAATAATATTTTTGTCAGGGTTAACCCCGATATTTTTGCAGGTAATCTGCAAAAATCGTCGATTAATCAATAGAAATTTTTCTATTGATTAATTTGGGTTTAATGTGCAAATTGACAGGTTACAAAGGTACGTTTTTTTCTTTAAGCCAACTTTTGGTGTCAAAATCATTGTTTTGAAGATAAAAAAATGACTGGTTGTGATTTTTTTGCTTTGAAAAGTTTTGAATTTTTAAATATCAGACAGACAATTGATTAGAATGTATATTATGACGTTGAAATTGTTGGAAACGTTAACGACAGACTTATATTTGTAAAAAATAATGCTGAAAATTTGGCACTTACGAGATACATTTTGTTACTTTGCAGCCAATTAATAAAAGGTGAACTGTAGATGTACGTGAGTTGTATGTCGCTGAATATCAGTTTTTGATAAAAAGATATTCTGAATGGTGCTTGTAAATTATTCTCAAAAATAGTACTATATGTCGAAAAACTTGGTAATTGTTGAGTCGCCGGCGAAGGCGAAAACGATTGAAAAATTTCTGGGCGGTGATTATACCGTCATGTCAAGTTTTGGACATATACGTGATCTTAGCGAACACGATCTAGGGGTGGATGTGAAGCATGGCTTCAAACCTATATATAATGTATCGACCGATAAGAAAAAACTGGTTAGCGAGCTCAAGAAAGCCGCAGAAACGGCAGAGGTCGTTTGGTTGGCTTCCGATGAGGACCGTGAAGGAGAAGCAATTGCATGGCACTTATTTGAAGCACTGAAACTCAAAAAAGAGAAGACCCGCCGTATTGTCTTTCACGAAATTACAAAGCCTGCGATTCTCAAGGCAATAGAAAATCCCCGCGATATTGATACCGATCTGGTAAACGCTCAGCAAGCGCGTCGTATCCTTGACCGTCTTGTAGGTTTTGAGCTTTCTCCGGTGTTGTGGCGTAAGGTAAAATCATCTCTTTCAGCAGGGCGCGTGCAATCCGTGGCGGTTCGCCTCATTGTTGACCGCGAACGCGAAATTCAGGCATTTGTGTCAGACTCTGCTTTTCGGGTTATTGCTATTTTTACGGTTTTTGATGTCGATGGTAAACCGGTAGAGCTGAAAGCTGAATTGCAACAACGTTTCAAAACGAAGGAAGAGGCGCAGGCTTTTCTTGAAAAATGCAAAAGCAGCATCTATTCTATCGACGATATAGTAACCCGTCCCTCCAAACGTTCACCGGCACCTCCGTTTACTACCTCAACCTTGCAGCAGGAAGCCGCCCGCAAATTGGGTTATTCCGTGTCGCAAACCATGATGATTGCTCAAAAACTTTACGAAGCAGGGCAAATCACCTATATGCGTACCGACTCTGTCAATCTTTCCGATTTGGCATTAGGTGCATCCAAAGAAGAAATTTTCAATACGATGGGCGAAAGCTACTGGCAATTCCGTCAGTTTCATACCAAAACCAAAGGTGCACAGGAAGCGCACGAGGCAATTCGTCCTACCTATATGAATAAGCACCAGATAACAGGAACGGCTCAGGAAAAGAACCTTTATTCGCTGATCTGGAAACGTACCATTGCGTCACAAATGAGCGATGCGGAACTCGAACGTACAACTGTAACCATCGGGCTGAACAATGCAACAGAGAAATTTGTGGCAACAGGTGAGGTGATTAAATTCGACGGGTTCCTGAAAGTGTATCTGGAGTCGACTGATGAAGAAGCTGAGTCGTCAGATTCTGAATCACTGTTGCCTCCTTTGAAAATAAAGCAACAGCTTGAGATGCAGAATGTGACAGCACAGCAGCGTTATACTCAGCGTCCGCCGCGCTACAACGA
>JAUZOL010000216.1 GCA_030706455.1 Bacteroidota bacterium
GTCCAACCTTTCAGGTTGTAATTAGATGAAGGATTATATTCACCGCAGGTCAGTGACCTGCGGTGATGAAAATAATGCCTTTCAGGCTCTCAGGCAAAATATCGGATGCTTGTTTTATTTGAACAGAAGCGGAGCCACTTCTTTCAGGCTACGACGCCATGTAAGAAACTCGTGAGCTGTATTTTCGGAAACAAAAGAGACAGCATTGTAACCGGCATCTTTCAAAGTAGCAGCTGCTTTTTTAACCATATCGGGATTTTCACGGCTACCGCAGCTAATGAACATTAGTTTAGGATTCGCTTTGCCTTTCAGTTCTGCAGGATTGTAAGTACCTCCACTTAACAATGCATAGTAAGAAAATACATCGGGACGAGCAAGTGTAATCGCGTGCGTTTCCATACCACCCATAGAAAGACCAGCCATAGCACGGTTTTCTTTATTAGCAATTGTACGGAAGTTGGCATCCACATAAGGAATCAGTTCGTCAACAAGCACCGTCTGGAACGGAACATAGCTGAAACTACCGATAGTACCTGGTTTGGCATCGTTGGTCATTCCGTAAGTCATCACAATGATAAACGGTTTGATTTTACCTTCGGCAATCAGGTTATCCATAATCAGATTGGCATGTCCCTGGTTGCTCCAGGCTGTTTCATCTTCTCCCCAACCATGTTGCAGATAGAGCACAGGATATTTTGTCTTTGTATTTTTATCGTATCCGGCAGGAGTATAGACAAATGCACGGCGCGAAGTGTTGGTGCTTTTTGAAGGGAACAGAATTTGTTGTACGTTACCGTGAGGAACATCCTTCAGGGCATAAAAATCTTTATCGTGAGCCGGAATTTCGATACCGCTTTCCCAACGGGTAGAACCGTAATAATTCATTGCTCCCGGATCGTTGAATACGCCACCGTCGATGGTCAGGTGATAGTAGTGGAAACCTTCATCCATCGGACCGGCAGTTGTGCCCATCCACGAACCGTCTTCAGCTTTGGCAAGCGGAGTTCCGCCTTTTGCACCACCCAGTCCGAGGCTTACCACAATGCTTTGTGCATTAGGGGCGATGACACGAAAACGGGCATAACCCTGCGAATTTACCTGCGGGTACATTTGTCCCGGTTGATTACATGTTGAAGGTTTGAAATCTTCGATAACAGCAGGCTGATTTGCCTGAGCCAAACAAATACTACTGGTAAGCACTGTCGCAAGAGCAACAGCTAACATTTTGATTTTCATGATGTTTTTTTAGATTAATAATAATACATATCAATTCCTGATCAGGAAAAGAATCTGTTGTTTGATAAATTTTCAATAATGGTCTAAAATACCGGGTACATCCGGTTTCAATATTCCACCGCCTGTTCTGTCCAGGTTGGTTCATGAATGTAGAACATTCCGTCTTTATAAGTTACAGGTTCGATACCCATCTGAGGCATCGGCTCCCACGGTTCGAGCGTCTGACAATAGGGATAAGGGCGCTTTTCGTACATCATATAATGACATGAGTTCCACAAGTTTCCATCGGGGCCTATAAACAAAGCATTATGACCCGTTTCGCAATACGGATCCTGCGTGTCCTGAAATTGCAAGTGCGAATATCCTCCTTCGGCAGCCAATTCGGGACGATATCCTTTTTTTCGGGTTCCGAATATCGGATTCGGAGAGGCCAGTTCCCAGGGACCAAGCGGAGATTTTGATTTCAATAAACCAACTTCGTATCCACGTGTCCACGTCGAGAAAAACATGAAATAGGTTCCATCTTTCTTTACCACAAACGGACCCTCGATACCTCCTATCATCCACTCCGGCCAACCGGGTTGCTTTTTATCCAGAAATTTCTGAATAGGAGTCGTAAGTTTGCCGGTGGTCAAATCAATTTTGGCCTGAAAAAGTCCGTTACCACTGCAATAGAGATAGGTCTGTCCGTCTTCGTCTTCAAACAAGGTAGCGTCGTTATTGTACTGGGGAGTAAGCGGTCCGTTGACGAGTTTGAAGGGACCAGTCACCTTATCGGCAACAAACAACCAGACACTATGAGTTTTCATCCCTTTCGGATCATCCTTTGTCACCTTTCCACTATTGACGGTAAGGTAATATTTATTGTGTATGAAGTGAATTTCGGGAGCCCAGAAGCGTCCGTTATAAGGACAATCGGCCGGCAACTTAGCAGCATCAATAATCCACGAATGCTGTTTCCAGTGGATAAGGTCGTCGGATTCGAGCAGGCGAACGCCAGGGTTATGTCCTGTCCAAACGGGGTTGGATGTTCCCGTACAATACCATTTTTCACCCACTTTAATGATGCAATGGTCACGCATGGAGATTGCCGTGTCCCGCGTTATCGGGTTGGTATACCTGAAAATATGCTTCGTCCCTTTCGTCGGGGACATAGAATTATTCACCGTTTCCTGGGCAAAACAGGAAACCGACAATACAAACAAGACCAAAAACAGTTTGATACTCCTCATTCTATATACATTAACAGGTTCAATACATTAACTATTCGGAAATAATCTTCTTTATTCAAATCGTATCCAATCGACTTCGACCGGTTTGTTATCCTGTGACACAACGCACAAATTATAAACGCCTTTTTTTACGCCGGAAACTGGGACGTTGATGGTTGTCCAAGCACTGCTTTTCGGAACATTGATTTTGGCAACAACGGCACCATTGGCATCGTTAAGTTTCAATTGCAGCGAACCTCCTGTTGCCGACAGAGCTCTAATCTGAAGCGATTTAGCTCCTTTCTTCGCAAAATTCACAGCGTTATATTGCACCCATGCTCCCTGAGCATCGAAAGTCGTTTTCCACCCTTTGAATGTATCGGCAGTATCAAGCAAAGCAATCGAAACTCCCTTTTCGCTGATTTTGCTGTAACGATCGAGTTGAATCTCTTTTGTAGCATCCGACAACCCTACACCACGGAACGTCGGAATAACTTTTTTGATGGTTCCGTCGGCATTGAAGGTTAGACTATCAACCCTTACCGAACGGTTTTTATCAAATTTGGGAGAGTAGTCGCGATCGTGATAGAATAGGTACCACTGATTTTTGTAGTTGACAATGGAATGGTGATTCGTCCAGCAGTTCGATGGTGATTCGTCCATGATGACTCCGACCGGTTGATAGGGACCCATAGGGCTATCGCTCATGGCATATTCGAGGCGTTCGATTTGGTTGGCAACGTGGGGATAAGTAAGGTAATATTTGCCATTACGTTCCATCGCAAACGGACCTTCGATCAGTCCTTTGGTAGGAAGGTTGGCGATGGTTTGCACCGGGCCATCCACTTCAATCATATTCGGTTTGAGTTTTGCCACGCTGATACGACCCATCGCCGTAAAAATATAGGCCTGACCGTCTTTGTCCAAAAGCACGCAAGGGTCAATACCGCGGATACCCTCAACTGGTTTATCCAGCACTGTATAAGGACCTTCCGGCTTATCGGCTGTAGCTACGCCAACTCTTCCGCCAACCGGGAAATAGAAATAATATTTACCATTTTTGAACACGCAATCGGGTGCCCACATGTCATAATTAATCTTGGTCAACCAGGGCACTTTGGTTTGGGTAACAATCACCCCATGATCGGTCCAATCGGTAAGATTATCGGACGAAAATACGTGGTAATCAGCCATACAAAACCAATCCTTCCGCAGGTTTTTATCCTGAGGTGTTGGTATATCGTGTGATGGATAGAGGTACACTTTCCCATTGAAAACACGCGCTGTAGGGTCTGCACTAAACTGGTTGCGGATAATCGGATTTTGAGCGTTCACAAAAGAAACAGCTAAAAGTCCGAGCATAACGCCAAAAATCAACTTCATCTTATTGTTCTTCATTTGTAGTATGGTTATCAGAAATTTGTTACAATTTATTGTTGTTCAGGTTAATTTCAATTTTATCGATATCAGGAGCCCATCCTTTTGCATTGGAAATCCGTATCGCATTATATCCTTTAGTTAGCTTCACCGATAGCGACTTCTTCGCCACAATACCTTTTCCGCCCGAATTCAGACCGGCAAGCGAAATGTTTTTCCCGTTGACAGAAAGCGTTGCCGTTTTGGCATCTTCTGAAGTGTAATACAAAACGAGCGTATAACTTCCGGCAGCTGCTGCATACACGTCACGGAATTCAATGTAATTATCTTCTCGCTTGCCGATTTTGATTACTTTGGTTCTTCCGGAACAAGCCGCATCCGTCAGCGGCCTTGCCTGATCGGGAACAATTTCGCTATTCTCCGTCAGGTTAAAATTATTGATCCAGGCATATTCGGCTTCAAAGACCTCCTGCAACTTCGTTTTTTGTGCCGTCACTTTCACCAACGACACGCCATGTGCGGGAATGGTAGCCGTATATTCCGACACCATCGTTCCCAAATCGGTGCGAGCCCAAAGATCACGTACTTTGGCAGACCCTACAATATTGAGATCTTTCCAGCTAATGGATGCCGAAGTCGGTGTTCTCTTCAAATTGAGCAGCGCTACCGCAAACTCTTTGCTCTGGCGACCGTTGAGGTGTTTTGCCCACACCTGCACACTATCTTTTTCGAACAGCAGATGCGCCTGCAGACCGGTCGGATCCTGATTAACGGCAATTACTTCGGGGTTGGTAATAATCGATTTGGTTTCGTCGCTGACTTTTGTCATGTCGAGCCCCAGAGCCAACGGCGAAGAGAGAATACACCACATGGCAAAATGGCTTTTATCTTCTTCAAACGACAAACCACGCCCCACCTCCAGCATATCCATGTCGTTGTAATGCCCCGGACTGGCATACGGAGCCAAAAATTTATTTTGGTTGATGATGCCGATAATACTTCTCCATCTTGCTTTCGATCCGGGAACAAAGTTGATATCCTGCGACATACGCCACGAATCGGCAATGGTTGTCACCCATGTTCCGGGAAATTGCCAGCGGCAAACGTTGAAGTTGATATCAGTACGACCGGTATTGTTCATTGCTTTACGAATAGCGGTGTAGCGGGTTTTCTCATCGAGTTTTTGCTTCAAGCCGCCGCAATAATCCACTTTCAGGAAATCAAATCCCCATGTTTTGAAGAAGAGATCGATGTCCTGCTGATCGTGACCGTAAAGTCCGCCGCCAACGCCTCCGGGTTGTCCGCTATACTGCGACCCGCAGGTATTCTCGCCGGCTTCGCTATAAAATCCGGCTTTCAATCCTTTTGAATGGATATAATCGGCCAGATATTTCATTCCATGAGGAAATTTGATTGAATCGATACGCAGGGTTCCGTTCGGATAACGAAGATTAAAAAAGCCGTCATCAATATTGAGGTACCGGAATCCGGCAGCAGCAAGCCCCGATGAAACCATTGCATCGGCTTGTTTCTTTATCAGCGCCTCATCAATCTTTGCACCGAACTGGTTCCAGCTCGCCCACCCCATCAAAGGCGTACGTTGAGTTGAAGTGTGTGATTTTCCTTTGGAATTAGCCGGCATCGTTACCAACAAGAAGGACAAAACAACCAGGCCAAGACTTAATTTTCGCATA
>JAUZOL010000217.1 GCA_030706455.1 Bacteroidota bacterium
CACAAAGATCGAGCGCATACACCGGTTTGTGGATGTGCTGTCCGATTACCTGTTCCAAAAACATTGAACCGGCCTCCTGAACGTAATAAGCTCCGGCATGAAGTAATGGATCGGCCGTAAAAAGAGGACGTTCGGGTAGGTAATAACCGGATGAACACCAAGGAACTCTCTCGTATGAAAGGGGCTGGTTTATTTTGTCATTCAAACGAATGCTTACAGGCGCGTCACTTTGCAAGGCGTGTTCAAAAGCTTCCCACTCTGTTCCTAAAAGTTCTTTCGTTTGTTCTATAAATGGAAGTGGAAATGTAAGCATCGCAGAATAAAGCTGTTTTTATTTGGAATGGAAGTTCTTTTTATTTTTTGATTTCAACACCGAGATTTTGTTCGATATACATTGTCAGAATGTCAATGGCAATTTCGTTGTCGCCACCTTGTGGAACAATAAGATCTGCAAATCGTTTGGTTGGTTCGATAAATTGCAGGTGCATGGGCTTGACTGTAGTTTGGTAACGTTCCATTACGGTTGAGGCAGAACGTCCGCGTTCCAGAATATCACGGTTTATAACGCGAATGAGACGATCGTCCGGATCAGTATCTACAAACACTTTCAGATCCATCAGATCGCGCAGTTCTGGATGGGTGAGTACAAGGATGCCCTCAATGATAACAACGTCGCGGGGCGAAATAGAGACGGTTTCTTCCGCTCTTGTACACGTAAGATATGAGTAAACAGGCTGTTCTATGGAATTGCCTGTTTTGAGCTCTTTGACATGATCAACAAGCAAATCGAACTCAATGGAATTCGGATGGTCGAAGTTAATGTCAAAACGTTCTTCGAGAGGGATATGCGAACTGTCTCTATAATATGAATCCTGAGGTAAAACAACCACCTCGTCGGCCGGAAGACGGTCGATAATTTTACGAACAACTGTGGTTTTTCCGGAGCCTGTACCCCCTGCTATGCCGATTACTAACATCTTATTGCTTGATTTTCTGTTTTTCTATTTGCGGCTACAAAAGTAGAACTTTTCAAAGACAATGGCAACCGGTCCATTTTTCTCTCTTACACGGTTCTTTTGTTCTATTCTTCGCTTTTAATCACATATACCTGCCCTGCTTCGTAGCGTGTAACTTTAATCGCGGTGCCATGCTCGATAAAACCATGTTCGGAAACGGCATCGTAAAAGTTATTGTCAACCATTACTTTTCCGGAGGGACGTAAAACAGTTGCAGCAATGCCAATCTTACCCACTATTTGTTGCGGCTCTGTAGGAACTCCAACAAATCCCTGCGAGATTTCCTGTTCAGCTTCAAGTGCTACTCTTCTGAAAATACCCTTTTTGCCAATTTTGTTAGAGAGATAGATGGAGAAGCCAAAAGCGACAGCAATGCTGATGAGTACCGTAAATAGTGCGATGGCTATTTCGCCGCCGGGCACTCTGCTGAAATCGAGGTTGATGTTGTCTATCATACTTAAAGTTAATCCGCAAATTATTAATATGATGCCCGAAATTCCGGCAATACCGAATCCGGGGATTACAAATATTTCAAGAGCAAGTAAAACAAGGCCAATCAGGAACATGAGAATTTCCCATCCGGCCGCCGAACCTCCCAGATAAAGAGGGGCGAAATAGAGCGCAGCTGCAATAATCGCGGCAATTATGGGTACTCCGAATCCCGGAGTCTGCAATTCGAAGTAAATTCCCGCGATAATGATCATAATCAGGATTCCGCGAACAAGCGAACTGTTGAGAAATCCCAGAAAATCATCGAATCCGGAGGGTTTGTAAATCTTCAGATCATAATCTTTGATTCCCATTTGCTTCGAGATAATGTCGTCGACGGATTCGGCTTTTCCCTCGCAATAGCGGTTTTTAATGGCTTCGTTGGTGGTGAATGTCAGCGTTCGTCCGGAGTCGACCACATTGGGAATGATAATCCGGTTGTCAACCATGGCTTCTGCAATGTGCGGGTCGCGTTTCCATTGGATCAGAGTATCCTTGCCATTAACGATCGTGTCTTTCCCGTGAGCTTCAGCGGTAGAGCGTATGGTGGCTCGCATGTACGACTGGTATTTATCGGGCAATTGTCCGCCGGTTTGGTCAACAACAGTTGCTGCACCAAAACTGGCGCCTGTCCGCATATAAATTTTGCTACATGCTATGGCAATTAATGCTCCGGCAGACGCTGCATTGTTATCTATAAAGGCAATTACGGGGATTCTGCTGTTTAGTATGCGCGTACGCATTGAATCGGCATAAACTACTTCTCCGCCGTATGTATTGAGTCTTATTACAATCAATTTGGCACCTGTTTTATTGGCTTCCGCAAATCCTTTCTTCAGATAAAGCCAGGTGGTGGCACCGATGTCTTTTCGGATATCAATCTGATAGATTAACGGTTTGCTTTCTCCTTTTGCTAAAAATAATGTGTAGCAAAAGGTTAACAATATCATCATGACTTTACGCATGGAGTAATATTTTTGAGTAATTGATTGAGCAACAATGGTATTTCTTATTCGATGAGAATTGCATACAAAAATACGTTATTTCTGCTATTTTCCTGCGGATGATCTAAAAATCACCTCTAATAGCAATAAAAATGTGTACCTTTGCAAAAACTTTATCAATAAAGCCTCTGTGCCGGAGGGGAATCTGTGATATGGAATACGCTAAACGACAAACATTGATACTACCAGAATACGGTCGCAACATTCAGCGAATGGTGCAGCACGCCGTCAACATTGAAGACCCCAAGGAGAGAGCACGTTGTGCCCAGACTATTATTTCGATAATGGGAAATTTGTTTCCTTATTTACGTGATATAAATAACTTTAAACATAAGTTGTGGGATCACCTTGCAATAATGTCTGATTTCAAACTGGATATTGATTATCCTTGCGAAGTTCTGAAAAAAGAAAACTTGTATACGCATCCGGATAAAATTCCGTTTTCAAATAAATCCATACGCTATCCTCACTATGGACGTGTGTTGGAGCAGATGATTGCCAAGGCAATTGATTATCCGGAAGGCGAACAAAAAGATCAGTTGTTGTTGTTGATCGCCAACCACATGAAAAAATGCTACCTGACGTGGAACAAAGAGGTGGTTGAAGACCGGAAAATTTTTGATGACCTGCGGGAACTATCGCGGGGACGATTAAATATCAATCCGGAGTTCCTCACACTGCTGGAGTCGAAGGAGATTCTCAACAAAAAGAACAAACCAAACAATCAAAACAAAAAAGCGACCAAATAGGTCGCTTTTTTGCTTTGAGATACACGAATATTGTATCATTCGGAGTGGATTTGTGAAGAAATAAATTTTCTTTGGTCTAATGCTGGTAAGTATGCCAGTTTTGATAATCAACTCACTTATCAAACCCTACCCCCTTTAACTCCCTTCGGTCGTTGACCGTTGGTTCGGGTACTCCCCTTGATCTCAAGGGGAGATGAATCTGCTATTTCAGCAATGATTGACAAATAGAGCTACAATTGCGCAAATAGTGGTGTCCCCTTTGGCTAAAGGGGACGAGCGAAGCGGAGGGGTTTGATGAGATTAAAAGATGAACCGTTTAATTTGCCGTTTTTTAATACTTGCTTAATCAATATAATCTCTGTTATACTGAATTTCTTTCAGGGTAAATTTTCCGTAAATGAATTTTCCATCGGGGTAATGCCACACCGCGTCACCTTTCGAAATAAGATTGTATCCGTTAGTGTTCTTGTATTCAGTTACCGGTGTGGAAAAAGGAAACTCTTTCATATAGGCGATAGCCGTACGGTCGTTTGATGTGAAATTGACCAACTGTCCTTCTGCATTGAAATAGAGTATGGCAGAAATGGAAATATTTTCGTTGGTGAATATGGCTTTTGTCATGGAATCATTGATAGGTTGCCATTCAATTCTTTTGTCAATCAATGATGCCGGGGCCAACAGGCACATGTCGTTAAGGAGAGTAACGGTCTCTGTTTTGTCCATTACAGGGCCGGATTTTTTGATGACGGGGATGAGTCCGAATAGTCTTATGTCCATGCGGGCTTTCGCGTTAGCATATTTGTGATAGCCGGGAACTTCTATCCCGAACATTCTTCCTTTCATAAAGAATAAGCGTGCCGGACTTGCAAAAAAGTTATATTGTTTCGCTACAAATGGAAAGAAATCTTTCCCTTTATCACGCATTTCTCCTTCAAAAATCACTCTGAAATTTTTGACTTTAGGCTTGTTTACAACGCCAACATACCTGAGGTATCGCTTCACCGGTTCGGGTAGGTGATGCATGTCTTTTTCCGTGAGGAGATCATTAGTGGAAAAGGAGTTTTGCTTTAGATTTTTGCGGGCGTCATGTCGGAATATTGCTTCAAAGCAGGCACTTCCTCCTGCGAGAATGGATGTAAACAGGATAATAGCGTTGGCAATCGTTCCAAAACGGGCATCTTGCCAGGCAGAAGTAATCAGTACCTGCGAACAGCCCACCGCAATGACTGCGACTATCCACCAGCTTTTTTTCTTTGCAATGAATAACCAAGAGACCGCGAGAAAAAGTAGTCCGCTGATTAGCCACGCATACCCCGCAAATGCTGAAATATAAATAGACTGGTTGACAAAAGCGTAACCGAATGCTTTGGCAAAGCCCATTGAGTGTATGAGACCATGCACAATAATCAGTAGAGCGAAAAGAATTCTAAGCATCATAATCTAAGTGGTGAAGCGATGAATAATAAGAAAATTGCATCGTTTGACAAACAAAAATACAAAACCAACCCGGAATTTCCTCCGGTAAACTATAGAGACTCTAAAAACGTTTTAATGTCATCGACGTATTGTTGAGGATGTTCGTCGTGAATTACATGACCGCAACCCGGATATTCAATCAAATGTACGTTTGGTTTACCATCGCACATGGCCGTGGCATTGTCTGACTGGAAAGCCCAGCTTTTCTCGCCATGCATTAACAGAGTAGGGCAGGTAACTTTATCCCAATCATGGGTGTGGTTGCCGTTGAGTTGTTGCTGCGAACGGACAATATCTTCGTAATCGAACCGAAAACCCCATCCGTCTTCAAATTCGGTGATACTTTCCATGAAATAAGTATTGTCACCCATTTTGTTCTTGCGGAAATGAAGCTTTAATGATCTGATGGAGTCAAAGCGGCGAGGCCATAGCAGAAACGAACGCATGTCGCTATTTACAATGGTGCCAATGTCTTCAATAATTAAAGCTTTGACGTATTGCGGGTAACGAGCAGCAAACTGATATGCGTTGACTCCGCCCAAAGAATGTCCAACTATGATGACATCTTTCAAATGAAGAGTTTCAATGATGGTGCGCACATCGTCTATATAGGCTTCGCGGGAATAGTCATCGCTGTGATCGCTCCAGCCGTGACCTCTTTGGTCTATCAGGATTGTGCGGTATTCG
>JAUZOL010000218.1 GCA_030706455.1 Bacteroidota bacterium
ATAAATGCAGCCTCAGCGCTGACAATCTTTATTTTTTTTTGGTTTTTGGTTAGATGGGAGTCCGGTTCACTGTGAAGTGACCGGATTTTTTTTGCCGCCCTTTCAAATTTTACTATCTTTGATGCCTGGTTTTGAAAGCCAGAATAATACATTCAGGGAACTTACCCTTGAATAAAATTACAATCAGAAACACACCTGAAGATATATAGCACCATCAACTCATCTTCTAACACTCATTTTATGTCGACTCGTAGCTGGATTACATTTATTATTGTTGCTTTAGGAATCACCGTTTGCGTTTGCGCTTGCACCAGCGCCAGCGATAGTTGGAAAGATTTGAACGAAAAATTTCTAAAAGAAAATGCGACCAAAGATGGCGTTCATGTCACAAAAAGCGGTCTTCAATACAAAATATTAACAGATGGAGTTGGTCTCAAGCCCAATACATCAAGTTACGCAAAAATAGTCTACACCGGCCGACTGATTGACGGAACCGTATTCGATACAACAATGAACGATACGACCTGGGTTAACACTGCAAGTTCAAGCTATGTTTCCTATTTCGTGAGCGGATTTCAGGAAGCATTGACAAAGATGAACACCGGTTCGCGTTGGGAAATTTACATTCCTCAATCATTAGGATATAGCTCTAGCGCTTACGGGAACATCCCAGCTTACTCAACTTTGATTTTTGACGTACAGCTCTTAGGTTTTCAATAAACGGACATTAATAATACTCACGTAAAACGCATCAACTATGGATATTCTTGTTGTTAGCGGATTAGTAGCGTTATTCATCCTGCTAATCATTTTCTTTTATTACGTTCCTTTCCTGTTGTGGATCTCAGCAAAAGTTTCAGGAGTAAATATATCGCTGATTCAGCTATTCCTGATGCGCATCCGTAAAGTACCGCCCCATGCCATCGTACGATGCATGATCGAAGCTCACAAAGCAGGTCTGAGCACCATACGCCGTGACGACCTTGAAGCACATTATCTTGCCGGAGGACACATCGAGAGAGTAGTTCATGCATTGGTTTCTGCAGCCAAAGCAAACATTGAACTTTCATTCCAAATGGCAACGGCAATCGACCTTGCCGGTCGCGATGTATTTGAAGCCGTACAAATGTCGGTTAATCCAAAAGTAATTGATACACCTCCTGTAACTGCGGTTGCCAAAGACGGCATCCAGATGATCACCAAAGCCCGTGTCACTGTTCGCGCAAACATTCGCCAGTTGGTGGGTGGAGCCGGCGAAGAGACGGTTCTGGCGCGTGTGGGCGAAGGTATTGTTTCTTCCATCGGATCATCTCAATCGCACAAAACCGTGATGGAAAACCCTGATTCGATCTCCAAATTGGTTCTCCATAAAGGCTTGGATGCCGGAACCGCATTCGAAATTCTTTCCATTGATATTGCAGATATAGACATCGGCAAAAACATCGGCGCTCAGCTTCAGATGGATCAGGCCGAAGCCGATAAAAATATTGCTCAGGCTAAAGCCGAAGAGCGCCGCGCAATGGCAGTTGCATCCGAGCAGGAGATGAAAGCCAAAGCTCAGGAAGCCCGTGCTAAGGTGATTGAAGCCGAAGCGGAAGTCCCCAAGGCCATGGCCGACGCTTTCAGAAGCGGAAATCTTGGTATCATGGACTACTATAAAATGAAAAATATTGAGGCCGATACGTCGATGCGGGAATCTATTGCGAAGCCATCTTCTCCGCAGGGCACAACAGGTGGTAAACCTTCGAAACCGGCCTAATGTACTACAAATAAACTAAACGGATTGCGTCATTACACAATCCGTTTTTTTGTTATAAAACGACAGAAACAACCACTCCGGGCTGTTGCCGGAGTTCTCTAATTTTTGTATCTTTGCCCAATTTTATTTCCAAAAAGAAACTGATATGGCACACTATTTAAATGACATCTCCAGAACGTTTAGTGAATACCTGCTGATCCCGGGTTTAACCACCAAAGAGTGTATTCCTAACCAGATATCATTGAAAGCTCCGCTTGTAAGATTCAAGGCGAACGAAGAGCCTGCAATCTCCCTCAACATTCCGTTTGTATCGGCAATTATGCAATCCGTATCGGATCATAAAATGGCGATTGCACTGGCACGCAACGGTGGACTTTCATTTATCTTCGGTTCGCAATCCATCGAATCGCAGGCAGAAATGGTGCGCAAAGTAAAAAAATACAAAGCCGGATTCGTAATCAGCGACGCCAACCTCACTCCGGAAAACACTCTGGCTGACGTATTGGCTCTGAAAGAAAAATCAGGACACGCTACCATCGGGATTACCGAAAACGGCACTTCTGACGGCAAGCTACTCGGCATCGTCACCGGTCGCGATTATCGCATCACCCGCGACAGCCTCGACAAGAAAGTAAAAGAGTTTATGACTCCGTTTGACAAGCTGATAACAGGCGCATTCGGCATCTCATTGGCCGAAGCAAACGACATTATCTGGGATCACAAGCTCAACTGTTTGCCTATTATTGATAACAATCAATGTCTGAAATATTTTGTATTCCGCAAAGATTACGATAGCCATCAGGACAACCCTAACGAAATCTCTGATGCCGACAAGAAATTGCTGGTTGGCGCCGGTATCAACACCCGCGACTATCGCGAACGTGTTCCACAATTGATCGAAGCCGGTGTTGACGTGGTGTGTATCGACTCGTCCGACGGGTTCTCCGTTTGGCAGAAAGAAACTTTGGAATACGTAAAAAACACTTACGGCGACAAGGTAAAAATCGGAGCCGGCAACGTGGTTGACCGTGACGGATTCCTTTATCTGGCCGAAGCCGGAGCCGACTTCGTAAAAGTGGGTGTCGGTGGCGGTTCTATCTGTATCACCCGCGAGCAGAAAGGGATCGGTCGTGGACAGGCTACTGCTTTAATCGAAGTAGCTGCGGCACGTGACGAATATTTCAAAAAGACCGGCGTTTATGTTCCTATATGTTCTGATGGAGGTATCGTTCAGGATTATCACATGGTGCTTGCTTTGGCAATGGGAGCCGACTTCATCATGATGGGGCGTTACTTTGCACGCTTCGACGAAAGTCCTACCCGCAAATTGATGGTTAACGGTAACTATATGAAGGAATACTGGGGAGAAGGTTCGAACCGTGCCCGCAACTGGCAACGCTACGACGCCGGAGGTGCAGAAGGCCTGAAGTTTGAAGAAGGCGTTGACAGCTTTGTTCCTTACGCCGGGAAACTGAAAGACAACCTTGATATAACGCTAGGTAAAATACGTTCTACCATGAGTAGCTGTGGTGTGACTTCTATCACCGATTTGCAGCAAAACGGCAAAATCACCTTAGTGTCGTCAACCAGTATCATCGAAGGCGGAGCACATGATGTGATTGTAAAAGACTCCCGGAATAACGGATAATATTCGTTTATCACATATACAAAACGGTCGGATCTTCGCTTGAAAATCCGACCGTTTTATTTTTTGAACAAGAAGAGGCTAATTATTCACATTAACGTCCAAATCGTTATAAATATTCACTTCTACTCTGGCGCCCGGGACAGCATAACCATACTGATCCTGAAGATAGCCGCTTACAATAATATCCTGCTTACCCGTGTTTCGCATGCGATTGAACGCATTCATCATGAAATTATAGAAAGCGACATTATTACGTGAATCGGCAATCGTAATCACTTCTCCATTTTTATAAACCGGAATATTCGAAAATGAGTACTGACCAACACCGTCGACATCAAAAATTAAACCCCGAATCACATCTCCTGCCACCAGATCGCCGGTAACTTCAACCACGGAACCCAAGAAGCTGAAATCATTGATTTGACTTGCATAGCCGGTAATTGAAATGTCTTCGGGATAAGCGACCTGACGTTCTTCAAAATAACCAGTGCGAGAGGTAGTCGGAGTAAATTTATAGTCAAGCGTACCTTGTCTCCAGGTATCTTTTTGACATGATGACAACAAAAGAACTGACAACAACATCAGCCCCATAACGAATTTTTGTTTCATAAATAGCTAAAGTAAAATAGATTGGCACATAATCGAATCGCAAACAGACAAAATAATTCTATTCTGTTTTAATAAAACAAATGTATAAAAATTTCATCAAGATTCATCTACCTCAATAAGAAGCACAATTACGTTTTTTACTTATCAAACAATTGCGGCGCAAATTCGCTCAGGTAAATCCGCCAGTTTTTCCAGATATGGCCTTCTTCAGTTTCGAAGTATTTGTAAGGAAACTTATGTTCATCCAAACGTTGCCGATACTCTGCATTGGCCTTGTAGAGAAAATCGGCCTTTCCGATTGCAATCCAGTATAGTTTCGGATGTTTATCGAACTGAACCTGAAGTTTCTTATCCATATCCATGTACACAGACGAAGTGTTTTCTTTATCGGGCAGAATTGCCGCTGAAAACAAACCGACATAGTCGAACATATCTGGATATTCTTTTGAAATGTGCAGAGAATGGAAACCTCCCATTGACAGCCCGGCAATGGCTCGCCCCGATTTTGCTTTTACGGTGCGATAGTTACGGTCAATGAAATTTACAATTTCAGGGAACGCTTTCTCATACGATCCTTCCATAGTTTTAGGCAACTGAAAAGTCGGTTTATAGAAACCCTGCGATGATTCGCCCGGAGCGGCTTCCTGCACGGCATTGCCGTTGGGCATCACCACAATCATCGGTTTTGCTTTCCCGGCGGCTATCAGGTTGTCGAGAATCTGAGCGGCACGTCCCAGAGCTATCCATGCTTCTTCGTCGCCACCCATTCCGTGCAGCAGGTATAGGACCGGGTAATTTGCTTTACTTCCTTCGTATCCGGGAGGAGTGTAAATGGTGATGCGGCGGGTCAATCCAAGCGACGAACTCTGATACCAACGACGGGTAACGCTACCGTGAGAAACGGTATTCACCTTGTAAAGATCAGCTCGTCCACCACCAACTATAAATACACTTGTAACTGAGGCCACGTCGCGTATCATATAAACATTGGAAGGATCGGTCACTTTGCATCCGTCAATCAGAAACGAATAGCTGTAAAGTTCAGGAGAAAGTGGTTGTGACGTGGTAAATTCCCAAATACCCTTGTCGTTTTTCTTCAGCTCAGCAGTACCCGGCGCGTCAACCAGTCCGAACGAAGTTTGTTGTTTTTGAGGAGAAAGAAAATCTCCCGTCACTTCTACTTTCACAGCCTGAGGCGCATTCAAACGAAATGTCACCGTGTTGTCACTGTTGATTTGAGGCGACACTATTTCGCCGGCTCCCCACAAAGCCTGTTGTGCATGGATGCTCAAACAGGCAATGGCAAATACAAAAAATAAAGTTAGCTTTTTCATGAATACGATATTGATGGTTAAAATACAGCACACAGAAAAC
>JAUZOL010000219.1 GCA_030706455.1 Bacteroidota bacterium
CAAATTCTTATCCGGTTTATACCACCGTATAAGAAATATGTAGTGGGTAGTATCGGAAGTAACTTTCTTTCGGCACTGTTTACTCTGTTTTCTTTTGGTGCAATTATTCCAATCCTGCAAATTCTTTTCGGGATCGAAAGCGCTACTTATTCTTACAAGGAATGGAGTTTCAATAATTCCATGAGCGAAATAGGATCCGCGCTGAAAAATAACGTTTTCTGGTATATCTCGGATACGATTCAGAGGCAAGGCGCTATTACTACACTTGCTTTTCTGGGCTTGTTCTTAATTATCGCAACGATGCTGAAAACCGGTTTCTCATTTTTGGCAAGTTACTATACGGTGCCCATTCGTACAGGGGTTTTGCGTGATTTACGCCGCGATATTTATGCCAAGATTCTGAGTCTGCCTATCGGTTTCTTTTCCGAAGAACGCAAAGGAGATATTATGTCGCGTATGACAGGCGATGTGAGCGAAATCGAGAATTCGGTTATCAGCTCGCTCGACATGATCTTCAAAAATCCTATTCTGATTCTCGTTTATGTTGTTACTCTGTTTTCTCTCAGCTGGGAGTTAACACTGTTTGTGATGGTGTTGTTGCCGATAAGTGGCTATTTGATTGGTATGGTGGGGAAAAAGCTGAAAGCAAGGTCGCTGGTCGGGCAACAACAATTGGGACAGTTGCTTTCACAGATAGAAGAAACTCTTGGCGGTTTGCGTATTATCAAAGCTTTCAATGCTGAAGATAAGGTAAAGGCACGTTTTGCGCAGATCAACGAAGCGTTGCGGCACACCAACCTTCGTATTAATAGTCGCTATTTATTGGCGCACCCTATGAGCGAATTTTTGGGAACCGTAGTGATTGCCATCCTCCTTTGGTTCGGTGGTATGTTGATTTTAACGCATCATAGTAGTATTACGGCACCGACTTTTATTTACTATCTGGTTGTTTTTTACAGTATTATCAATCCGGCAAAAGATCTTTCGAAGGCGGTGTACAGCATTCAAAAGGGACTTGCATCGCTGGAGCGTGTCGATAAAATTCTGAAGGCGGAGAACTCGATGAAAGAGGCTGCTGAGCCTAAAAAGATGGATGCTTTTCGTGATAAGATCGAGTATAAAAACGTATGGTTTAAGTATAAAAACGACTGGGTTCTTCAGGAAATAAATGTTACTGTAGAGAAAGGAAAAACCGTAGCGTTGGTTGGGCAGTCGGGTTCCGGTAAATCTACTTTCGTCGACCTTTTGCCCCGTTTTTATGATGTGGAGAAAGGAGATATCGTTATTGACGGGATAAACATTAAAGATACCAGCTTGTACAACCTGCGGGCTTTGATGGGTAATGTTAATCAGGAAGCCATTCTGTTCAACGATACTTTCTTCAACAACATCACCTTCGGGGTGGAAAATGCCACCATGGAACAGGTAGTTGAAGCCGCAAAGATTGCCAATGCGCACGAATTCATTGTGGCAACCGAGAAGGGTTACGATACCAATATCGGCGATCGGGGAGGACGGCTTTCCGGTGGTCAGCGTCAACGCGTCAGCATTGCCCGCGCCATTCTGAAAAACCCGCCGATTCTCATTCTCGATGAGGCTACCTCTGCGCTCGATACCGAATCGGAACGTTTGGTGCAGGATGCCATCGAAAACCTGATGAAAAACCGTACTTCTATTGTGATTGCTCACCGCTTGTCGACGATTAAACGTGCAGACGAAATTTGCGTGATGCACGAAGGACGCATCGTAGAGCGCGGTAAGCACGACGAACTGATCGCTCTCGACGGTTATTACAAAAAACTGTGCGACATGCAGTCGTTCTGAAAGAAAACAGGTTTATATACATACAAAGCTATTATTTCACAAGGGGTTGAAATAATAGCTTTGTTTTTTTGATTGCTTGCAACTAAAAAAATCAGTATATTTGTCCCGCTTTCTGATTGTTATCGATCAGTAGACCTTCCCATTCACCAAATTCCAAAAACTATTTTACCAAGGGCAAGTTATGTCGTATTTGTACGATTAATTGTTTAATTTTTAACTACTGTGACCATGAAGAAAATTGTTTTCTCTTATTTGTTGATTTGTTTGGGATTTCTTTCCTGCAGTAAAAACAGCGATGCCGATTTTCAGATTGCATCTTCTTTCAAAGCCATGAAAGACAATACGGTCTGGCTTTCTACATCCAGTTGGGCTAACTTTAGCAAGAAGGACAGCACATTTACAATTGTCGGTGATAAGCATGATCAGGCGTATTATCAGGACGAGCAGGTGACTCTTGCATTCAAATCGTCATCCATCCTGTCGTCGGGGGAGGTGAAAAATTTCGTTTCCAACTGGAAATATATCATTGGTGGCGATGCGATTTCTGATTCCTACACCATTGATCCGTCATTTGATAATCAGTTGAGAATAACTAAAATTGATGCCGAAAACAAAACAATTACCGGTACGTTTGTCGTTAAGATGATTCGGGACGCCTTCCTGTCTTCCAAGGGAGAAACGTTTTTATTTAAAAGTGGCCAATTCAATCTTCCGTACAGAGAAGTCAATTAGCTTCGATTAACGTTTTGGCTTCATTAAAAAAGTAAGAGGATGTCCCGAAAACAGGACATCCTCTTGCTTTTTAATGATAGTTTTATCAATTTCCTCCACCGCCACTACTGCTGCCTCCGCTTTTCACGTCATCGTTTTGGATACCACGGCGGGCTTTCTTAACGTCCATTCCCATTTTTCCGAAATTGTAGGTCACACTGCATCTCAGGCTTCGGCTCGGATAGGTCGATTCGCTGTGCTGCGTGTAGTTGGGATCGTTGTAGTTAGAGGAATATATCTGCGTTTTTTTGAAGGGATTCGATACCGACAGGTTTACCGACATTTTTTTGTCGAAGAACATTTGCGACATGCTGATGCCACTGTAAGAATAAGTGGACGATTTTCCCTGCAACATAATACTCGGAGAGTAAATTCCTCCGTTGAAACTGATAGAGTTGCCTTTCCACAGCACAAACCGCGCTCCCAGATAGTTACTGTAGGTGTACCCCTTGTTGGTGATGGAGTAGCCATTGTTGGCTTGCATTTTTGTATAGCGTCCACCGCCATTGTAGTAAATATTGAACTTTTCACTGGGGCGATACGACACGTAAACGTTCAGGCCGACATTCATATCAGTACCGATATTTTTGTAGGTAGTCGATTTTACCCCGTCTGAATTAATAGTGGATAGACTTTCGATGGAGTTGTTGGTGAAGGCTCCTCTGCCGGTGAGGCTGAAATTGAATTTTGGGGTGAATGCGCTATATCCCAATTCGAACGAGTGTGCAATCTCCGACTTAAGGTGGGGATTACCGAAAGAGATATTTTGAGGGTCGGTAGTGTTTACATACGGATTCAGGTACCAGATGCCGGGACGATAGAGCCGTTGAGTATAGGAAGCTTTAATGTTTTTTCCTGGTTTTAGCTGGTAGTTGAGCGTAATGTAAGGAACTACATTTTGAAGGTGATTGTTGAATTTAACCTCTGTGGCGGAAGTTGAGGTCGCGTTGTTCCACGTGAACTCGGTTCTGACTCCTCCTTTGGCGGTCAACGTTTTTAGTTTTAATACATAACCACCATATGCTCCGAGTATGTATTGGTTGTAATCCAGTTCATTACTTTTGGCCTGATTGTAGTCCCAATTGCTGGTCTGCAAGTTTAGCAGGTAGGTATCCGAATTGCTGTCGTTCTGGCGGTAAATGGCCTTGACTCCGCATTCCATCTGATGTTTTGCCGACAGCGGGTCGTAATAGTCCACCTGAAGGGTTTGTTCCCTTGTCAAAGCGTCGGTTACTGAGCGCTGCGAATAGGGTGAATAGTTGAAGGTGTTTACAATGTCCGATTCGTAGTTTGATTTGTTCGGATTATTGTCGAGCTTGTAGGATACGGTGAATGTTTTCTCTGGTTTTTTGAAGCTTCGCTGATAGTCGATATTGCCCGATAGCGTATTGTAGTTGGTTTTGCCGTTATTCAGATTGTCGAAATATTGCGAACGGGCATTATTGATGTCAAGGACATTGGTGGACGAGAGCGAATTGGATCGGTAGTTATATCCGTATCCCCAAAACGATGTGCTGATCAGATTGAGTGAATCGATGTCGTAGCTGGCTTCTCCTGAGAAATTACCGGACGATCCGTTATAAGTCGAATTACCGGATGAGTTGGTGGTGTGATAGGTGTTGCTCAGAAAATTTGTTCTGTCGGAGGTATATTTATTTTCTGGTTCTTTAAAATGATTGTATGAGTATCTTCCCGAGAAGCTGAATTTATTGACTTTTGTTGCCAGATAGAGGCCTCCGTTGTATCCGCCTCTTGAGTCGAATCCGGCATTGATACTTCCGTTATATCCGGCCATTTTCTTCTGAGTGGTGATAATATTGATAATGCCGCCTACACCTTCGGCATCGTATTTCGATGAGGGATTGGTGATGACTTCAATATCTTTGATCGTATTTGCCGGAAGACTTTTGAGAATATCCTTCAGGTTGTTCGACATCATGGAAGAGCTTTTGCCATTCACCAGGACTTTGAAGTTGGATTGGCCGTTGAGTGAGATGTTGTCTTCCGAGTCGACCGTAATCAGGGGGATTTTGCGAAGCATCTCCAGTACGTTGGAGGTCTTTGATTCCGGGTCGGCCTCCACGCTATAGGTCAGTTTATCCGGGTCTACCTTTACCAATGGTTTTTGGGCTACGATTGAAACTTCTTTCATTACAACTCCTTCTTCCATTGCAACTTTGCCGACGTCAGTTTTGGTCTCGGTCACGTTGGCGACCACTTTTGCCTCCTTGAATCCCATGAATGATAGAACTACCGTGTATTTGCGTTTCTCTTTTACTGCAAACGAAAACTTTCCATTGACGTCGCTGCTGATCTTTTTTAAAACTTTTGCACTGTCATTTTGTAACGTAACGGTAGCATACGGAATAGTTTTCCCGTTGGAGGCTTCTACTGCCTGTCCGGCAATTTGGTACGGTAGATTCTTGTTTTCGGCATGTAGCATCAAAGCTCCGAAAAGCAAGCAAAGAAGGGTGATATTTTTATACATGGATTGATTTAATAAATGAACAAAAATCATTTAACAAGCTGTGTGCAAACCTACGATAATTTCGTATTTACACAACGCTGGCAATTTTAATTTAAATATTTTTATTTGTTATGTTTTATATTAAAACGAAAGGTCTCCTCATTAATGCGGGTTTATGTATGAATGGAGGAAAAAATGGGATAAGGAATTTTAAAAAGCAGGAATGCTGTAAATGTTATTTTAATTCACGAATCGGATAAAATTTCGGGGC
>JAUZOL010000022.1 GCA_030706455.1 Bacteroidota bacterium
AGGGCTTCTCCGGCCTGATGCATCAGGTTCTCCAAGCTCCATTTTCTGAAGGCGCATTTGTTTTACACGACCTTTTTCATCGCCTATATATTCAATCGGATTGTGCAGTGGCATAAATTCCACGCCTTCCTCTTTGGCATGTTTGATTTCTTCAACACGAGCCGGCATTTCGGCTTCAGAGCGTCTGTAAACGATCATCGCATGTTCGGCTCCCAGTCGTTTGGCTGTACGAACAGCATCCATAGCCGTATTACCACCTCCAATAATGGCTACATTCTTTCCTGACAGCACAGGTGTATCTCCATCCCGCAATGCTCCCATCAGGTTTATACGGGTAAGGTATTCGTTGGACGACATAACCCCAATGAGATTTTCGCCTGGAATATGCATAAAACGGGGTAATCCGGCTCCGCTACCTACAAATAAAGCTTTGTATCCCTGCGCCTGTAAGTCTTCGAATGTGATGGTTTTTCCAACGATGCAGTTGGTGACAATTTCCACGCCCAACTTCTTGAGCATTTCAATTTCTACATCGATAATAGAATTAGGAAGACGGAACTCAGGAATTCCATACTTAAGTACACCTCCAATTTCATGCAAAGCCTCAAATACAGTCACAGAATAGCCTCTTTTGGCCATATCGCTGGCAAAGGCTAGCCCGGCAGGGCCGGAACCGACAGCGGCAACTTTTATGCCGTTAGAAGGAGCGCATTCAGGCATCGCCATTTGGCCGCTTTCGCGTTCATAATCGGCCGCAAAACGTTCGAGATACCCAATTGCAACTGCTTCCTTGCCCATTTTCTGTGCATAGATACATTCGGCTTCACACTGTTTTTCCTGAGGGCATACACGGCTACAAACAGCAGGCAAAGCACTGGTTTGTTTTATTATTTTGGCCGCTTCAAGGATTTCGCCTCTCTCAATATTTTTTACAAATTGAGGAATATCAATACCTACAGGGCAACCGTTCGTACATGATGGAGCGGGACAGTCAAGGCAACGTTGTGCTTCGTTCAAAGCCTCTTCCTTTGTTAATCCGCAGTTTACCTCTTCATTGTTTTTATTTCTGTAATCAGCAGGGAGCTCGCGCATATGAACGCGAGACTTGTCTGCACGTTCTTTATTCTTTATAGATTTCCGCAGCTCTTCACGCCACGGCTCATTTCTTTTTGTATTATTGTCCATATTCATGGGATTGAAAGTTGAGTTAATAAGAGATAGACATCATCGGATCAAATGGCTGCGGTTTCAATGTAGTGTTTCATTGCTTCGGTTTCGATTTCTTTGTAGGAATTGAGACGCATTTGCATTTCATCAAAATCCACTTCGTGAGCATCGAATTCAGGACCATCTACACAAACAAATTTTATTTTTCCGCCAACAGTAATACGACAAGCGCCACACATACCGGTACCGTCTACCATAATAGTGTTGAGCGAAGCCATAGTAGGCACGTTATATTTCTTGGTGAGCAATGCTACAAATTTCATCATGATAGCAGGACCCACAGTCACACACATGTCTACTTTCTCTCTGAGCAGTACCTCTTCAATCCCCGCAGTAACCAAGCCTTGTTTTCCATAGCTACCATCGTCTGTCATGACAATTACTTCATCAGAATTAGCTCGCATCTGTTCTTCGAGAATCACAAGATCTTTGGAACGTGCAGCAAGAACCGTTATAACACGATTTCCCGCCTTTTTCATAGCTTCCACTATAGGCAACAGAGGTGCAACACCAACCCCTCCTCCAGCACAAACTACGGTGCCGTAGTTCTCAATATGAGTAGCTTTCCCCAACGGACCGACAAGATCGGTTATGTAATCTCCTTCATTAAGATCACATAATTTAGCAGAAGAAACGCCAACACGTTGCACAACCAACGAGATAGTTCCTTTTACAGGATCAGACGATGCAATGGTTAACGGGATGCGTTCTCCCTTCTCTCCAACTTTTACCAGTACAAAATGACCGGCTTTGCGTGTTTTGGCAATCTGAGGAGCCTCCACTTCAAAATGTAATACATTGGGTGAAAAATGCTCCTTCTTTAAGATTTTGTTCATATTTGATAATTTGATATTGATTTGTCTGAAGCGTGTTGCTATGTGCTATGTTTGTGGGGCCTAGCGCTCGCAAATGTACTTATTTATTGGGAGAATGGCAATCAAACCGACGTGGAAGATAAATGTGAAATGTTAAAATTACACCCTAAAAAGTAGAAAAAATCTATCAAAACATGTTGTAAAGCATACGAAAACATTTGGCTAGTATTCCAAAAAGGACGAAATTTGTCATCGTTAAAACTACACAATCTTTTTTGCCTTAAAAAAACTAATACCTATTAGCAATAAAAAATGGGACTTTGTGAAAAGTCCCATTTTTTGCATTTAAAGCATTTCTTCTATTTAATCAGGGAAAATCTTAAACCGGTTTTGAGAGCGGCATTCAGAGGGTGTTCTGTACGTGAGCTCTCCGGTTGGTTGCAGGGCACATACCACGCACCCCCAATTTCAGCATACCAGCTAATGAAGCGATATAAGCGGTAGCTTGCTCCGATTCCAGCTTCCAGAGCAACCTGAATGCCATTAATTGAGTAATGATAGCGTTCCTGTTCTGTTGGAATATTTTGAGAGTTGTAAGTATAAATTTTTTCAACGAGAGAGATTCCTTTTTCAATTCGTCCCCCACCCGTCAGATATACTGAGAAGGAAGGTTGCTTAATAAACGCATAAGCTAAAGAAACCGGCACACCGATGTAATGTTGCTCTATACGTCCGGTAGCCTTTACATTTGATGAAGACTGAAGTTCTCCTGTGGTTATAAGGAGTGTATATACTATCCCGCTTTGTAATTCCCATCTATTACCAATCGGCATTCCGGCTGTCAGCCCAAAAGACATTGGCACATAATACGTTTTCTTATCTGAAAAGCTGATAAGCGTCGGAGTAGATGAAGCCAGTAACGCGTCAGCTTGTGATACCCGGGAGAAGAGATGCGAACTAATAGATTCACTTGATGTCAGATCAGTTCCTGAGCCCGACGACAATCCTAAATTCCCCTGAAAGTTTCCTGCAAGCCAATGAACCAGATTGCCCGATCCGGAGGATTGCTTTTTTTCGGCCGTGGATGCATCTTTCGAATCCTTAACAGGCAAATTCGGCAACTCCGCATACTGTTTTACGGGATGCGTAATATAGCCGGCAGTATCAAAATCGTTTACAGCCGGTTTGGCTGCAACAACTGCTACAGTTTGAGTATTATCGACACCATTACCTGCAACGGATATATCTGGCCCCTTTGATTCTGAAAGCAATACCGAAGCTGCTTGTGCTTGTTCCTGAGTTTTATTTTCTACGCTGTTCGCAGCCTGAACAGTGGACGGTTTAGACGCAAGGGCTAACGATTTTTGTTGCGAGCCGTCTTCTTTGTCATCAATTACTGAACGTACAGATGGCTTTGGTGATTTAAGGCTTGCTTGGTGAGTCGAAGACTGCACCGCAAGATTACCTCCCGTTGACACCTTATCATTGGACAGATATGAAACTCCGACAAGCAAAACTCCAATAATTGAAGCGGCAGCTGCCACGTAATACCACACAAAACGACGACGTTTGGGTTGTGCTTCAGCCAGCTTCTGACTAAAAACAGCCCAATCATCAGACGGCAGCTCAACCTCATAATTGTCGAACTTCTGCCGGATTAATGTGTCGTTTTCTTTATACTTGTGAGTATCCATAGACTTCTACCATTTTTTGTTGCAACAGAGCGCGTGCTCTGGCAAACTGCGATCGTGACGTGCTTTCGGCAATACCGAGCATTTCACCAATTTCCTTGTGACTATATCCTTCTATAGCATACAAGTTGAACACCGACCGAAAACCAGCCGGCAGGCCTGCAATAATCTCGCGTAATTCATCAGCCGAGATCCGCTCAATAATCGTTTCGTCATTTTCCTGCACTTCATAAGAAGTCGCCAAATCATAACTTTCTCGCAGAATATCATTCTTCCGAAGAAACTCCAGCGCCGTAGTTACAAAGATCCGCCGCATCCAACCCTCGAAAGATCCTTCGTGGGCAAATGAACCTATATTCAGGAAAATCTTGATAAAGCCATCGTGCATCAAATCTCGGGCTGTCTCATAATTATTGACATACCGCATGCACACACCCATCATCTTGCGTGAATATTGCTCATAGAGCTGCCGTTGTGCAGCAGCAATCCCCTTTTGGCAATCTTCAATTAATTGTGATTCTTCCCGGGCAATGTACATTCACTGTTGATATAGATGGTTTTGGATAGTAAAACGTTGCATGAGGATGCAATAAAGTGCCAAATATAACCATTTTTTGATTATTACAGGCGCTTTTTTATCTTTTGGGAAAGCAAAATAAGGTTGCTTTAGTCAACCTTTGAAGTAAGTAGTTGCACCATAGCTTCTGCAGCAGTTTTTGAAGCACCGGCACTGCCCAACTGTTTGTGCAAAAGCTGGTATTCATGCAGCATTTGTTTTCTGTATGAAATATTGTAGAGTAAGCTTTTTAATTCATCTTTCAACGCTTGCTGCGTCACTTGCGAACCAAGCAATTCTTTAACGACAGGCTTCCCCGTGATGATATTCACCAAAGAAAAGTAAGGCGTATGAATGAGAATCTTGTAAAGGAAGAGAATGATACGACCAAATTTCACGTTGTAAGTCACTACCTGAGGAATTTTTAGGAGTGCAGTCTCCAGAGTGGCCGTTCCGGAGGTTACCAATGCCGCCGACGCTTGCTGAAGCAAAGCATAAGTTTGTCCAAATACAATTTTTACATTTTGACCTGCAATGAATTGCGTATAATATGAAGTTGCAATACCGGGAGCACCAGCAACAACAAACTGGCATTCAGGAAACTCATTCATAATAGACGCCATCATGGGAAGATTATCCGCAATTTCCTTTTTTCGACTACCCGCCAAAAGCGCCACTATGGGTTTTTGTTCCAGTTTGTTGCGACGCACAAACGCAGAAAATGGCTCTCCTTTTTCGGGGCGAGTGTCAATGGCATCCATCAAAGGATTACCCACGTACAAAGTCTTGGTGTAATCGTGCTTTTTATAGAATTCAATTTCGAAAGGAAAGATGCAAAACATATTATCGACCAACGCCTTAATGTGTTTGATACGATATTCCTTCCAGGCCCACAACTTAGGAGAGATGTAATAAAAGACTTTGACCCCCAGCTTTTGTTTCGCATATTTTGCAATACGCAGGTTAAAGCTCGGATAATCAATCAAAATCAGAACATCAGGAGAGAAAGTACGAAGTGTTTTTTTACAGACATACAAGTTACGCAATACGGTTCTCAAATGAAGAATCACTGATACGACGCCCATGAAGGCCATCTGTCTGTAATGAATAAGAGGTTTTCCACCTACAACCGACATCATATCACCTCCCAGGAAGCAAAATTCAGCTTCCCGGTCGGTGTTTTTGATTTCCCGCATCAGATTAGACCCATGTAGATCACCCGATGCTTCGCCGGCAATAATGAAATACCTCATGTGCAATTTTTTGTTTGCGAAGTAAGCCTTGCCTATTTATTTCTTCTTGGAAGACGCAGCTTTTTGGCGTTGAACCTGTTCGCGCTGCATTTGTTCCAGACGATCCATAAAGCCACCTTTTTTCTTTTTCGAAGGCTTTTTCTTATTTGCTTCCAATTGCTTTAGAAGCTTATCTTCATCAATAAAGCTACGGATAGCATAAGTCTGCGCGATAGTAATCAAAGTTGACAAGAAATAATAGTAGCTCAAACCGGAAGCATAGTCGTTAAACCAGAACCACATCATAACCGGGGTAAAATACATGATAATATTCATTCCCGGCATTTGCTGGTTTGTGGCCATCTGCGACTGCATATTGATCTTTGTATAAATAAAGCTGACGATAGTCATCAATAAACAGAAGAGACTGATATGGTTTCCGAAATAGGTTGTGATAAACGGAATAGTTGCGTTCCATGTTATTACCGCATCATAAGAAGAAAGGTCTTTTGCCCAAAGGAAGCTCTGGTGACGCAACTCAATAGATGCCGGGAAAAAGTTGAACATCGCGATCAAAATCGGCAACTGGAGCAGCATTGGCAAGCAACCACTCATAGGACTTACGCCCACTTTCCGATAAAGATCCATTGTCGCCTTCTGACGTTCCATTGCTTTATCCGCAGGAATCTTAGCGTTGATTTCGTCTATCTGTGGTTTCAGCACCCGCATTTTGGCTGACGACATATATGATTTATAAGTCATCGGGAAGAGTATAAATTTGATAACAACCGTCATCAAAAGAATAATCAAACCAAAGCTTCCGATAAAGCTTCCGAAGAAGTTAAACATCGGGATGATGGCATATTGGTTAATCCAACCGAAAATACCCCAGCCGAGCGGAACCAGCTTGGTCAGGCGCATCTTTTTATCATTATCGACGCCTTTATCGTATTTAGCCAACAGGTTAAATTTGTTCGGGACGAAATAGAAACGGAAGCTTGTTGCAGCAGTGCTTTTAGGATCAAATCCAACGCTCATTTTTGCTTTACATTCGTTGATATATTTCGAGTTGACATTATCGTCAAATGAACTTTCGAGGGTGCTTGATGTAAATGCTTTGTCTGCCACAAGTATACTACTGAAGAACTGGTCTTTGAATGCTACCCATTGCAGCTGATTCGGAAGGTTTTGTTCATCATGTCCGCTTTGTTTCAGGTTGTTCACATTTTCGGCAATGTATTTGTAGAACAAGCCTGTGTAGCGGGCTTCAAACTTACGCCCTTTTTCCTGCTGACGGATTTTCGCGTTCCAGTTCAATTCCAGACGATCGGTGTTAGGAGCCAACACATTTTCCATCCCTTTGCCTTTGACTTCAAGTTTAACCATGTAGTCATCAGGAGCGAGGGTGTACACAAAATCAAGATACGAGCCGTTGGTGGCTTTCAAACGAAAAGTGTACGATTTTGGAGAATCAGTAACGGTTTGGTTTTGTGAAATACCAATCGGTTCAAAATAAAGGTTCTGTGTACTAAGAACTCTGTTATTGTTGGTTGCGAAGGTAAACCCGAAATTGCTTTCGTTTTTATCAAACAAAATCAAAGGCAACGAATCATGTGTCTGGTAGTTTTTCAGTTGCACTGAATAGAGACGACCACCTTTGTTTGAGAATGTGATTTTAACCACTTTATTCTCTACCGTGAATAGCTGCTCTGTACCTGTTCCTGCTGGCGCCAAAGGCCCGAATGCCGCATTGATAGAAGCTGTATCGTTCTTTGCAATCAGAGAATCGGATGCAACCTGAGCTGCATTTTTAGTGGCTACCGCAGCCTGCTCCTGTGCTGTCTTTTGTACTGCCGCAATTGAGTCCTGTGCCCGTTGAGCTGCCACCTGCTCTTTTGAAGGGCGGTTAAGCACAGAGAAGCCGACAAGAATCAGAATAATTAAGACAAATCCGAGAATCGTATTTTTATCCATAAGGTTTTTTTAATTGCGATTGGGATAAGGTTTTTAGTTGTTATCTTATTTATTAATAGCTGCTTTGATAAACTGAATGAACAATGGATGTGGATTCACAACCGTACTGCTGTATTCAGGATGGAACTGAGTTCCAATAAACCATTTCTTAGATGGAATTTCAATGATTTCCACCAGATTGGATTCCGGATTAATACCGCTACACTTAATACCGGCCTGTTCATATTGTTCGCGGTAGTCGTTGTTAAATTCGTAGCGATGACGGTGACGTTCTTTTATTGTATCTTTCCCGTAAACTTTATATGCCAGTGAATCCGGTTCCAGATGGCAGGGATAAGCGCCCAAACGCATTGTTCCTCCCATATTCAGGATCGTTTTCTGCTCTTCCATCATATCAATAACATTATGGCGGGTATTCAGATCAAATTCCGTAGAGTTGGCATCGGCAAAACCTAAAACGTTACGTCCGAATTCAATGACCATACATTGCATACCCAGACAAATACCCAGACAAGGAATATCATTTTCACGGGCAAAACGGATTGCTTCAATCTTACCTTCGATACCCCGGTTACCAAAACCCGGTGCAATAAGTATGCCATCGAGTTCTCCGAGCAGATCCATTGCATTTTCAGCATTCAGTTTTTCCGAATGAATCAATTCTAACTTAAGCTTACGATCATTGTAAGCAGAAGCATGGATCAACGATTCATTGATAGATTTGTAAGCATCCGGCAATTCGACATACTTACCAACCAACCCGATTCTGACAGGTTCGGTGGCATTTTTCATTTTGTCTACAATGTAAATCCATTGCTTCATATCGGGTTTGGGTTCTGTCGGGCAGCCCAATTTGCGCAGCACAATGTCGTCCAGACCCTCTTCTTCCATTTTTAACGGAACTTCGTATATGATAGGCACATCTACCGATTGAATAACTGCATCGGGAGCAACGTTACAGAATAGTGCCACTTTGCGACGAACATCAGCAGACAACGGACGCTCTGTTCTCAGCACCAAAATATCAGGCTGAACTCCGGCTTGTTGCAACTCTTTTACAGAGTGTTGAGTCGGTTTTGTTTTCACTTCCTTGGCCGCAGCAATGTAAGGCACGTAAGTAAGATGAATGTTGAGACATTTGTTTCCAAGTTCCCATTTCAACTGACGAACGCTTTCGATATAGGGTAATGATTCGATATCACCTACAGTACCACCAATTTCGGTAATTACAAAGTCATATTCCCCGGTTTTACCAAGTTTCAGAATATTTTCTTTGATTTCGTCAGTAATGTGAGGGATAATCTGGACGGTTTTTCCAAGATAGTCGCCATGACGTTCTTTGTTGATTACCTTTTGATAAATGTAACCGGTAGTAACGTTATTGGCACGATACATCGGTTCATTTACAAATCGTTCGTAGTGCCCGAGGTCAAGGTCGGCCTCATGCCCGTCGGCGGTTACATAACATTCCCCGTGCTCGTACGGATTGAGGGTTCCGGGGTCAACGTTGATATAAGGGTCCAGTTTTTGGTTGGTCACTTTGAAGCCGCGTGCCTGCAGCAGCTTCCCTAACGATGCGGCTATGATTCCTTTTCCCAATGATGAAATCACGCCTCCCGTAACGAAAATGTACTTAGTCTCTTTCACTACAAAAAATAATTGTGGTTTGTTCTGCAAGAAAGGTTTTTGTTAATGATAACAAAAACCTTTCTCCTTGAAATATTGCGAGTTAATTGTTTCTTTGCCCTATTCCGTTTCCTACAAAAACGAAAGCACAAAGGTAGTAATTATTTGCCACATTTTTGCAGTAAAATATTCGTTGTGATATTTCGAAACCCAATTGTCATAAAAATGCAACCTTTCGACAAAGTTGACAGTGAGAATATTACCACAAATTCCGGATAGCCTGAATTTTATCAGACAATGGCAAGGAAGCATCTATCCAGTGAATAGAGAGACCGCGTCTTTCCATTCCACGAAACCAGGTCATTTGTCGTTTTGCAAAACGGTGAATCTCCATTTCGAGCTGTGAAAACATCTCTTCAAATGTAAGACGGCCGGTAACATATAGCGTAAGGTATTTGTATTCCAGCCCGTAATAAATAAGGTCATCGGGGGCGATGCCGCTATCGAGCAGGCGGCGTACTTCGTCGACCATACCTTCCTCCAGTCTTGTCTTGAGCCGGCTGGTAATCCGGGCTCGGCGTTCGTCACGCGAAATATCAAGCCCGACAATCAGAGGACGAATATCAGGATAATCGGTTTTTATTTCCGGGTGATGCTGGTAATATTCTGCAATTTCGATAGCACGGATAGCCCGTTTTACAGTATCAACATCGGTAGTATTATGCAGAGTTTTGTAAGTGCTTAATATTTGTGTCAGCTCTTCAAGCGTTTTGCCCTCAAATTGCTTGCGGAATTCCAAATTGTCGGGCACCTGAATAAGCCGGTATCCCTTCAGAATGGCCTCAATATACAAACCTGTACCACCGCAAAGAACCGGAATTCTATTCCGGTTGCTTATATCGGCAAAAGCCTGCAGGAAATCTCGCTGATACTCGAAAACGTTGTATTTATACCCGGCATTCACAATATCAATAAGGTGGTAAGGAACCTCTTGCCCGTCAATGGTATATTCTGACAGATCTTTTCCCGTACCGAGATCCATGCCCCGATAAATCTGGCGTGAATCGGCACTGATAATTTCCCCGTCGATGGCACGAGCCAGATGCGTTGCTACCGTGGTTTTACCGGTCGCCGTAGGGCCGAGAATGGTAATAAGATTATATGCTGACATTTACAGATACGGATTATTCATCTTCTCGTAACCGATTGTCGTAGTCGGGCCATGGCCGCAATAAACTATGGTTTCTTCGGGCAGCACCAACAATTTGGAGGTAATGCCGTCAATCAATTGTTCGTAATTGCCTTTGGGAAGATCGGTTCGACCTATACTGCCCTGAAACAATACATCGCCGGCAAAAAGTACCGCCGAAGAAGCATCATAAAAGCAGAGGCTTCCGGGCGAGTGACCCGGCACGTGAATAGATGTAAGCGTAACATTTCCAAAGGAAACAGTATCTCCTTCGGCCAGATATTCTTTCAATTCGGGCTGCTCGTTATAAACCATCCCGAACATTTCGGCCTGCGAGCGAATTTGCTGAAGAAGAAATTCATCTGCCCTGTGAGCTTTTGCCAATACCCCGTACGTTCTTTCCACAAAAAGATTGCCAAAAGCATGATCGAGATGAAGATGGGTATTTATCAGATGTTTAACGGAGAGTTGATTGTCCGCAATAAATTGCTGTAATGCTTTTTGCTCCGCTTCTGTAACACACCCCGGGTCAATAATAATGCACTCTTTGGTTTCATCATATGCCACGTAGGTGTTTTCCATGAACGGACTAAACACGAAAGTCTTTATAGTCATGATAACAATGTCTGGTTGAGTTTATTTATTAGCTTTTTCTTCGGCTGCCTGCGCAGGAATCAATGTGTTCTGATAGAAGTTCAGATAATCATCGAAATTTTGTCCGACCTGAAGCGCTTTCAGGTTCTCTTCCGAAATAACTACCGGGTGAACTCCTGCTGCCGTGAGCACTTTTTGCAAAGATGCCTCTTCTGCAAGAGAACGTTGATAGAAATGAGCATCGCCGAACGATGGGAAATCGGAGATAACAATTAACCGAAGGTTATTTCCAAGAGACCGCACATCCAAATCGAAATCTTTCAGCACGAAATAATTGAAGTTATAACTTGCAACTTTATAGAGTAACCGATTGATATCTATAGAATCGGATGTAACCGGGAGCAACAGCAAATGCCTGTTATTGAGAGTCGATGTAAATTTAGGCGCCGGCTGGTTTTCCTGTTTAGCAAGTTCTTCCTGCTGTTTGGAAATAAGATTGCCGTACGAACTACCCTTTGTCACCACTTTCCCCTGCCCCAGAAGCGCTAACATATCTTTCGCCGTACTGACAACGTCGCTTTGCGGATATTTCTTAACCAACTCCTCCATCGCAATTCTCATACCCTGTTGATCACCGCTTTTGCCGATACTCAACGCATTGAGCAAACTAAACTTCGGCATCAGTTCTGCAAACGGATAGGTAGCATTGACCTGTTTGTAATTATTCATTACCGTTTGGAAATCGTTGCGGGTATAAGCTTCAAAAGTCGATTCGTAAAGCGTTTCCTGTTGCTGCAGAATTTGTTGTTGCTGTTGTGTATACTCCGGATGAGCCAGCATCAAAGCATACTTTGAAGTTGGGAAGCTGTTCGTAATAATCGCCTTATATTGTTGGGATTCAGTGGTTTTTCCGGCCTTCTTATTGAGAGCATAAAGCGAATAATAAGCATCAATCCATGTAGAATCTATACCAAAACGACGATGAAGTTCTTCGTATGTGGCAATAGCCATCGGTTCGTCTTCCAGTTTGCGCTCATACAGTTGCCCCATATTGAACAACGACTTGCTTATCATACTGTTTGACTTGGCAATATCGGCAGGTGTTTTTGGAAGTTGAGCAAGATAAAATTCGGGTTTGTATTTATCTTCCTCTTTTTTAGCATTGTCTTTATCCTGATTGCCCGCCAACGACGTTTGCGCAATAGATTGTAAATCATTGGTAATATTCGACTTGTCTGTGCGACGCCAGTCATCTTCTAGCTTACGGTTGCCCCACAACTGCTGAAACTGAGTTATTCCACTTTGCACCGTCATACGGTTGTAGAAATACCAACTGTTGTTATTTGATGCAGCTCCTGCCGATGCCGCTGCGTTGGGCTGTCCGAAAGTGCCGATATCCGAAAACCCATTGTTTTGAGCCTGTTGCATGAGCAGTTGTTGCTGCTGCTGAGCTGCCAGTTGAGCTTTCAGCGCATCCTGCTCCGTTTTTCTGATGTTTGAAATGACATTATTAATCGCATCCAGCCTTTCTTTCTCTGGCAATTTGGCAAGATGTTGCAAACTATCCTGAAGATGAATGGTGCTACTGTATCCGGCAAGTTCGTTGAGCACCTCAGCACGTTTGGTCACCCTTTCGAAATCCTCATTATCAATTTTAATCTGTTTTGCGGCCGAAGCATAACAAGGTTGAGCTTTCAGATAAGCTTTGTCGTTGTAATAAAGATCTCCCAACTTAATGTTCGCCGTCATCTTATCAGGATTATCCGGGTTCTTTGAATTAATCGCGGTCAGATAATTCTCAATTGCTTTATCTTTTTTATTGTCGTTCAGGTAAATATTTCCCATTACAACATAAATCTGATCGGCATATTCCTTATTGCGGGGAGATTTTGCCATTTTCCGAAGTTCAGCCAACACCTTGTCGGTTTTTTCTCCGGCTACCTGAGCCCGTTGCAAGCGGGCGGCCAGTTCCATATCATATGATGTGCTGGATTTGATGGCAGCGGTAAAAGCGTCGTAAGCGGTTGTCTTATCATTGAAGCGGGAACTTAACTGTCCCAAAATAAAATTGAAGCGGGCGCTCAAAAATCGGTTACTTTCGTTTTCGGCGGCGGTTTTCAGGAAAGGAATTGCATCTGCATAGCGCTTCTCTTTCAACAGAAGATCTGCGCTGGCCGCAGCATAAAGTCCATTTATTCTTTTGTTCAGGGAATTCTTCGTGCTGACTTTATTCAGGGCGTCTTCTGCCTCATAACTCCATCCCATTTCGGAAAAGCAACGAGCCCTGCCTATTTGAGCTTCGTCGGCCACATCGGCGTCTATTCCAAAATGTTTGATTATGTACGCATATGTACCCATTGCTCCTAGAAAATCAGCCTTATGAAACTCAGCCTGAGCAAGCAATAACCAGGAGCGCACCACCATCGGATTATACTCCTCTTTGCTCATAAATGCGATGTATGCCGGATCCTTCTTTTTCGAGAAATTCTTTTTGGGCTTTACTTTGATCGAGCGCTGTTTAATCGCTTTGCGGCATTTCTCAATCGTCACATCCATTTTTGATTTGCCGGCTTCCGCATTGGAATGCTGACTTATAGGATACATCGAAAGCAATTGCGAATAGTTATCTCTTTGGGCTTTATTAATGGCATCTATCCCCTCTTTATAACTTTGATAGCCATTAAAATAAATATTGTACCGCGTGGTAAACGCGTTCATATTGCGGGTCAACCATGTATTCTTGGATGTTGTACAACCAAAAAACATAAAAACGGCTGATGTGTATATGAATATGTTGCGTAGTCGTTGCTTCATACGAGGCAAAAAGTGGTATTGAATTGCAAATGTACTATTAATAACGCTGTTTGCCTAAAAATGTTGCCTGTTTTTCTTTAATTACGTTATAACATCTTAAGCACAAACCGGCCATTAAAATCAAGGGAAAAGAAGGCAGAAGAATTAATTATCTGAACTGCCGATTAACTTCACAGTACAAAACAACGCGGAATAAGGAGGAATGTGGTGTCCGTCACCACTCACGCCGTAAGCAAGAATAGACGGGAAAATAAAATCGAATTGTTCTCCGGGCTTCATCTTGCGCAGAGCCACATCAAGGCCGGTAAAACTTTCGCCTTTGCCCAACCGGATAGTGGTTTTGCGGAGTGAATTGAGATTGGAATAACAAAATTTCCCATCAAGCAGTGTGATGGAATATTGATAAGTAACAGCTTGTTGCGATTTCGCAACCGCTTTCCTGTTTGTTAAAGAGCCGGAACACCAGAATCCAAGACTGTCTTTCTCGAGACGTAAATGTTTGTCGGCTATATATTTTTCAATTTGTCGCTCCTCATTGTTGAGAATCGCTTTATTCAGAGTGATGAGGTTTTCTTTTTCTTCGTCGGGAACGGGAATATTGGAAGGAACCTGTGGCTGTTGCCTGCATGAACCACACAACAGCAATAAGGAACAGCACCACAATCCGATCGAAAAACGCATAAATGAACGAACCCTCATAGTTGAATTTTTATTCTCCGATAATTTTCACCAGCACTCTTTTTTTACGCATGCCATCAAATTCCCCATAGAAAATCTGCTCCCATGGCCCGAAATCAAACTTTCCTTTGGTGACAGCAACAACGACTTCACGCCCCATAATCTGACGCTTGAGATGAGCATCTCCATTATCTTCATAACCGTTGTGTTGATACTGACTATAGGGTTTTTCGGGAGCCAGTTTTTCGAGCCACACCTCCATATCGTGATGCAATCCGCCCTCGTCATCATTAATGAACACGCTGGCCGTAATATGCATGGCATTAACGAGGACCAACCCTTCGTTGATACCACTTTCGCGAAGGCAAGCTTCCACATGTGATGTAATATTGATGAACTGACGTCTTTGAGTCGTCTCAAACCAAAGTTCTTTGCGATACGATTTCATTACTGATAAAGCGTTAATTTTCAGACTTCTTACCGGTGAGATTTTTGTAAATTTTGTAGATATAATATCCCAAAGCAATAACCAGCACAACCAAAACGCCGGCATCAATGTAGTGACTGTACTGCATCACAGTTGCCCAGTTCTGCTTGAGTTTATATCCCAGAAATGTAAGGAAGGCGTTCCAGATACCGGCTCCTAAAACAGTGTAAATACAGAATTTCAGGAAATTCATTTTGCCGGCCCCGGCAGGAATGCTGATAAAATGGCGAACAACCGGAATAAAACGGGCAGCAAAGATTGTGATTTGTCCGTGCTTGGTAAAGAAACGTTCAGACATTTCGAGATGCTTTTCCTTCAGCAGGAAGAACTTTCCAAATTTGGTTATGAACGTTTTTCCGCCATAATATCCAATGGCATAAGAGATTCCTGAACCGACCAAGCTACCGAGAGTTGCAAAAAAGATGGTACCTGTCCACGTCAGGGTGCCGTCAACAATGAGAAATCCCGCGAATGGCATTACCGCTTCGCTCGGCACAGGAAAGAACATGCTTTCGAGCATCATTAAAACAAAAATGCCCGGATAGGCACTTGCACTGATAATTGATACGGCCGCAATGGCAATTCGTTCGGTAATTCCCATGAAAAGAAGTCTTTGTTAATGCGCATTCTTAATCACTCCGGATTATTTGCGCGATGTGAATTGTATGTTAATGATTTTTATCCTTGCTGATAATTTCTCTCGCTTCGGGACAAATGTCCAGAAATATGGTGGATGCTTCGGGATTTAGCTCAAGCGCTTTTTCCAACAGAGGAATTGCTTTCTTAAATTCGCTGAGCTTGTAGTATGCAATAGCCAGAAACAGATTGATATTTTCCAGCGCATTGTCTTGCTTATAAGCCTCCAGATAACAATCCAGCGCCGACTGGTAGAGCGCAATGTCTATATAAATATTGCCAAGCGCAATCCATGTATCCGGCTGATGCTGTTCCAGTTTCAGCGATTTCTTGTAAGCCTTTTCAGCTTCTTTAATTTTGTTGGTATTAACATATGCTTCGGCAAGATACACCCACGTCTCAAAGTTTTCGGAGTCAAGTTCCAATGATTTTAGAAGGTATTCAATGCTCTCTTCCGGAGCCTCAAGTTCAAGGCAGCAAATTCCCATTCCTGTCCATGCATCCGGATTTTTGTCGTTAATTTCCAATGCACGTTTATAGCAGGTCTTGGCATTATTGTACTCATCCAGTTTTTCATAGCATTCGCCCATGAATACCTGCAACAAGTCCGGGTATGCCACTTTTTCCTCACACCGGCGATAGCATTCGAGCGAGTCTTCAAAACGGTTGAGATGGAAAAGAGTATTACCTTTTTGCAACCATCCGCCGAAGTCTTCTTCGTCAATAACAGTCACATAGTCGAAAGCTTCTAGTGCCTGAGGATAATTGGCCTGATTGAAATATACCAATCCAAGGTTAAACCAGGCTTCCAAAGAATAAGCGTCTGCATCAATTATCCTGTTGTAGTAATCGATGGCCGTTTGCGCCTGATCAAGCTGTTCGTAGCAAAACGCCGCATCCTGCAGCAAATCGGTATCAGCAGCATCTTCCTCCAAACCCTTTTCAAGATAAATCAATGCCCGCTTGTAAAATCCGTTTGAAATATACACATGAGCAATATCGAGACAGAGACTGGCCACGTCAGAGTGAGCATTGTCTGCCAGCCTTGAAAAGACAAGATGGGCTTCCGATTCGTGGTTAAGGCGCAGCAAAGCTTCCCCTTTCAACAATTCGGTTTCCGCGTCATTGGTCGTATGGATTCGTTCGAGAATTTGGAACGCTTTACGTGCATCTCCGGAGGCGAGGTAAACTTTTGCCCGTTTGGTTTGTAAAACAGTGCTGCCCGGATGCAGGGTCATGCCCAGCTCAATGGCTTTGGAGGACTCTTTCGGTTTGCCACAGTTGAGATAGTAATCTACGATAACTTCCAACTCTTCAACATCGAAATAGCCTACCGTACGGTTCTGCACTGCCTGTTCATAGCGACGCACTACCTCTTGCGATTCTTCGTCGAAGATGAATTCCTGATTGTAGCCCTTCATTTATACTCCTTGTTATTACGCCGCAAAGTTACGACAATATCGCGGAATCTAATCTTTTTGGGCTTCTAAAAGTTATTAACAAATTGGTTTTCAGTTGAAGAAAGGTTTGAGTGTTTGGCATCTTAATTCCGTTGAACATCCAAGCTTTTTGTTTACTTTTGCAGGATAAATTTAACGAAATGGAAACCTTGAAATCTCTTTTCGCGCAGACCACCGGCGAAGCGCTGGAAGATATATATGAATTGCCCTCATCGGGCAGTAACCGCCGCTATTTCAGGTTGACGGGCAAAAAACAGGTACTGATAGGCGTGTTGGGCACTTCTGTAGAAGAAAACAAAGCTTTCTGGCTACTTGATACTCATTTCCGTACCAAAGGATTGCCGGTACCAAAGGTGCTGGCTCATTCCGAAGATTTTCACTGCTACCTGCAGGAAGATCTTGGAGATACATTACTTTTTGATGCCATTTCCAAAGGCCGGAGTTGCGGAAGTTTTGACGATAACGAGAAAGCATTACTTCATAAAGTGATTGCCCAACTTCCCGGGTTTCAGGTATTGGGCGCACAGGGACTCGATTTTTCGCATTGCTATCCTCGTCCCGAGTTTGACAAGCGCATGATCCTGTGGGATTTGAACTATTTCAAATATTGTTTTTTGAAAGCTACCGGACTGGAGTTCAACGAAAGCCGCATGGAAGATGATTTTGAGAAAATGGCTACCACCCTGCTCCGGGATCAGGCAAGTACATTTTTATACCGCGATTTTCAGTCCCGCAATGTGATGGTGGTGGATAACAATCCCTATTTCATCGACTTTCAGGGCGGACGAAAAGGTCCTGTTTACTATGACGTTGCATCATTTTTGTGGCAAGCCAAGGCGCAATATTCCGATGAATTGAGAGAAGAGCTGCTGCAAACTTATCTGGAAGCGTTGCGCAAGCTGACTCCGGTTGACGAAGCCGATTTTAGGACGCAATTGCGCCATTTCGTGATTTTCAGAACAATGCAGGTTCTGGGCGCATACGGATTCAGAGGTTATTTTGAAAAGAAACCTCACTTTATGCAAAGCGTACCGTATGCAATCGACAATCTACGTCGGATTCTTTCCGAAGGCGAAATTGAAGAATATCCCTACCTGAGTGACGTATTGAGACAATTGACTAAAATGAAACAGTTTGCCGACCTGAGCGGAACGCGCAAACTGGAGGTGACCATATACAGCTTTGCTTATAAAAAAGGAATCCCCGATGACATGTCGGGTAATGGTGGTGGCTATGTATTCGATTGTCGTTCCATCAACAATCCGGGCAAATACGAACATTACAAACATTTTACCGGTCTCGACAAAGAGGTAATCGACTTTTTGGAAGAAGACGGAGGTATAACCACGTTCCTGGATCATATTTTTCCTTTGGCAGATGCACATGTGCAGCGTTATATCGAACGGAAATTCTCACACCTGATGTTTTCGTTCGGATGCACCGGCGGGCAACACCGTTCGGTCTATTGCGCCCAACACCTGGCAGAACATATTGCCAAGAAGTTTGACGTAAAAGTATCATTGTTTCACCGCGAACAAAATATTGAAAAGACATTCTGACGAATGAAAGCGCTTATATTTGCAGCCGGACTGGGCACCCGCCTCAAACCATTGACCGACGCCATGCCAAAAGCACTGGTACCGATTAACGGAAAACCGCTGTTGGAGCTTGTGCTGCAAAAGTTGATTGCAAGCGGATTTGATGAGATTATCATTAATGTACACCACTTTGCAGATCAAATTATTGACTTTGTAAAGCAAAACAATAGTTTCGGTGTTCGTATCGAGATTTCGGACGAACGGGATGCTTTGCTTGAAACCGGTGGTGGCATAAAAAAGGCTTCCTGGTTTTTCGATGACGGCGAACCTTTTTTGGTGCACAACGTTGATATTCTTTCCAATATCGACCTGAAAGAGTTATACGACTACCATCTTTCGCACAATGGCATTGCTACGGTTGTGGTAAGCAACAGGGATACTGCCCGTTATTTACTATTCGACAACACCTTGCGTTTGAATGGCTGGACAAACATAAAAACAGGAGAAGTAAGATCTCCTTTTGAAATGCTGGACGTTTCATCTTGTCAACGGCTTGCATTTTCGGGGATTCATGTTATTTCGCCTAAAGTTTTTGACCTGATGAGAGGTTGGGACGGAAAGTTCTCTGTGATCGACTTCTATCTGGACATTGCAGCCAAAGAAACCATCAAAGCATTTGTGCCTGAAAATCTGAAAATGATAGATGTGGGAAAAATAGATTCGTTACACGACGCGGAATTGTTTTTAACTAACAGTTTATGAGAAACATCCTCTTTTTGTTCTGTATTGTTTTGCTGACAGCTTGTCACACTAAGCATGACGGCACTTTGACTATCGGCGTTCTGAAAGGACCGTCGGCTATCAGTGTATCCCAATGGCTTGACAAAGCACCGGTTATTGATGGCAAAAAACTCCACATAGAGATTTTTGAAGAACCTGCTGACTTACAAGCTAAAATGATTCAGGGCAAAGTAGATTTTGCGGTCTTACCAACCACAATTGCGGCAATACTGTACAACAAAGGCGTTGACTATCGAATGATTGCATGCCCGGTGCAAGGATCGGTAAGTGTCGTTTCGTCTGACTCCATTACCTCCTTCAACGATCTAAAAAACAAAACAGTCTCGGTTTCCGGCCAGGGAACCACTCCCGATGTTTTATTTACGTTGCTGGCCTCCAAGTATGGATTCCGCAACAAAGAATTACTCATTGACTATAAAATAGGCAACCATCCCGATTTGGCACAGGCCATTATTATGGGCAAGATCACAACAGCCTTATTACCGGAACCATTTGCCACAATGGCTTGCTCTAAGAACCCATCTGTAAGAAATGTGATTAGTCTGAGCAATGAATTAGCAAAGGTGGATAGTACACTGTTATTTGCCATGACTGCTTTTGTTGCCCGAAAAGAGCTGGTAGAGAAGAACCCCGCGATGATCGATTCAATTTCAGACCGTTACCAATCGGCTTTAGTATGGTTACGCTCCAACACCTCCAAAGCTGCCGACGTGACTGTGGCTGCCGGAATCTTACCTAACAAAGAAATTGCACTTCGAAGCATTCCCAAATGCAATATGCGCTACTTAAAAGCTTCGGACAACTGGCAACGCATAGAGAAGTACCTTGATATATACTTCCATTTTGACCCAAAGACCGTTGGAGGAAAGCTTCCTGACAAGCGGTTTTATTACGGCATTCATTAATCCTACGGATGTAGCTCATGATAAAGACAGCTATTTTTTCAGGCACCTTCAATCCGATTCACGTCGGTCATTTCGTCCTTGCAAATTATTTGTGCGAGTTTACAGATGTGGAAGAGGTATGGTTGATGGTAAGCCCGCTCAATCCGTTGAAAGAGCCGAATACTGCCCTTGACAGTAAGCTGCGGTATGAAATGGCGAAGCTGGCGGTAGACGACGACAGCCACTTAGCTGCGTCCGACTTCGAACTCCATTTACCTCAGCCAACCTATTCCATAAAAACGCTGACGGCTCTTCGCGATAACTATCCGGACCGAGAATTTTCGCTTTTAATTGGAGCTGACAACTGGCTGGTATTTGATCAATGGAAAGACTATCAACAAATTATTGATGAATTCCCCATATGGATTTATCCCCGAGCCGGATTTGAGGTTAAAATTCCGGATTTTATGCCTTCGGTTAAACTTTTATCCGCTCCGCTGGTCGAAATCTCGTCGACATTTATTCGCCAGTCGATAGCTGAAGGTCATGACATGCGTCGTTTTGTACCGGAAGAGGTTTGGAAGTATATTAAAACTAATCGCTTGTATCTTTAAGATTGTCTGAGACAAAAACACCAAATACTTTTACTAATTAATTAAATATTAAAATTTTACAGATGAAAAAAACATTTTTGATGATTGCGGCATTTGCACTGGTTTTTACTGCCGCCGAAGCTAAGAGCCCGAAAAAAACAGAAGCCAAAGCAGCACCTCAGGAAAAGATCTTTACCAATGGCGTTGACTCTATGAGTTATGCTCTCGGTTTGAACCTCGGAGCTGATTTTGCTAAAAACATCAAAACCATTCCCGGAGGTCAATGCAATGTAGACCTGCTTATCAAAGCCTTTTCTACCGCAATGAAAGGTGACTCTGCTTTAATGGCAAAAGAATTTGCCAACACTTATTTCCGTTCATACATGATGGCAGCTCAGACAAAAGATGCCGCAGCTAAAAAAGAAGCAGGCGAGAAATTTCTTGCAGAAAATAAAACCAAAGAAGGCGTAAAAACTACTGCCAGCGGATTGCAATATATCGTTTTGAAAGAAGGTACCGGCGTAAAGCCGAAATCTGTAGACACCGTTGTTGTACACTATACCGGAACTTTGATCGATGGCACAAAATTTGACAGCTCAGTAGATCGTGGCGAACCGATTACATTCCCTTTGAACGGCGTAATCAAAGGCTGGACTGAAGGTGTTCAACTGATGACCGTTGGCTCAAAATACAAATTCTTCATTCCTTACTCATTGGGATATGGCGAACAGGGAGCCGGCAATGGCGTAATCCCTCCGTATGCTACTTTGATTTTCGAAGTAGAACTGCTGAATGTAAAACCATACAAAGAACCGGTAAAAGTAGAAGAACCTGCTAAACCGGCAGAAGATGCCAAAGCAGCTAAACCTGCCGCAAAGAAAGCATCAACCGCAAAAGCTAAGAAGTAAATTCTTCTCCCAACATAACATTTAATGACAAAGAGAGTTGCCGGGTCTGCCTGACAACTCTCTTTGCTTTTTATAGCGCAAATGATGATTGCAAAACAACACTATAGGATATACTACTGAACAGCAGCAATTAGTATCAGAATTAGCTAATAAAATATCAGCGTTTTTTTCAAAACATTCCATATTTTTGTACCTAACATACACCTTAAAACAATCAAACACCATGAAAAGACACCTCGTCTTCCCGCTATTATTGATTGCAACTCTATCTTTATCCTCTTTCAAAGCCCCGAAAGGTTCACCAGTGGCTCTGAACGGAAAGTTGCACACAACAGGCACGCAGTTGTGTAATCAAAACAATTCTCCTTTAGTTTTAGCCGGCGCCAGTTTAGGATGGCATAACCTTTGGCCTCGATTTTACAATGGAGATGCCGTAAAATGGCTGGCCAATGACTGGAAGTGCAACGTCATCAGGGCTGCTATGGGCGTAGGCATTGAGGACAGTTACCTTGAAAATCCATCGTATGCCCTGCAATGTATGACAAAAGTGATTGATGGCGCCATCAAAAACGGCATCTACGTAATCATTGATTTCCACAGCCATAAACTCCACACGCAGGAAGCCAAGACTTTCTTCGCTCAAATGGCGGCAAAGTATTCCCGTAATCCAAATGTAATTTATGAAATATGGAATGAGCCCGACTACTATTCATGGAAAGATGTAAAACAATACTCGGAAGAAGTCATCTCGACCATTCGTGCAATTGACACGGACAATCTGATATTAGTCGGATCGCCTCACTGGGATCAGGACCTTGATTCGGTAGCTGCAAATCCGATTATGGGTCAGAAAAACATCATGTACACCATGCACTTCTATGCCGGAACCCACAAGAAATGGCTGCGTGACCGCACCGACACGGTAATGGCGAAAGGAATTCCTATTTTCATCTCCGAATGCGCCGGCATGGAGGCATCCGGCAACGGTCCAATCGACAAAGCAGAATGGGCGGCTTATCTGGAATGGATGAAAGACAGAAAACTCAGCTGGATTGCATGGTCAGTATCCGACAAAGATGAAACCTGTTCCATGCTTTTGCCCAGAGCTTCAGAGAAAGGAAACTGGACAGGAGATTTATTGAAAGTATGGGGGAAAACTGCCAGAGAAAGCATCCGAAATGCCAATACAAAGTAATTGGTTATCAATCTAATTCATCGTAAAAAAAAAGACGCGGGATTGTCTGAACAACAGACAACCCCGCTTTTATTTTAACAGCTCATTGTATTAGAAAAACATCGTTGCACTAAGCAAGGTTCTGAGGTTTGAAACCATGTGAGCATCTTTCACCTTGCCTTTATCAGCAGGATCGTAAGTACCATATGCCGCACCAGTCAATTCCTCTTCCAAAGCGAATTGAAAACGACCGGCTGTATAGATAAACGAAGGAGAAACACGGTACAAAGAGCCGATATTATTTCCGTAACCATAATAGGTTCCTGCAGCATTATCTTTCAATCCGAGATTCTTTACATATCCAAGAAATAATCCGGCCTGATATTTTTTCCCATAAGTAAAATTCGCCCAGGCATTGAGCGACTGAGACGGAGTATACTCAACATCACCGTTAGCTTTAACGGACTTCACGGCATACCCGCCCTGAAGAAGAGCTTCGCTCATATTTTGGATATACAAACCCTGAGCTTTGGCGGTAAACAAACCACACTGTTTCTGTGCAAATACCGCTGCCGAAACCGTCGTCAGCTTTTCATCCGTCTTATAGGTTGCACTTCCAACAGTGTACGAAGTACGCGGGCAAAGACTTTTGAGATCAACACTGGCACCAAAGACGGAGCTCCCCTTTGCATAATACGCAAGCCCTGTCAACTCCGGCATATCAGAATTGCGTTGATAAAGGTTAGATTTACCGTTAGGACCATACGAAGGGAAAGCGCTCTGCATGAAAGCCGCTGCAGAGAGACGCAACCATCCCGACGAGTAGTTGTAGCGAATTTGTTCTCCTCTTGAAAAAGGCTGAAAAGGCGCTCCCCATGCAGCTCCGACAACGGTTGGAGTTACCGGTCCAAGAAACGGATGCCATGAACGACCGATCAGCCACTCGCTATTTTTCCCGCTAAATTTCAACCAGGCATGGCGAAATAATACTGTTTTTGTATCGACATTCGAAAAATCGAATTCAAAGAATGATGACAATTGAAAATTCGCGAGTTTCGGTCCGGTAAAGGTTGCATTGAAACGTGTCAAGGCTGCGGAGAAATTCATGTTAGCATCGGCATTGAGATCCTTGCCGTTAGCATCCGGACTTTTAGCCGAAGGCATCACGAAAATGAGGCCGTCAATCAAAGAGTAGTTATTATTACGTGTATCGAGGAAAGCATCGGTTCTGAAATACCCGCCAAACTTAAGGCTCATCCCATCTCCCAGACTAACAGATATTTTTTTCACCTGATCGTTTTCCTGCGCGGACAAATTTGTAACAGAAAATACAATCACCAACAATACCAACAGAATGTTTTTTCGCTTCATTTAGTGCAAATTAGAAGATTAATAAATTGGCTGCAAAAATACAACCAAGTATTGAATCCCGCACTATTCTATTGACTTTTTATATTAAAAAAGAGTATATCTTTCGGATTTTAGATTCAGCCCGTACGTTTTTCGAGGAATAAGGCTATTTATCAGGATGCAGTTCCAATTTCTTCCGAATAAAAAGATCCAGATAAACCGGAAGATGATCGCTAAAACCGCCGTGATACTTCATCCCCACATACGTTCGGAAAGGCTGTTTTCCAAACCATTTCAAATCATCTTCCAACAAAAAAGGAGCATCAAAAACATGCAGAGTGGAACGAGAAATGTAAACTAATGCGTCAGAATTAAGCAGGTGAGAAGAAACAATGATTTGATCCAACATCCCCCATTCACCGGCATGTTTATACGATCCAATTCGTGCTGCTTTATTGGTAGTATAACACAAATTGAACAGGCTCTTTTCGGCTATCGGAGCATCGTCGGGCAAAGCTCCCAATACACGGGACATGCTGTCGTTATCCGGATAATCATTAAAATCGCCCATGATAATAATGTTTGCCCTCGAATTGAGAATAAAAAGGCTATCAACCTGCCGACGAAGAACAGCCGCAACCTGAAGCCGGGCATTTTGAGACTCCAACTCACCTCCAAGACGCGAAGGAAAATGATTCACAAACACATGCAACGTGTCTCCGTTACGCAATTTACCTGCCACATATAAAATATCGCGGGTATGTCGACGTGGATTATCCGCAAAACGAATACGAACAGGCTTTTCCAGATAGGGCTTAAAGTATTTGGGTTGATAGAGCAATGCTACGTCAATTCCTCTGGGGTCGGGCGACTCAAAATGAGAAACCTTATAATGCAGATTACGCAAAGCAGAGTATCTGGTCAGATCATCCAACACCCTTTGGTTCTGTACTTCGCACAAACCCACTAAAACAGGAGGATTCCAACCACCCAATGCTGTGATAACCCTCGCAATATTGTCACGTTTCTGATAGTAACGCGAAGCATTCCAGCCCTTTGTATTTACGGTATCAGGTATGGACAAAAGCGAATCATGCCGATAATCCAGGAAGTTCTCAACATTATAACTCATCACACGAACAACCGCTACCGAATCATTGCTCTGTGCAAATACGTGAATCGTAAAAGCCAAACAGCTAAACAAGATTAGCACAGTCTCTTTTAGTCGTATCATTATCTGTTTATTGCATTAGATATTACAAAGAAACGATATTTGAGCAGAGATACAAAAAAAAAAGCGTTCCGCAAATTTGCAGAACGCTTTTTGATAATTTATAGTGTCAACTGATTAGCGACCTTGTGGAGCACCCTGAGGAGCACCAGGACCTTGAGGACCTTGAGGGCCTTGTGGTTGAGCAGGAGCTTTTTCGATGCTTAACAGTTCAACTTCGAATACCAGAGTAGAGAAAGGTTTGATAGCACCCATTTCACGTTCCATATAACCGAGTTCTGCAGGAACATAAATTTTCCATTTTGAACCAACAGGCATCATAGTCAATGCTTCTGACCAGCCTTTGATAACCTGACCAACACCAAATGTTACAGGAGCCTTACCTTCGTTAGTATCAAAAACAGTTCCGTTGATCAAAGTTCCTTTGTAGTTAACTTTTACCTGATCGTTTGGTGTCGGTTTAGGACCGTTACCAGCTTTAATCACTTCGTATTGCAAGCCATCAGGAGTTGTTACCACGCCTGGTTTCTTTTTGTTTGCTTCGAGGAATTTTTTGCCTTCTTCAATGTTTTTACCGTAAAGTTTTTTAGATTTTTCAGCCTGCAATTTCTGCATTGTGGTACGGAAGAACATTTCGGCTACTTCAGGACGAATTTTCATACCTTTATTTTTCATTCCGGCAATCAAACCTGCTTTGATCAGCTCAACATTCATTTTTAATGTACTGTCGCCCATCAAACCACCTTTTGATTGTTTTTTCAACGATGCGCCGATGTTAAGACCGGTAGCATATTGAGCAATATATTTATCGTCAGAACCGATACCTTTTTCGAAACCTTTGATAAAAGCATCTACTGCTTTAGCTGTGGTATCACCACCCAACGAATAAGCTTTTACTTGCGGGCCGTTCAAAACGCCAAACGCATAGTTCAGACTATCCAGCTGAGTTTTCATTTTTACAGAGCTTTGGCTGCATGAGGAAAAACCAACCATCAATGCTAAACCTGCTACAACAAGAACACTTAATTTTTTCATCTTTCGTTTTTATTAGATTAAACAATATCACATATTTTCGGTACCATATTGGGCAAAACTGCGTTGCAAATATAATGATTTTTATCCAAGCCATTAACACTTGCCTCTTTTTATAAATTAATGACAAAAAGAGAGTTCCTTTTCATCATTAATCAGTCGTTTATGCGCATCATCTCCTGCCCTACGATTTCGGCAGCTTCCACCACAAACCTTGCACATGGACGTTTGGCATAATACTCAGCATTGCGATCGGATGGAACGGGCGATTCTCTCTGTCGCTTCACATCCAGCAATTCGCGGCAAATAATGGTGCCAAAACGAGATCTAAAATCGTCGGCCACCCGTTGTACCGAAGCATAATTCTCTGTTTTGGCCTCTTTATCATTCGGATCTGATGCAGGATACCGCAAACCCAGTAGCAAAAATGAGCCGCTCAGGGCGCCACAAACTTCACGTAGCCGCCCCATGCCACCACCGAACGAAGAGGTTAATCGCCGGGCAAGTTCAGGATCCAGGTCAAACACATCAGCATAAGCACAAAATACCGACTGGGAACAATTGTACCCTTCATTAAATAAAGCCAACGCTTTTTCTTTACGTTGCTCAATGTCTATCTGCATAATTCAATATTTATCATTTAAGTTGTGTAACATATACAAGCTGGTAATCCGGCAACAACTCAGGATGAACTGCCTTAATAAAGTCCTGAAGAATTAACTCGGGGTGAAGCACTCCGTCTTCCCAAAAATCGTTCCCGCCTGACTCATTGATTCTGTTGTACAACGAATATACTCTTTTGTCTTTACACGCCTTGAAATGTGCGTAACGAGCATCACTCTGCATCAGGCTGCTCAGGTTTTTCGCATCACAATTAAGCCACACCTGCGCATTTACGAAGTGTTGCAGCGCCTGTTCAAAATTCACAGGGATACTGCCAGCTGTAGTGTCATTGGCAAAATGATATTTCACCTTTGCATCAGCAAGCAGGTTGCCCATAAAACCTTTTCCACTCGGCATGTACCAGGTCCCCTTAAAACTGCTTCCTATCATCACCTCGGGAGTTTCTTTTGCCGTCGAAGCTAACATTTTCGCCGCCAGATATTTTTGTTCCGTTTGCCGGAAAATCGAGTCAGCAAGCTTTTCTTTGTTGTAAAGAACGGCAATAAACTTTATCCATTCGGCCCGACCCAAAGGAGATGTTTCCATCCACTCGTTATTAAATATCACGGGAATTCCGGCTTGAGATATTCTTTCAGCCGCAGCATCCGTCTGGTTATAGCTGCTCATCATCAAAGCCTGAGGCTTCAACGACATTGTCTTTTCTACATTGAGACTAAACGCATCGCCAAGGTCGACTGTTTTTCCATCCCGGCATTGACGAATCAGGGCGGAATTATAAACCAGCTTAGGAGAAGAAACGCCTGTGATGGAGGGTAATTCATTCAGAGCTGCAATAAACGCGTAATGCGTAGCCGATGTTGCCGCAATAGAATGTAAAGGAGCCACAACCGTTTTCCGCTTATCGGGAGTATTGACACCATATTGCGTCACAATGTAATATTTTGCCTGCACATCCCCTTTTTTCCATGGATTGTATACAACCAGACATTTGTACCCCTGATAGTATTCGATCACAAACCCGGTGGCGTACTTCGGCTTTACAACCGAATCGGGAGTGACGTTTGCATTCGAACTGCCTTTCTGACTGCAAGAAGTGAGTATAGCAACCAACAGGCATAATGCTAAAAACCAGCTAAATCGCGTAAACATCGTGAGTGGAATAAATTTTTCGCAAAAGTACGCATAATTCTCCAACCTACTCAACAACCTTATTTCAAAAACATTTCAATTGGGTGTTATAGCTATTGGAAATTTGTGTACCTTCGTATCAAATTTGCAAATAAATCAGAACCACAGTAACCATCTGATATATTTACAATTGCATTAACAACACTTCTATAGTTTATTGCTTTATGCAACAATATCTTGACTTGCTGCAACGGGTTCTGGATGAAGGCGTCCACAAGGAAGACCGCACCGGAACAGGCACGATAAGTGTATTCGGCCATCAAATGCGGTTTCGCCTCGAAGACGGGTTCCCGCTCCTGACAACAAAAAAGCTCCACCTGAAATCTATCATTTACGAATTACTCTGGTTTCTGAAAGGCGACACGAATGTAAAATACCTACAGGACAACGGAGTGCGAATATGGAATGAGTGGGCTGATGAAAACGGAGAGCTCGGTCCCGTTTATGGTTCTCAATGGCGGTCATGGCCGGATTACAACGGCGGTCATATCGATCAGATCAGCGAAGCGGTAGAAACCATCAAAAACAATCCGGATTCACGACGCATCATCGTCAGTGCATGGAATGTCGGTGCCCTGCCGGAAATGCATCTTCCGCCCTGCCATGCTTTTTTCCAGTTCTATGTAGCAGACGGCAAGCTAAGCCTTCAGCTATACCAACGTAGTGCCGACATCTTTCTGGGAGTTCCGTTCAACATTGCCTCCTATGCATTGCTGCTACAAATGATGGCGCAAGCCACCGGACTGAAAGCCGGGGATTTTGTTCATACGCTGGGAGATGCACATATTTACACCAACCACCTCGAACAGGTGCATCTGCAGCTCTCTCGCGAGCCACGCGCCTTACCTCAGATGATAATCAACCCTGAAAAGAAAAATATCTTCGACTTCGAATACAGCGATTTCGTGCTCGAAGGGTACGATCCGCATCCGCATATTAAAGGCGCAGTGGCCGTTTAATGATACGTTCACCTCGCACAACAAACATAAAGAATCCCAAATACGACAAAAATGATTTCTATTGATTTACGCAAGCTGATCAAGCATGTTCCCAATACAATTACATGTTGTAATTTATTCTCGGGTTGTATCGCCATTTCAGCGGGTTTTGACGGCCAATATCTGTTGGCACTTATTTTCATTTTACTGGCAGCTGTTTTTGACTTTTTCGACGGGTTTGCAGCACGTATGTTACATGCTTACTCGCCCATGGGCAAAGAGCTCGATTCACTGGCAGATATAGTAAGCTTTGGAGTAGCTCCGTCGGCAATGGTTTTTTCGATTTTGTACGATTGCCTGCCTCTCGACTGGCACATTCTCAGTTACCTGGCATTCCTGATCGCCATTTTCTCGTGCCTCCGCCTCGCTAAATTCAACATCGACACGCGACAGACAACATCTTTCATAGGTCTTCCTGTCCCGGCGAATGCTATTTTCTGGGCTTCGTTTGTCTACACCTCCAACAATCTGTTCGCTTCTATTTATTGGGAGTACTACATCATTCTGATCGCTATTTTCTGCTACCTGCTGGTATCCGAATGGCCCATGTTTTCACTGAAAATGAAAAACTTAAAGTGGGAAGACAACAAAATCCAGTTTAGTTTTCTGATTACATCCGCCCTCATTGTTCTCGTGTCCCGTTTCAGTCCCGGATCGCTCGCCATGGTCATTGCCGTATATGTACTATTTTCGATCGGGAGTTACATTTCTAAAAAACAGTAAAAAACACAGGAAGGTACGTGTTTACGTTGTATAGCTTCAAAAAAAATTGCTACTTTTAACGCCTGATTTATCAAACACAAATTAATTATTAACATCTAACAAAATCAACCTATCAAAATGAACACAAATCAAAAAAGCTACGCATTGCCTATCGCAATGATGTTTGCATTGTTCTTTATGATTGCCTTCGTAACCGGGCTGCCAAGTCCTATGGGGGTAATCGTTGCCAAACAGTTTGGCGCTACCAATTTTGAATCTCAGTTGGGATTCCTCGGCAACTTCCTTGCCTATGCCTTTATGGGCATCCCGGCAGGTATGATGCTAAAGAAAATCGGGTATAAAAAAACAGCTCTTTCTGCCATTATCGTAGGATTTGTAGGGGTATCCGTACAATTTCTTTCGGGTCAGGTCGGCAGTTTTTCTGTTTATCTGATCGGTGCATTTATTTCCGGCTTTTCAATGTGTATGCTCAACACGGTAGTTAATCCAATGCTCAACACTCTCGGAGGCGGTGGAAACAAAGGAAATCAATTAATTCAGTTCGGAGGTTCAATCAACTCAATCGGAGCAACCATTACCCCGATGCTTGTCGGATGGTTAATGGGTGATATAGCCGGACGAACCATTGAAAAAGCTAACCCTGCGTTATTCCTTGCTTTAGGCATTTTTGCGCTGGCATTTGTTGTTCTTCTTTTTGTTGACATACCTGAACCT
>JAUZOL010000220.1 GCA_030706455.1 Bacteroidota bacterium
GGATTGCAAAAAGACCAATACACAATTCGTATGGGTTACACAAGCACTTTTTACTACCTCAATCGCATTTTTCCGAAATTGGCTTTCAGTTTGGTTAATCCAAAGGAAGCTGAAAAATACTTACAATAAAAAAGGAACAAGATGCAAGCATACACAATAAATCGTTACAGCAAGGAAGACAAACTTCAACTAACAGAAGTTCCAAAGCCTGTTGCCAAAGAAAACGAGGTTTTAATTCAAATCCATTCGGCAAGTATCAATCAGTTAGATGCCAAGCTAAAAAGTGGCGAATTTAAATTGTTGTTGCCTTACAAATTTCCTCTGATTTTGGGACACGATGTTGCGGGAACTGTTATCAGTGTTGGTTCAAAAGTCAGCCGTTTCAAAATGGGCGATGAAGTTTTTGCTCGTCCTGCCGATTTTCGTATTGGCACATTTGCCGAATACATTGCTGTCAATGAAAATAATGTTGCGTTGAAACCAAAAAATATTTCAATGGAACAAGCGGCTTCAATTCCATTGGTTGCTTTAACTGTTTGGCAAGCGTTTGTTGAAAAGGCAAAACTCAAAAAAGGCCAGAATGTCTTTATACAAGCAGGTTCGGGCGGTGTCGGAACGATTGCTATTCAGTTGGCAAAACATTTGGGCGCAACAGTCGCCACAACTACAAGTGCCGATAATTTTGAGTTGGTAAAAAGTCTTGGTGCTGATGTTGTGATTGATTACAAAACGCAAGATTTTGAAACCATCTTGAAAGATTACGATTTGGTGTTGAACAGTCAAGACGAAAAAACGCTTGAAAAATCGTTGCGAATTTTGAAGCCGGGCGGAAAAGCCATTTCAATTTCAGGACCACCTGATACGGCTTTTGCGAAAGAAATCGGTTTGCCGTGGTTTATGAAAACAGCGATTTCCTTTTTGAGCAACAAGGTCAGAAAACAAGCAAAAAAATTGAATGTTGATTATTCCTTTCTGTTTATGCAAGCCAATGGAAAACAGTTGTCAGAAATTGGAAAGTTGATTGAAGCAGGCGTTGTTCTTCCTGTCGTTGATAAAGTGTTTTCGTTTGAGCAAATGAACGAAGCAATGTCCTACGTTTCAAGCGGTCGTGCCAAAGGAAAAGTAATTGTCAAAGTTAAGTAGGTTCGTATGCGGTGTTGGTGTCGGAAAGTTACCTATGCTCTACATAGTCTGTGCCTACGTTTTCTTTAGAAAACAAAGCTCCTGCTTTTGATGCTGCAAGTCAGGAGCCTTGCTCTTATACCTGTCCTGTTGGAATAGAATATGTATAAATTTGATTGTAGCTCATCTTTTCAGGATCGCAGATCCCTATACTCCTTTGCGGCGACGGATTGCAAATTCGCTTGGACGGACGGGTTATATCGTAAATTCTTTCAGTCTTTTAATTATCAAATCTCGTCTATGCGATATAAAGTTCAAGAAATTATCAAAATCATAGGAGTAAATTTCTGGAATTGAATGTCTTGTTTTGAAGTTCTCCTCTCTGTTCGAAATCCAAACATCAAATGCAGTAGCACTTTTCTCTTTATTTTCTGTTTCATCAAGTAATTGAAGATTCACAATGCTATTATAATGCATCTGATATTCCAGTGTTAACTCATGACTATATCCTCTTTTCCTGAGCTTCGCATAAGTGAACTCAGATTTAGGATAAATATGATCTTCGCTGAAATTACAATCTTTCCAATCCCGATTAGGATATAATAGAGACAAAACTAAATATGCGTATTTAGTGCCATAATTGTATGTCAATATATTTTCTATTTCTTCGTCATTAAATGATGAAGAAATACCTAATTTTTGATTGATTTCTGAATGTGGAAATGTATTGAAATCTGTTTGAGCTAAGATTACTTCTTGAATATTTTTGAGGGTTGTATCACTGGAGCTTCCAAATGCACTTTTCAATAAAGCCAAAACTAACCATTTCTGAATTATAATTTGATTATTTATGCTATTCAAGTCAGAAGAAGTGAGTAGCCTCGGATTATTCAGTTTCTTAAGATATAGGGCTATAGGTAATAATGCTAATTTTGCGACCAAATTTTTATCATTAAAACCAAATCTACTTACTAATTTTACAGAACTTTGAATTGATTCTTGTATTTTCTCCCAATTATCTTCGATTAATTCAAGATTTTTTTTAGTGAAATTACTTACCTTGTATTGGATAGGCAAGTTGTCAGTCAAATATAAACAACCTTTAATTACGAAATCTTTGCCAAAAGAATAACCATTTCCAATAGAGTTAATCTCGTCGGTAAATGAATGAATTTCCTCTCTTGCATTTAGAGTTTTCCATTTTGCTGTAGCAGTCGATAATAGAATGTCACTATATTCAAGTTTTGTTCCACCCGTATTTGTTCTAATAAATATTTCTACGACTTTGTCATATTCTTGAGATTTTTCTTCATAATAATTTATAAATCTTTCAGTAAAAAGACGCGAGTGCAACTCTTCTATAATAACGACTGCATTTTCTCTTAACTCATCTGAAATCGATTGATTTTGTAGTTTCTCTCTTATGTCTTGCCTTGCTAAACTTGCAGAGCTAAAATCTAAAATATTGCCAACTAAATACCAAAATTGGGGATTTGGGTCTTTTGGATTTGGGTCTGCATTTTCTCTAAATTTAAACTGATAAGTAAGTTCCTCTGGATTGTCATTATTTGAAGGTTTCTTCAATAAATTCAAGTAGAGTTTTGTCTTATACCAACGGTAATAGAAAAAACGATATGAGCCTTTTAGGCCAATTAGCAAAGAAGTCAATCGTTGTTGACCATCTAAAACTAGATAGATATCTTGGTTTACACCAGCAAGGTTAGCGACATCATTATGTGGATCTGACTTGTCAAAATCATTTAGGAATGAATATGCAACCCAATCATTCTTGCGTTCTTCTCTAATTTTCCAAAACAGAAATGAACTTATAGGGTAACTACACATTATTGAGTCAAATAGTTTCTCGATATTGTCAGTACTCCAAACATATTCACGTTGAATTGCAGGTAAAAAGGTATTTCGATTTAAATAATCAGTGATTGTCTCACTAATAGTTTTTGAAACATAACTCATGGTTGTTTGATTTTTTATATGTTATTAGTTTGTACGTCTTTCATTCTTTTTTATGGCTGCCTATAAATCTTTATATACGCCATAGCATGGCGCATATAAAGATTTATACAAATATAAATTCTATTGACTATTTTGCGACGAATGCCCCTCATATTCAGCTAATCATAAACATTTTTGCAAACATACAACAAATATTTAACATACTAAAAGGATATATTCTTTAAATAAAAAATTTCTTTTTTTAATCTGGATGTAGGCATTGTGACTTTTTACTATAGACTCAATTCGTGAAAAGGTGTCGTACCTACGGTACTTTTTCTTTCCGGAATTGTACATTTTCTATAAACCTATCGTCCCGATGGGACTAAAATGCCAAAGGCATGACAGGTTTATAGCAAGTATCGGCACTCAAAGGTAAAAATTCCGTAGGAACGGCACATATCGACACCTCACAACACGTCATGCTTGCTTATTGTGGCGAATCATGGAAGTGAGACAAAAGACGGCTTGAAAAGCCTGATTTTCATAACCACAGGTCTGTGACCTGTGAGTGAATGTCGCCCTCAATTAATACGACCTGAAAGGTCGGACAAGGCTCAAAGTGATGCCTTTTCGGTGACATGCCGGATAACCATCTAAAACAAAAAAGCCCGGCCGAATTGCTTCGATCGGGCTTATGATATTCTGCAGGCAGGATTACTCAAACAAATTCTCCCAAGGGTTGTCGCTGCGGAAAGGAGCCGCCGGCAATCCTTCTTTGTTGATGAAGTTGGATTGGGCTGCTTCGTTCCAGGCAAACCGTACTTTAACGGGATGTTTTACCGCGGGAGAGGCTACTACCACTTTGTTGTTTCTGATTACCGCATCGGCAGGGTAAAACTTGCCGTCGGTACCGGCAATGGTGAATCGTGTGAGCGGTTTCCCATCGCGACTGGCCAGTCCGCTGCCGGTATTGGTGAAACCTACCTCTATTTTATCCCGCACAATCTTGATGCCGTTATAGATCGGCCCGTTGCACACAATATCTTTCATGCCGTAGGTTTTGTTCAGCGCCAGTAAAGCCAGTCGGCGACCCACTTCCCATTTATACCCCGGGTGCAGGTCGGCCACGCTGTCCACCAGATCGGTGATAACAGCCATGCCCGTGTTCGGCAGTTTGAGAGCCAGAGCCTGCGATTCCCAAAATTCGGGCAGGTTTTCGGTGGTATGCGGACGAACATCTTTGGCAGCGGAATAAGCGTAAGGTGCTATCTGCACGAAATAGAAGGGCAGGGAAGCATTTTTCCAGTCGGCACGCCAGCTGTTGACCAGCGTTTTGAACTTATAGGCATAGCGGATGGTTTCGTTGAGGAAACAGGCCGATTCACCCTGATACCAGAAGAATCCGCTCAGGGTGTATGGAATCACGGGACTGATCATCGTGTCGTAAAATTTTCCGGCATCGCCGCCGTCATCCGTCAACGGTTTTAAGGTGGTACCGTCTTTCAGTTTTGGAAAAATTTCCAGCTGTTTCTTCTCAATCCACGGTTCGATGCGGCTTCCGGGTACGGCGGATGAAATCATTCCGACAGGCACGTGGAGTTTGGCATACAACTCTTTGGCACAGAAATAGCCTGCTGCCGAAAAGTCGCGCAGCGCAGTGCCGGCCGCCACGTCCCATCCCTGGTGGGTAGAGTCGGGCGCCATGTATTTACGCCGCACCAGAAAGATGCGGATATTGGGATTATTTGCAGTTTGGAGATCGTCTTCGGCCGGATGCGCCCCTTTTACCTTGTCAAACAGTTTGCTGTTTTTACGCATGGCATATTCCATGTTCGACTGGCCCGAGCAGAGCCACACTTCGCCCACCAGAATGTTGTGCAGACGAATAGTATCCGATGCTGCAATTACCATATCGCGGGGCTGTTCGGAAGCCTCCATCGGACTGAGTTTTACCTCCCATTTGCCATCGGCGCCGGCTACGGTTTGCTTTTGCTGACCAGCAAACGACACGGTCACCGTTTCTCCTTTGGCGGCAGTGCCCCAGATAGCTACATCTTTATGGCGTTGCAACACCATGTTGTGTCCGATCACTTTCGGCAACACAATTTTTGCCTCGAGCCGGCTTCCCGACAGGAATATTGCCAGCACAGAAACAGACAGAATAAACGTTTTTCTCATCATCTGATAATTTATTTGCAAATGTACCAATACATTACCTTAATCTGCCTCCTGTTTGCATAATACA
>JAUZOL010000221.1 GCA_030706455.1 Bacteroidota bacterium
CTTAAGATAAGAACCATAATTTCAATTAAATATAAACAAAATGGCAGTAATGAATTTTGGCGGGGTTGACGAAAACGTTATGACCCGCGATGAATTTCCTTTGAAAAAGGCGAAAGAGGTATTAAAAGACGAAGTAATCGCTATCATTGGTTATGGAGTGCAAGGCCCGGGACAAGGATTGAACCTCCGCGACAATGGTTTCAATGTAATCGTTGGCCAACGTAAAGATTCAAAAACATGGGACAAAGCCATCGCTGACGGCTGGGTGCCGGGCGAAACACTGTTCGAAATCGAAGAAGCTTGCCAACGTGCAACTATTATCCAATACTTATTGTCAGATGCTGCACAGATTGCAGTTTGGCCACGCATCAAACCTTACCTGACAGCTGGTAAAGCACTTTATTTTTCACATGGTTTCGGCATCACCTACAAAGAACGCACAGGTATTGTTCCTCCTGCAGATGTTGATGTTATCCTTGTTGCACCCAAAGGTTCGGGTACATCTCTCCGTCGCATGTTCCTTCAGGGTCGCGGTTTGAACTCTTCTTACGCTATCTTCCAGGATGCTACAGGCAAAGCAAAAGACCGTGTTATCGCTTTGGGTATCGGGGTTGGTTCTGGCTACCTGTTTGAAACAAACTTCAAAAAAGAAGTTTATTCTGACTTAACCGGCGAACGTGGCACTTTGATGGGTGCTATTCAAGGTCTTTTGTTAGCTCAATACGAAGTTCTTCGTGAAAACGGACACACTCCTTCTGAAGCTTTCAACGAAACTGTTGAAGAATTGACACAATCGTTGATGCCTTTGTTTGCTGAAAATGGTATGGACTGGATGTATGCCAACTGTTCAACTACCGCTCAACGTGGCGCTTTGGACTGGATGGGCCCATTCCACGACGCAACAAAACCTGTTTTTGCAAAATTATACTCTGAAGTTGCATGTGGTAACGAAGCTCAACGCTCTATCGACACCAACTCCAAACCTGACTATCGCGAAAAACTCGAAGAAGAGTTGAAAGCACTCCGCGAAAGCGAAATGTGGCGCGCCGGTGCAGTTGTACGCAAACTGCGTCCTGAAAACAATTAATCAGGTCAAACCTTATAAGTCAAACCGATTCTGTTAGTTACGATAGAATCGGTTTGTTTTTTTATACCGTATTCCGAAATTTTATATTTTTTGTATCTTTGCCCCGTTTTCTAATCAAGATCAAATATGTCAATCATAATAAAAGAGGTAACCAGCAAGAGAGAACTCAAGAAGTTTGTGATGTTTGGGATTAAAATGTATTCTAACCACCCATATGCAGCACCTCCTTTACTGATGGATGACATGACCGTACTATCACGGGAGAAGAATCCTTCATTCGAGGTGTGCGACGCCGCATACTTTATGGCTTTCCGCGACGGGGAGATGGTAGGAAGGGTTGCAGCCATCGTCAACCACAAGGCCAACGAACACTGGAATAACAAACATGCCCGCTTCGGATGGCTTGACATGATCGACGATATTGAAGTGACCCGTGCCTTGCTTACGACTGCCGAGAAATGGGCGTTGGAAAGAGGAATGGATTCCATTCAGGGGCCTGCCGGTTTTACCGATTTTGATCGTGAAGGGATGTTAGTCTGGGGTTTCGATAAGCCGGGAACAATGGCCACTAATTACAATTTTCCTTACTATCCGGAGCATATGGAAGAGCTTGGCTATACCAAAGATATTGACTGGAAAGAGTACAATGTGCAAATTCCGTCTGTGTTTCCTGAAAAGCATTTCAGAATAGCAGACATAGTAAAAGCCAAACACAAGCTCACCCCCAAAAAATTTCATTCATCAAAAGAAATCGTAAAGCAGTACGGAAACAAAATATTCGACTTATTAAATATCTGCTATAAAGATCTTTACGGTTTTTCAATGCTTTCTCAGGCACAAATGGATTTCTACATTAAAACCTATCTCACTTTTGTTCGGTTAGATCTGATTTGTGTTATTGTAAATGAGAACGACGAAGTCGTGGCAGTCGGAATTTCAATGCCTAGTATGACAAAAGCATTGCAAAGGATAAAAGGAAAATTGTTTCCTACCGGCTGGATTCATATGTTGAAAGCTCTTAAAGGAAAGAGTGATGTTATCGACCTCTATCTGATGGCTGTAAGACCTGATTATCAACCCAAGGGAGCCAGTGCACTTTTGTTTTCCGAATTAATACCTCAGTATGCAAAATCAGGTTTCAAATATGCAGAAACGAACCCCGAACTGGAGACCAACCACAAAGTATCCACCCTTTGGGATAGTTTTGAAACCACTCACGTAAAGACCCGCAGAGCTTATTCTAAGAAGTTGAAATAAAATCATTTCCGACACACGGACTGCCCCTTAAAAAAACGGAAATAGCATTGGTAACAATTGCAACTTCCGATAAAAAACCGTAAGTTTGCGGTATCTATTTGTTTTAAAAGATAAGTTCAAACCCGTTTTTTGTACTTATCTTCTTTTATTTCGTTAATCCTTAAACAACAAATATATACCGGCAATGATTTGGAATGAACATGCAGAGTGCATGGACCGCGAGCAACTGCTCAAGCTGCAAAACGAGCGCTTACGCAACATGGTAAGCCGTCTTTATTACAACGTCCCCTTTTATCGCAAAAAATTTCAGGAGGCTGGCATCGATCCCGGAGATATAACGGGCATTCATCAGCTGAAAGACCTGCCTACCACTACCAAGCAAGATCTTCGCGACAATTACCCCTTCGGACTGTTTGCTGTTCCGCAGAGCGAAATTGTGCGCCTGCACGCTTCGAGCGGTACAACCGGAAAACCAACAGTGGGTGGATATACCCGCGCCGATTTACGCACATGGTCGGAAGTGGTGGCCAGAAGTCTGTATGCTGCCGGTGTGGATAAAAACGACGTAGTACATGTGTCGTACGGTTACGGATTGTTTACCGGAGGACTTGGAATTCATCAGGGAGCCCAGAAAATAGGCGCCACCGTTATTCCGGCTTCGGGCGGCAACACCAAGAAACAACTCCAGATCATGCACGATTTTGGTTCAACAGTGTTAGCATGTACTCCTTCCTATGCCCTTTACCTGGCTGACACAATGAAAGAACTGGGCATGGATCCGTCGGAACTAAAACTGCGTCGCGGCATCTTCGGAGCAGAGCCCTGGACTGAAGAGATGCGCCGTGAGATTGAAGCAAAACTTCACCTGAAAGCACTTGATATTTACGGACTGACAGAAGTCATCGGCCCGGGTGTAGCTATGGAATGCGAACACCAGAAAGGTCTCCACATTTTTGAAGATCATTTCATTCCCGAAATTGTCGATCCGAATACCCTGCAACCGGTTCCTCACGGACAGGTGGGCGAATTGTTATTCACTACCGTTACCAAAGAAGGCATGCCGTTGCTCCGCTACCGCACCCGCGACCTCACCACAATGACTGTCGAAAAATGTGCATGTGGTCGTACATTAGCGCGATTGAATAAATTCCTGGGGCGTTCCGACGATATGTTGATTATTCGCGGTGTGAACGTATTCCCCTCCCAAATAGAATCGGTATTGCTCGAAATGAGTGAAACGGAGCCTCATTACCAACTCATAGTTGACCGGGTGAACAACCTTGACATTCTTGAAATCAGGGTAGAAGTAAATGAAGCTTTCTTCTCCGACGAAATACGCCAGATGGAAAATCTTGCGAAGAAGATAAAAGCCAACATCGAAAGTGTGCTGGGCATCAGTGCCAAAATCAAGCTAGTAGAACCCAAAACCATCGAACGCTCCGAAGGAAAAGCAAAACGTGTGATCGATCTTCGGAAACTCGTGGATTGATTTGTATATTTGCCTTACAAAACCAAAGAAATACACTATTAGTATGTTACTGAAACAACTTTCCGTTTTTCTCGAAAACAAACCGGGACGTATCACCCAGGTAACCAAAGTGCTGGATGAAATCGGAGTCAACATTACCGCGTTCAATATAGCCGACACGTCAGAGTTTGGCATTTTACGAATGATCGTCGATAACATCGATACTGCTCTTCAGGCTCTTAAAGCGCAAGGCTTTTCTGTACGAACCACACAAGTGGTAGGTCTGGTTGTCCCTCACCAACCGGGAGGAATGCACCAGGCACTGGAACATGTTGACAAAGCCGGAATCGAAATCGAATACATGTATGCTTTTGCCTACAATTCGAAAGCTGCCGTAATCATCAAAGCCGACGACACTCAGAAACTGGTAGACGTTCTCTCGGGTTCGGGCTACCACGTGCTTCAGGAAGGCGAATTGATTCAGGATTAAGCAAATATCTTTCAGTCAAAACATTTAGCACCTCTTTCATTTTCAGGATGGAAGAGGTGCGTTTGTTTGGCAGATCAAAAAAAGAATCGTATCTTTGCAGCGCTTTGAAAAAAGTATAAGTGTGATGGGAAATTTAGCAATTAAAAGCTTGTATCTCAACTGCTTTAATTTTGAGTAACACAAACCATTTAACAATGAAAACATTTGAATTAAGCGGAACTGTCCGCCCAGACTTAGGCAAAAAAGCCACCAATGCAGTAAGAAACTCCGGCAACATTCCTTGTGTTTTGTACGGTGGAGAACAAAACATCAACTTTCAGGTCACAACCGGTGATGTTCGCAAATTGATCTATACTCCGGAAATTTTTGTTGTTAACCTTACTGTTGACGGAAAAACAACCAAAGCTATCCTCAAAGATCTTCAATTGCACCCGGTAAGCGATAAAGTTTTGCACATCGACTTCTTTGAAGTATTTGACAACAAACCCGTTCAGATTAAAGTTCCTGTTCGTCTCGAAGGTTTGGCTGAAGGTGTTAAAGCCGGTGGTAAACTGCAACAAAACAGCCGTACACTCAAAGTTAAAGCTTTGATCAACGACGTACCTGAACAATTGAAAGTAAACGTTGAAAAACTGGGCATGGGCAAAACCATCCAGGTAGGTGAACTTTCATTCCCTAACCTCGAACTGCTTACTTCGAAATCAGCTATTGTTGCAACAGTTAAAGCAACACGTGCTTCGAAAGGTAAATAATCGGTCGGTTCGCACAAACACTCTTTTTGAATATGAAGTACCTCATTGCAGGACTTGGAAATATTGGGGCGGAGTACCAGAATACACGTCACAACATCGGATTCAACGTATTGGACGCCTTAGCAGAGGCGTCCAATGTTGTTTTTGAAGATGTGCGTTACGGAGCCGTTGGCGAATTATCGGTCAAGGGAAGAAAACTGATACTGCTTAAACCATCAACCTA
>JAUZOL010000222.1 GCA_030706455.1 Bacteroidota bacterium
ACATTCCATCCTCTTTTGCCCAAAGCGACAAGGCATCGTTGCCATCGGCCCACACGTTGCAGTTAATGATGATGGTGCGCGTTGCAGTGCCGAATATCGCCATTTGATGGGCGGTAGTCGGTTCAACAGTACTCCCGTAATTATTATAAACGGTCATGCCACTGATAATGCAGTCGTCAGCCCCATCTTGCAAAACAATTACCCCATTGCCGACCGGTTTGCCCTTGTATTCCTTCATTGTCCGTTTGCTCGAAAGCTCTGCGAATATTACCCGGGTGCTGTCGCGATTTTCTCCAACCAGTACAATATTTGGTTTGTTGATAATCACCTTCTCCTTGTAGATACCGTTTTTTACCAGAATGACATACGGTTTGTCGGGTTTCTCAGGAGCCGCTTCAATGGCCGACTGAATGCTTGCTCCCTGCGAAACAATCGCCTGATAACGTTGTGCATGCAAAGAACTAAATAGTACGATGATGCCGCTCATTATAAAACAGGCAACTCTTCTTTTCATGGCTTGTGTTATTTTGAAAGATGATTTTTCTTTTGCCATTCGGGAAATCTGGCTAACACTTTTGCCGGTTCATAGGTGTACCATCCATAACCGTTTCGGCGTTCGTAACTTATTTCAGCCAATGTATTCCTTTTGATTCCATCACGACTGCAAAAGAATGGTTTCTCTGTTTTCAAATCGTAAAATCGGGCCCAAATAGGCGATGCATTTTTATCTTCAATGACAACACGGTTTCTTTGACCATTTTGGTCGGTTTCGCTTCCGATTTTTATTCCTTTTAATTCATGTGCTTCAAACCATTTCTCTGCACCCGTTACAGCCGAAATAATGGCCTTCGACGGATGGTCGATATCCATCAGCAATAGCGCGATGCCAACTGATTCGGCTCCGCTGAATGATGCCAGTTCGTAAGCACGCGCATTAGCCGGAGCAAGTGTTTTTTCGTTGTGTTGAGCACACCAGACGGTAGGGTGATGGTTAACCTGAATCTGTGTTTTGAGTATACATTCAACCCCTTTGTCAAATGCCTTTCTTGCTTTCTCTTTTGTCTCTTTTCCTATGTTCAAAGATGCAAATTCTTTATTGTCAGAAAACAGATCTTTAAGAAGTGTCATTACATTCACCATGGCATTGTCGTTGTAGGTAATGTGCATTGAATAAGGTTCGGTTTTATCCAGGAGTATTTCATCCTGAGCATCTTTCACCGGAAAATACTGAGGCCATCCTCCATTTTCATATTGTGCCAAGAAGATATACTTCACTCCTTTTTCGAATGCCTGCTTGTATCGTTCATCTTTCAAGTGAGAATATACTTTCGCCAGAAATCGCAATTCAGAGATGGTTGAACCATTGTCAAACGTTCCTCCTTTTTCGGTTTTGGTTTGGAGATAGTTTGTTCTCAGGGAGTCGGAAAACGGATGATGATAAGGCTCATTTTTTGCCCAGCCTCCAATCTCTTTCTGGCTGATTAACACATTTTCTGCTACCTGTTTTGCTTCACCCGTGCCATACCATTGTGACGGCATTCGGGTTGCCACCGTTTCCCATCTCATTTTGAGATACTCTCCGGGTTTAATTTGCTGCTTAGTTTGAGCTAAACCCACCGTCAATGGGAGAAGTAATAGTATTGTAGCTAGATATAAATTTTTCATGTGAGTAATGGTTATTTTCGATAGATAAAATTCCGGAAAGTGGCTTTGCCATTGCCAAAGGCAAAAAGGCCGGCACGCAGGCTAAGGAACTCGGCAAAAACGTTGTGATTGTAACCGGAAATGTCGATACTCCGGTCGAATTTTGTCCAGTTTTTTCCGTCAGCGCTTTGGTAAAAACTCACTTCGTTATTATCGTTCAGAATCCGTAAAAAGCCGTGGTTTCCGGTTAATGAAGGATAATGTGCTTTTCGGGATTGTTGTACTATGACCGAAGTCTCTTTGCTGTCAACAGCCAGACGAACATTGGCCTTTTCATTATAATAAAGAGTCAGACCGGCAGTAACACCGTCCTCGATTGCATATTCAACGATCATTTCGTATTTTTTATCGGCAGCATTTACCAACAAAGGCGAACTGCCGGCAAACGAATTGCCTTCGGCGGTCAATGTCAATTTACCATTGTCTACCTGCACCCGTTCGGGCTTGAAGAGTTTATAGAACTGCCATTGCAGTCCTAAAGTGTTGCCCGAAAAATTATCAGACAAACCGATTCCATCATTAGAAGGTTTCCCCTGCGGCTTTTGAATTTTATTCCCGCTTTTTACTCCTTGCGGAATGCGAAACCAACCGTCTTTTGTCCATTCCACCGGCAACATCAGCGTTTGACGTCCCAATGTATGGAATCCTTTTTCGTAAGCATGATAGAGAATCCACCATTTGCCGATGGCATCATCCACAAGCGTACCATGTCCCTGACTCCACCAGGTCTCATCCCTGTTTTCGGTATGAATGATGGGATTGTATGGAGAGTTTTCCCATGGTCCAAGCGGATTTTTGGAGCGTGCCGTCACCACCATGTGCGAAGTGGCCGGACCGGCGGTACCTCCTTCGGCTACCGTTTGATAATAATAGCCGTCGTGATAGGTGGCTTTGGGCGATTCCATGCAGAAACATTCGGTGCTCCATGTTTGAGGGAACTGCCAGCCCTCGTAAAATTTCACCGCTTCTCCGTCAGCTGCCAGTCCATCGGCAGTGAGTTTGATGTAATAACCGTTGGAGAGATAAAGGTAGCGGGTTCCGTCTTGAGCAACCAGATGTCCGGGATCGATGAATCCATGAATTTTAAGGTCGACCGGCTCCGACCAAGGGCCGGCGGGCGATTTGGCATAAACGGCCCAAAGCGTGCCGCCTGCCGGGAAATAGATGTAATAGGTGTCTTTCACCTTCACAAAATCGGGAGCCCATACCGAACCGACATTTTTGTTGAGCGCGTGAGTTACCCTTTCCCAATGAATCAGATCGGTTGAATGCCAGATCAACAATCCGGGGTAATAATTGAACGAAGAATGAGTCATGTAAAAATCATTCCCCACCCGCAGAATGGAAGGATCGGGGTAATCCCCACCCAATACTGGATTGGTAAATGTTTGTACGTCACTTTTCTTTGAAGCCGGTTGCTTGTTGACCCCAAAAACGTTTATGACAAAAACTGCAAACAAAAATCCGGTCAGGATTGGCTTCATGTTTTTCGATATATTCATAACTGTATTTTTATTTGGTCGGTTTTAGTAAGATTGCCATATAAGGTTTTCCCGGTAGCCCGATTGTGCGGCTTTTGTTATCGTATATCCCTTTGGCGTCGGATTTGGTGGTACAAAATATACCGGTAACCGGTGTCCGGGTCATGTTCCAGGTGTCGATCACTTCGGCGGTGTATTTGGTGCCTTCGGGAAGTTTCAGGTCGCGGGAAAGCAGGAACGGCCATTCTGTTTTAGCTTCTGTTCCCAGATAAATTAATATATCGCCGTGCTCCGATTTTGCCATGTTGTTCATTCCCCAAAAACGATCGATTTGTTCGAGGGTTCCGGTCTCTGCCATGATATTTTTCAGAAAACGGATCCGCTCGGGACTTCTGCCGCGCAACTCACGTCCCCAAACCAGATGCAGCACACTATCTTTTCCCACAAAAGTTTCTCCGTGGCCTACATAACAACCGGCGATGGCGCCCTGCCAATAACGATATACCATCCTTTCGGCCGAAAGATTTCCCCAACGGTAAACGATATCGCCTTCGTAACAGATTTCATCGTAAACAACCGGTTTCTTGTAGGCATCGCGTTGAATTACCGCCCGTCCGAAATCGTCCACGTAGGTTCCTCCTTGTACGCAGGCATGGGTCAATGCAGGATTGGTATTGTTGAACATTCGTTTGTCGTTATGAATGGAGCATAAATGGTGGTACGGATCTTCCTTGGCCACGGTCGCAATCAAGTCGTCCCAGTCGGCATCGCTCTTATATTTGAAATGGTCGAACTCGTTACAGAGTGACCACCAGACATTGCGGAACGAACTGAGGCGTGCCACGATATATTTCAGGTAAAACAGGTCCGTTTTGTGCGACATTTTGTCGAAGCCCCATTTCCCTTCATCGTATGGATGAAACAGTATAACGTCAGCTTCCACTCCTTTTTCAGCCAATTCATCGATATGTTTTTCCATATTCCGGAAAAATGCCGGATCGAAACGGGTATAATCCCAAAGAATGGTATCCTTCTTGGGGAGTGACTCTTTGCTTTTTTCAAACGGGAAAAACGGTGTTTGCACTTTGGTGTAGTCCTGCCATTGCGGGAAAACCAAAAAACGTAGTTTGTTGAATGGACTTTTTGCCAAAGTATTCAAAGCCACAGCAACGTGATCGTTATCCTGATGAATGTAAGAGTATACAGTAGTTCCGAATGGATAATAGGGCGTTGAATCGGCATACGCGAAATGATACTGATTGCGCACCATCACCGGCCCGTGATTACTGACGGTTGCCGGTTTACAAACCAACTTACCCTTCTTTCCGTTCAATTCGGGAATATTGCTTGATATAAGGTATGTCCATGTACCGGTTTTGGTCGGCATGAAGCGGACGATATACGTGTTGTTTCCATCGTAAAAACCATGAACTTTTACTTTACTGTTGCCGTTTGAGAATACGGCAGACAGATTGTCGTCCACGAAAGGATTTTTTGCCGGTTGGTGTTTGAAGCTCACCTCGAACCGACCCCATTGCTCGACAACCGATTGAGCGATACCTTGCTGATAAATCCAGCAGTTCAATAACAGTGCTAAAACTAAAAACTTTTTACCCATTTTGATCTTCAGTAGAGTTTATATCGAATAGTTGATTATGTCTCTGAAATTAACGACCTCTCTCCCTAGCCCTCTCTCCCAAGGAGAAAGGGAACACTTCTGTAAAATAAGAAAAAGCTGCTCATTTTCAAGCCTTAGCCCCTCTCCTCCGGGAGAGGGGTTGGGGAGAGGTCGGAATGTAAAAGAAGCAATTACATCCCCAAATTATTAATCCGTATATAGTATAGTGTGTTACAAAATTCATTTGTCTGTCGCGAATATCAATATTATCGCAGGCGTGCCCGCAGTTGCTCTTCTGTCAGACCGTTCTTATGTGCTTCAACATAGTTGATCAGCATCCGCATGTTATGTACATAGTCCCCCGTTGAAATATAAAGGGCATCCGAAGGGTCACGGTAAGGCGAAGTATCCGTTTCGTCTCCCACAAATGTCTTGACATACTCTTCTGTCGGTTCTTTTTTC
>JAUZOL010000223.1 GCA_030706455.1 Bacteroidota bacterium
GAGTTGTTCCATACCATACACACCTTCAAAATTAATCACATTCGGATAGGTTCTTTGCAATCCGGTTGGTTTATAAGCCCCGTGAAAATCAATCAGCATATGGTGTTGAGCTCCCATTTGTGCCACTTTGTAGTAGAAGTTTACCACCTTCTGATCATCACGATCCATAAAGTCGATCTTGAAGCCTTTGACTCCCATTTTTGAATAGTGTTCGAACACCTGCTCCATGTTTTGGTTCAATGGAACCCATCCGCACCAAAGGATAACACCAACATTTTTAGACTTGGCATAATCGATTATAGCAGGCAGGTCAATTTCAGGAACCGGGTTAATCAGCTGACCTTTGGCTGCCCATCCTTCGTCGAGTAATACATATGAGATGTTGTATTTGGATGCGAAATCGATATAGTGCTTGTAGGTCTCAGTGTTGATGCCGGCTTTGAAATCGACTCCTTCAATATTCCAGTTGTTCCACCAGTCCCACGCTAATTGTCCGGGTTTAATCCATTCTGTATCCTGTACACGCGACGGCGTTGCCAGTTTATAAACCATGTCGTTGTTCAGTAAATCCTTGTCTTCTTTGGAAATAATCAACGCACGCCAGGGAAGTGCCCGATTGCCCTTCGTTTTGGCAATGAAATCGCCGCCTTTGGTCACCAAAGATTGAATGTTGTTATATCCACCCTGTTTTTCTTCAAGAGGGAAAGGTGCAAAATCGCTTACAAATCCCTGTTTGGTCGATTTGTTCAGGCGGAGAAACATGCCCGGGTAATCTTCAAGATCGGCTTCTGTGATGGCACATTTCATCTTGTTTTTCAGCTCAATCAAAATAGGAGTGTAAGTGGGCTTATCTTCCATTTGGTTGATGTTGAAATGCTTGTATGTGTTTTCGAATGAGCATTGATATACATTGTTGGCTCCCGAGTTAGCATACGGAATGTAAGCTGCATAGTTGCCGTCAAAGTTGAAACGGGCATCTTCGTTGCTCACCACTACCTCTCCCGGCCGGTTGAGCACCCAACGATAAGCCACGCCATCGTTATATGCTCTGAAAAGTAAGGAATAGTTGTCTTTGAAATTAATAGTCAGTTCGTTGTAGTTGTCGGTTATCTCTTTCTTTTTATAAACAGGCGCTGAGATAATGTTGTTGACGGTGTTTATTTTACTTGTCTTTACTGAAGGGTTGACTCCCAAAGGAGCTTCGCCCTGCAACGTGAGTGAAATAACAGATGGCATGATAACCGTCTGTTTATTGCAGTCGACAGCCCAGGAGATTGTTTTGTCAATGTTGACTTTTACCGTGATGGACTTGTCTGGTGATTGTACTGCAAATTCTTTTGCCGAAATTGTTGTTACACAAGCAGCACAGAGCAGAAGCGAACATAAAAAAGAGAAAGGTTTCATTCAGAGTTTGTTTTGTACTTAGCAGGTTATTTTATTGCATATTGTTTGTTGTCGGCTTCGCTTACCAGGTTCATGAATTCCTTGAATTTCGGATATTCAGCAATTGTTACCGTTTCTGTTTTTCTCATGAAAGTGCGGTGTGCGATAACCGTTCCGACGGTCTTCGTGTCGTAGGTAAGGCTATAACGGGCATTAGCGCATTCGAGGTTTACGTTCGCAGGAATTTCAACGAATTTCTTTCCCTGCGGCAACTTGATGGTAAGCGTTTCCGTAGTGATATCTTCCATATGATATTGCCAGAGTTCCATCGGATATTTGCGGGTATCTTCGGCAACCATTTCCAGAGAACTGATTTTATCTGTCCATGGTAATTGCATGATTTTCATTCCGGCAACATCTTGCAAGCTGTTTTTGATCTCGATATTGCAGTCATACACGATGCTGTCGTTCAGGTTTTCAAGGTTTTTGAATTTCGGGTTGCTTACCTTGATGGGCACGCTAAAGTCCGAAGCTACCGACTGAGTAATTTTCTTCAGCTGTTCCTCAGCTCCGAGATCACGGTAGGCGTCTCTGAGGTAAGAAGCGTCGGCGGCATAATGAACCGAATGGCGCTGTACCTGCATGTCTTTGTTTACCAACGTGATTGTGTTGTCGCGATTGATCCTGTTTTTAGGACGGAATTGCATTTCCATCGACATTAATTTATCTCCGAAAGATTCAGTGTCATAAGGGATCGGCAATATGTTCGAATTCAGATCGACCGTCAAAGCTGCTTTGAACGGAAGTTTGTTGTCCGTGAGTTCCAGATAGTATACTTTGTTGTCAATGTCCAGACGGGCAATGCAGTGATTAAAGTCGATAGTCGGAAGCACCAGTCGGTTGTATCCGTTATCGCGGGTGGAGATCAGCACCAGGTTAGCCTTGATTCCGCTTTCACGACAGAGAGAGACAAACAGCGTTGCCACATCTTTGCAATCGCCCAAACGGGTTGTAATGGTTCTCGAAGCTTTTTGCGGCACGTAGTTGCTGTGCAGAAAAGCCACATTGGAGTAGGAGATGTTTTCCAGAATATAGTTGTAGAAAATGCGGGCTTTTTCCATCGCACTTGCATTCTCTTTTCCTTTTAGTAACTGACTGATGGTTTGTTTGAGGACAAAATCAGATTTGAGTTTGTTTGTCGTCAGGTCTTTGTACCAATGGCTGATGTATTTCCAGTCGGGAATGCTGCTGATAGAGAGGGTAGGAGCCACGTCCACCAGTTCGCTCATGTACGGTTCGCTCTTGATGGCCGGCATGTTGCGCGATTCCCACTGATACAGCTTCATGTCTTCCACGTCGCTGATGGTCGGCTTGATGTCGCCGTTTGTTACGAGCGATTTGAACTCTTTGTTTTTGGGAACAAGGATGCTATAACGGTTCAATAATGAAGGAATGCTATACTGCATCAGGAACTGATCATAAAAATGCTTGGCAATTTCGCCGGTAGAGAAATCCTGTACGCGATATTCCAGATGAAGTACATCGTTTACTTCCAGATTGGTAAATACAATGCGGTCGTTGTCGTCATTTGTTTCGGCTTTCACTTTGTTGCCTCCGGCTTTGATAACCTCTGCTTTATCGAGTAACAACTTCTGCGTATTGCCGTTATAACCGATGGAATATTCTTTCCATGTTTCTATTCCCGCCTGATTCAGAATTTTAATGGCAATGTCGTAGTGATATTCTTTGGCACCTTCAGGATATACCACCAGTTGCTGGTCGTTGAGAAGGATGGCCGAATGATCTTCGGGATATTCTTTTGACGAAGGAGCTTTGTCTATAATTTCGGTCAGGTCGTTTTTCGGAAACAGTTCGCCAACCTCTTTTTTGTTTTCCAGTAAACGCAACTGAGCTCTTGAGTCGTAAGACGTCGGGCCATAATAGATCGACTTGCGAAAGCTCTCTTTGGCCAGTTCAGGCTGATTCAGGTTTTTGTAGATGTAGCCGCGATAGTTGAATACTCCGGGAAGGTAGGGAGCCAGTTGAAGCATACGATCAGTTACTTCCAGCGCATCTTTGTAACGTTGCATTTTGAAATAGACCCCGGCAAGATTGTCGAGATAACCAATAGCATAGGGCATATGGTCGATGCGCTGGCGTAAAACAGCGAGGCTCTTTTCCTGATTGCCCTGGTCGGCATAGATTTTGGCAAGCGTTTCCATTGCTTTGCCGTTGAAATAGTTGTTGCAATAATCTTCCACAATGGAGGTGGCGGCTTTTGAATTTTGCGACACGTTATTTTCAATGACATAACGAAGATTCATGTAATCGGCATTGTCCGGATATTTCTTATAAAGCGTTTTCGACATCTCGATTACGTCTTGAGTTCGTTTTTGCTGCGAGGCAATATTCAGTTCCCAGGCCTCGGTGGTAGAGTTGCTTCCGTACAGATCTTTTGCTTTCTGACAAATAGCAAGGGCATCGTTATATTTCTCCGATTTGAAAGCATCGTTTACAGCCTCGCTCAATGCGGTAAATGAGTTGGGATCATCCTGTTTGATCTTTTCCATCTCCTTACCATAATCTGTCTGATTTTTGGCCCGGGTATATGCTTCTGCAAGGCGGTAGGCAATAAGAGACGATTTCGGATATTTTTCTTCGAGTTGTTTCAGTATGGCTGTTGCTTCGTAGGCTTTGTCGTTGCGTAGATAAATTTCGGCAAGGGTAAGACAATTCAACGCATTGTCCGGATCTGCCTTGATTTTAGCTTTCAACGTCTCTTCCGCAAAGAAGGGCAAAGGATCGGAAATGCTTCCGGATGAAGTTTTAGTATAGGCGGCATATTCGGCAACATCGGTTAAGCCGGCTATCGGATGAGCATTAGCATCAGTGATGCGGAGCATGAAATTGGCAGCTTCAATTTCACTTTGTCCGATTTGCACCAGAATACGGTTCACGCCCTGATTGAGTTGTACTTTATAGGCATAAATGTCCAGATCGCAGTTCCGTTCTTCCGGTACGGACGCCACCTGAACGTCATTCACCCATATTTTCAGAGATCCGGAAGTGCCTGTCCGCAGGTACACCTCCTGCGCTACGGGGCTGGTAACGAACGACTGGGCATACATTACCGTGTTGTTCAACTGAAAATAATAGTCGAAGTAAAACCATCTGTCAGGCTTATTGTACGACGGTGTATACCAATGTATATCGGCATCTACACGATTTTTGAGGACATCTTCGGTTTTGGGTTTGGACACAGCACCCCAGTCTTTGTTGAAGCCGCTTCCGGAGGTGTTGTCGAATGTTCCCAACACCTGCCAATGATCTATTGTTCCTATTTTGTCGAACAGTTCCTGCGCTTTTTTTGTCTTGTTGCAGGCAAAATAGTGCTGGCCGAGCTGATGGTATATCATCGCCTTTAGTGTGCCGTTCATTTTAGGATCGGCTATAATCTTTTCAAGGAAATCGACCCGCGAAGGTTGAAGAATATTGCTCGATTCATACAGAAATGGCATCGACGAGAAGCCATAAAAGTAAGCGTAAGGATCGGAGCTAGTCTCGTAAAACTTGCGGAAGTCATCGAATGCATTATCATTTTTCATCTCCTGCCAATCGAGCAGGGCAAGACTTAGAAGCGCGTCTGCTTTCGAAGAAGGATTCTCCAATGCCAGCGTGAAGAAGCGCCGGGCTTCGCTACGATTGTTATTTCCAAAGGCTTCCCATCCTTTTTGATAATTGCCGGAAACAGCGGCGAAAGAATTTAGGCTCAGCAAAGAGCCGAAAAGAACCAGACAAAGAAAAATCTTTTGCTTCATGGAGGTTGGTGTTGAACGTTGATATTGAGATTTTTGTGCAGATATTTTGC
>JAUZOL010000224.1 GCA_030706455.1 Bacteroidota bacterium
CATCGGCGCCACACTCAGACGAGAGTTGGCAAAAATGAAAAGCCGTCCCATGTACCTGATTCTCACACTTGGGATCATGAGTTTTTGCTATATCTTTTTCATATCTTTCTTCAACGAAGGGCAATTAATGAAAATGCCTGTAGGTATTATCGATCATGACAACTCCAAAATTTCACGACAATTCTGCCGCAATCTTGATGCGACACAACAAGCCAGAATTGTGATGAAGCTAAGTGATTTTAAAGCGGCGCGGGTTGAAATGCAAAAAGGCAATATCTACGCTTTTGTGGAGATTGAAAAGGGGTTCTCCGAAAAATTGCAGGCAAATAAAAGACCTCCCATCACATTCTACATCAACGACGCTTTCCTCACAGCAGGATCTTTATTGCTGAAAGACATTTCCACGATGAGTCTTCTGACTTCCGGCGGAGTTCAGCAGAAGGTTTTAAGAGCCAAGGGAGTGGACGAAAGCCTCATTCCCGGCATCGTTCAACCGGTCTCCATCGACACCCATATGATTGGTAATCCATGGTCGAACTACAGCGATTATTTCCTGAACGTTTTCTTCCCCGGAGTGCTGGAGTTCGTAATACTGATGACTACGGTATTCGTCATTGGCATCGAATTTAAGGAACGTACGTCTCGCCACTGGTTACGAACGGCCAACAACTCTTTTTCGAAAGCACTGATCGGCAAACTACTGCCCTACACGGTCATTTTCATCTGTCTGGGATTTCTATCCAACATTATTCTGTTCGGATATTTGCATTTTCCGCTCAACTCCAGCCTGTTCTGGATGCTGTTGGCAACCGTGTTTTATGTCATAGCATGTCAGGCAGTCGGACTGCTTATCATCGGAGTTCTCCCGGTATTGCGCGATTCAGTATCAATCGTTATGATTTACGGCATGTTCGGTTTTACGTTTACGGGATTCACATTCCCCATTGAACAAATGGCATACCCTGTGCGTATTTTCAGCTATATCTACCCGATCAGGCACTATTTCAACATTTATGTCAATCAGGCTTTGCATGGAGTAGATATTAGATATTCGTTCGGATCGTATGTTATTTTGCTTGCATTTACACTGCTGCCGGCAATCATTTTCTTCCGACTGAAGAAGGCTGCCATTTATCAGAATTACCCTATCAAATAAAAGGAATCAATCAAATGAAGATAACCCGATTTTCCGGAATCAAACGATTAAAATCCAACAGCAAAGACACGTTCGACATTTTCGTCAATGAGATGAAAATGATTTCGCACGACAGAGGCGTTGTGATCATTTTTATCATGGCCGTTTTAGCATATCCTCTGCTCTATTCTCTTGTTTACAAAAATGAAACACTCATCAATCTTCCCGTTGCTGTTGTAGACAATTCCCGCAGCCATGAATCGACAGAGCTAATCAGACACCTGAACGCCACTCCCGAAGTAGATGTATTCAGCACATACACCTCGCTTTACGACGCTCAAAAAGCATTTAACCAACGACTTGTGAACGGGGTCATCTACATACCCGACAATTTCGGCAAAAACATTAATACAGGGCAAAAAGCCAATATTTCGGTGTATTGTGACATGAGCAGCTTTCTCTACTATCGAACTGTATTGCAAGCCGCCAACCATGTCGTTCTTGACATGGGGAAAGACATTCAGGTAAAACGTCTGGGAGAACAGGGCATCACCGGAGAATCGGCCAAAATCATTACTGAGCCAGTACCCTACAATGATGTTGTACTGTACAATGAAACAGCCGGATATGCAAGCTTTTTGGTTCCTGCCGTACTCGTACTGATTCTTTACCAGACACTTTTCTTCGGCATCACAATTCTTGCCGGTACGGCCCGCGAAGAAAACCGGTTTCACGCCCTCGTAAGCACCTCTGTCCACAAAGGAAAAACGCTTAGGGTAGTCCTGGGCAAAAGTGCGGCATATTTTATCATCTATCTGGCATGGAGTATTTATGTTCTGAAGGTGATACCCCAGCTTTTCTCCCTGCCGCATCTCGGCGATTCGATAGATATAATCGGATTGGTAATTCCGTTTTTACTTGCATCAATATTCTTTGCCATGACCATTTCCACATTCCTGCCAAACAGGGAAACGGGAATGCTGATATTCGGAATCTTTTCACTTATACTTTTGTTTTTGGGAGGTGTTTCATGGCCATACTATAACATGAATGGTTTCTGGAAAGCTTTCGGATGGATCTTCCCAAGCACGCACGGAATTCAGGGTTATATAAAAATAAATACGCTGGGAGCTGATATCCAGACAATTTCAAAAGAATATCACACACTGTGGTTGCAAGCATTGATCTATTTGTTGTTGTGTGTATGGGCATATCACCGGCAAATAAAGAAAAGCCTCGCCAAAGCCAGAGTACACCAAATGGTTTCTCACAAAAGAGAAACAGCAATAAACGAGTCAGGTGAACAAGCTAGCAATATCAAAAACTCCAATTCGCAATCATAAGTTTGTCATAAGAAAACAAGATATTTCTTTCAAATAGAATGTTATAACTTGTTTTGAAACAAAAAAACCACTATATTTGCACGCTCAAAAAAAGATAATCATTTCACTATTAAAACTAAAGGAGGAACCAAGCCATAGCAGCGCCAAGGATAACAAGAGTCGAAAAAAAAGAACTGCACCGGATTAACGAACGCATCCGCGAAAGAGAAGTTCGGTTAGTAGGCGAAAACGTCGAACAGGGTGTTTATTCTATTGAAGTAGCTTTACGTAAAGCCGATGATTTGGGGTTAGATTTGGTCGAAATATCCCCGAATGCAGTTCCTCCTGTTTGCAGGATTACAGATTATCAAAAGTTTCTTTATCAGCAAAAGAAACGCGAAAAAGAGATGAAACTGAAAGCCTCGAAAGTGGTTTTGAAGGAAATCCGTTTCGGACCGCAGACAGACGATCACGACTACAATTTCAAACTAAAACACGCTCAGGAATTTCTGAAAGAAGGGTGCAAAGTTAAAGCTTACGTATTCTTCAAAGGCCGTTCCATACTCTTCAAAGAGCAGGGAGAAGTGCTTCTGCTTCGTTTCGCCAACGACCTCGAAGATCTGGCAAAAGTAGATTCATTACCCACTCTCGAGGGCAAACGAATGATTATTATGTTTTCGCCGAAAAAGACTGCGAAATAAAAACGAGTATCTCCGATATTCGCTAAAAATGTCCCAATTATTCAATTAAAATAAAAACAGAACATGCCAAAAATGAAAACTAATTCCGGTGCAAAAAAAAGGTTCACCCTTACCGGAACAGGAAAAATCAAGAGAAAACATGCTTATAAAAGCCACATCTTGACTAAAAAGACCAACAAACAAAAACGTAACCTTACCCACGCAGGTTTGGTTGATTCAACAGACTTGAACAACGTTAAATTTATGTTGTGTCTTAAATAAGCACACTCTCTTTAATTCCATTTTAGTAACCGAATGTTTAGCTTCAAGTTCGCAGTAAAAACGCGGCGCTACCATTCACAAAACATTTTATTATGCCAAGATCAGTAAATCATGTCGCCTCAAGGGCAAGACGTAAAAAAGTATTGAAACTTACCCGTGGTTACTTCGGTGCTCGCCGCAACGTTTGGACCGTAGCAAAAAACACATGGGAAAAAGGGTTACAGTATGCATACCGTGACCGCAAAAACAAAAAACGTAACTTCCGCGCATTATGGATTCAGCGTATCAACGCAGCTGCCCGCCTCGAAGGTCTTTCTTATTCTAAGTTAATGGGAGCTCTCCACAAAGCCGGTATTGAAATGAACCGTAAAGTATTAGCTGATTTAGCTATGAACCACCCGGAAGCTTTCAAAGCTATCGTTACCAAAGCTAAAAACGCTTAATTAAGAACTTATATAATTGGGAAAAGCCGCCTATACGGGCGGCTTTTATTTTTGAATGCCAACGAAAAGGCTCAACATTTTAGTTTTCAAGACTCCACAGCCACACATCTCCTCTACTCTAAAAGGAAGAATTATCCGTTGGCATATTTCCAAACCAGCACACTACACATGCAATATCTGACACATACCCTTTCTAACGGACTCAGAATAGTTCATAAGCCCGATCCATCACCCGTATCCTATTGCGGGCTGGCCATCAATGTCGGTACCCGCGACGAATTACCCCATGAACATGGCATGGCTCATTTTATAGAACATCTTATTTTCAAAGGCACTTTACACCGTAAATCATGGCACATCATCACCTCAATGGAAGAGGTTGGCGGTGAATTGAATGCATACACCACCAAGGAAGAAACATTTCTTTACTCCGTTTTCCTGGAACGTTATTTTGAAAAAGCGATTGGATTAGTTTCGGATATGGCTGCCAACTCTATTTTCCCCGAAAAGGAAACAATTAAAGAAACTGATATTGTATTGGATGAAATAGAATCATACAACGATTCACCCTCCGACCTGATTTTCGACGAAATTGAAGAAATACTTTTCGACGATTATGCTATCGGACGAAACATATTAGGAAGTGTCGATTCCCTGAAGAATTTCACTCATAACGACATCGTAGAATTCCACCGTCGCAACTACACCGCCGACAGAATGGTTTTCTTTTCGCTTGGCAATACCGATTTCAAGAAGATCGTTCGTTTAGCTGAAAAGCATCTCAGTGGAATTCCAGCCGGAACAGGGCCTGTCGTGCGTCAATTACCAGAGCTTTACAAGCCTCAATCAAAAAAAGCAAACCGAGATACCCATCAGGTCCACTACATCCTCGGCAACCGGGCATATACACTTCATCACCCCGACAGAATAGCCCTGCACCTGCTGAATAATATTCTGGGAGGTCCCGGCATGAACAGCATGCTCAACCTTTCGTTGCGCGAAAGAAGCGGATTGGTTTATAACGTCGAATCCAACTACACGCCCTATACCGATACAGGTGCTCTGACAATCTATTTCGGCTCTGATCCGAAGAATATGAACCGCTGTGCCCGACTTATCGAAAAAGAACTGTCGAGACTCAGGGAAACACCTCTGACGTCAAATTTCGTCGAGAAAGCAAAGAAACAGCTTCTGGGACAAATGACCATTGCGGCTGAAAGCAAAGAAAATCTGGCACTAAGTTTAGGACGAAGCATCCTTCACTTCAACAGGTTTGATTCCGTGGAAGAGTCAGCAGAAAAGCTAAAACTGATCACCCCCGAAAAACTACAACAAATAGCTCAGGAGGTATTTGCTCC
>JAUZOL010000225.1 GCA_030706455.1 Bacteroidota bacterium
AAAGAACGATTGGCATTTCCAAATGTACAATTGCGGATTAACACATGACGGACATCGCCCGAGATTTCACTACCGAAAGCCACGCCGCCGTGACCATATCCGAAACGGCAATTTTCAATCACAATATTTTCCGAAGGACGGGCCACCCTGCGACCATCTTCATCTTTGCCCGATTTGATGGAAATGCAGTCATCATTTGCTTCAAAATAAGTATTTGCCACCTTCACATCATCCGATGAATCGATATCCAGTCCATCAGAACTGGGAATGGTATGTTCGGCACGAATATCCAGACTGTCGACGGTAAAGCCCGAAGTATACAACACATGCACACACCACGAAGCCTGATCGCGCAGATGAAGCCCCGATATTTTGCCATTATTACAGTTTGTGAAGCAAATTAACCGCGGACGGCCCGAAGTTCCGAATGGAATAATCTCCCATATGACACCACTTCCATCAATCGTTCCTGCGCCTGTAACTATGACACCTTCACTGTTGTTGAAATTCAGAAATGCACTCTTCCACATACGTTCTATTCCTTCAAAACGGGTTGGGATAACAGGATAAGCCGTCGGATCTACAACGCCTTTCAAAACGGCATCCTTGTTGACATACAAATCGACTCCCGGTTTGAAAAACAAAGCGCCACTCATAAATGTACCTTGGGGAACAACAATTCGTCCGCCTCCATCGGCGTAAGCTTTATCAATAGCAGACTGGATTGCCTTAGTATTTACTTTTATACCGTCACCCACCGCCCCGAAATCAACAATTGAATAATCCTGAGTTCGTTTTTCTACTGTCAGAATCGTACTCTCGTAGGGGTCAAAATTGAGCGTTATAAGCGTTGTGCCATGATCCGACATTTTGGCCGGAATCACCTTAACTTCACCGTTTAGGGCATTCCATTTCTTAACAACACCCACAAGATTTAACTCAATTGCAACTGTTTGTTTCTCTTTGCGTTCATTGAAAATAAAGAACAGATCACCATTTGACAATGAGCGCTGAGTATAACGGATGGCTTTGTTGGCAGTTCCGTTAATTTTCAATCCGGCTTCCGGCATCGCCGCTGCCACCACCGGAGTCCAGCCTGTTTGCGGTTCATGAGACATTGCCGGTACATCGGGGAAGCTTTCTGGATGCATAAAGCTTTTATCAACCAATAAAGTGGGCTTACAGCCCCAAAACAATACTTTACCACCAGTCGCAGCAAATTTTTCTATCTGGTTCCAGGCCGCCAACGAAATAGCTTCACACGAAGGAATAATCAGGGTTTCGTAGCGTTGTCCGCTTTTATTCGTAAAATGAGCCGTACCAACAGCAAGAGCATTTGCAATGCCATCATCATCCACAAAATCGAAATCGACCTGATGTTCGAGTAATACCTGCGTCTGATTCCGTAGCGATTTAACCACAACGTTATTATCAAGCCAGATAGAACTAATCGGGTAATAAACAGCTACCTTCGCAGCCGGCTTGCCCTGCGCCATCAGGTAACAGCTTCTGTTGGTATAAGTCACTAAATCTTTAGTTCCTTCCTGCGCCATCCACGATTTGAATTCGGTTTTGGATGCCGAAGAAGGCCAAAACATAAATTCAAACAAGCTGATTCCCCGTACCATCTGGTAATCGACCACATATTTGGCCTGAGGGATAGATGGTGAGGTGTAATAAGCTGCAAAGCTTTCGCTGAATGCACGTGGTCTGCCATAAACATGCGCCACAGAGGATGCATATTTGGGGAAATTGTTGATAGTATCAGGCCAAATCTGATTCCAAATGGCATCCACACCCGGAATTTGTACCGGAGCCAGATCACGGAAAAAGCTGCCTTCTGCTTTTGTACAGACATCCATCCTATGATCGTTATTCAGGTGTGTAATGTGTTCCACTCCATTTGCAGCATGCCAGTCCGATTCCTGTTTAAAGAAATTCCTGGCAAACAATGACGACCACACATCCCAGTAGTCGGCCCTGAACCGTTTATAGGTTTCGCTTCGTTCGATAAACAAGGTCCCGAGATAAGGAGTCGGATCATAGCCTTTCAAGACTATGAATTGTTCCACCATATTTCCCGTCCATGGAATATAACTAAAATCGGGTTCATCGCCCCGAAAGCCCAGAACTGTTGTACCGAGTTCGCTACCAAGGTATTTTTTATACTGCTCATGTGTCCAGTCAAGGAACTGACGTACAGCAGCCGGATTAAGGTAATCACACTGGGAATTCTTCGTATCTTTTCCTCCTGTTAGGTTGTTAACACTACGGGTTTGCCCTGTTCTGAAATCATGCGCAATCAATCTGATTTTCCAGTTATCCAATCCCGCGCTGAAACTTATCTGCCGATCTTTAACCGGAATCAACCGTACTGCATTTTTGCCGTTTACGGCCACGGCACTGATCACACAACTATCCACAGCCATTTTATCAAGCAGCTCTCCGGCTTTCACATCCAGTTGACGTGCAACAATCAAAGCCGCATGCGCAAATCAGGCCGCTCAGTGCTGAATTTTCCGCCTGCAAATCCGCTGGGATATTTGCCTTCGTTGATAATCCAAACTTTCATTCCCCGTTTCTTTGCTTCAAGCACGGCTACTTTTACCATCTTGAACCATTCAGGCGACAAATAAGCAAATGGCAAATGATATCCGGCTTCAATATTGACAGTCCGGAATCCTTTCTTTAAGATAGCATCCAGATCGCGTTGAATAACCTCTTTGCTCATAGGTCCTTCCCAACCCCAGATAGCCAGCGTGCAATACGGAGCCGGAGGATTAGCAAACTGTTTTGCCGCTTGTTCTACTGAAATGTTCTGAATAGACTGCCACGGTTTCTGAGCATGCAAACTGAATGCAACCAACAGACTTAAAGCTATAAATGATAGTTTGTGCATGTAAGAAGTTTATTATATTTTGAACTATTAAGGCATTAAGAAATACATCATATTTCTTAATGCCTTAGTAATTTGAATTCGATTTGTCGTTTTGGTTTAAAGAAGCCTACCAGATTTTTACCCGTTGATCCTCAGGTATCCACATGGCATCACCCGGTTTAATATCGAATGTTTTATAGAAAGCATCGACATCGGAAAGCGGTCCGTTAATGCGGAATTTCGCCGGAGAGTGTACGTCGCTGCGAATTTGATTGGCAAGTGCTTCGGGACGAATATTGACCATCCAAGCCATTCCGTAACCGAGGAAAAAGCGTTTGTCCGGATTCAGGCCACCTATTATCTGATTATTTTTATATTGCGCCGTCTTCTTAAAGGCTTCGTAACCCATGGCCACACCACCCAGGTCGGCAATGTTTTCGCCCTGCGTCATTTCGCCGTTTACATGCAGACTATCCACCGCAATATATTTATTGAACTGAGCCACAATCATCTTTGTTTTGCTAAAGAATTTTGTGCTGTCCTGGGGAGTCCACCAGTTGGAAAGATTACCGTTGGCATCGTATTTTGCACCCTGATCGTCGAATCCGTGTGTCATTTCGTGGCCAAAAGTAGAGCCTCCGATAATCGAGTAAAGAATGGCATCGTCGGCCATTTTACGTTCATAACCCGGAACGATGATGTTACAACCCGGCACCACAATTTCGTTATTCGAAGGATTGTAGTAAGCATTGTAGGTTTGCGGCTGCATATCCCATTCGGTACGATCGACCGGTTTGCCGTATTTGGAAATCATATAGTTATAATGCCATTGAGCCACGCGTTTCATATTCGAAGCATACGAACTTCTGTCAATCTGCATTTTGCTCATATCCTTCCATTTGTCGGGATACCCAACTTTCATTATCATCACATCCAGTTTGTGAAGCGCTTTGATCTTCGTATCGGGCGACATCCAGTCGAGGTTTTTGATGCGTTCGGCATACACTTTCTTGATTTCGGTTCCGATCTCCATCAGTTTCTCTTTGGTTCCTTTCGGCAGGTAATCTTTTACGTAGACCTGACCCACCAAATCACCCAACGATCCGTCCACCTCATCGGTTACGCGTTTCCAGCGGGGACGGGGCTCGGTTGCTCCTCTCAAGGCCGAGCTGTATTCAAATGCGATCTTGAATGTTTTATCGTCCAAATAATCGGAATAAGCACTTATCAGGCGCAATTTCAGATACGATTTCCAGGCTGATAAAGATATGGTTTTTATATAACCGTTGAGTGCAGTTACAAATTCGGGTTGACCGACAATAACCGTATCTACTTTGGGCAAGCCCACAATCGACAATGATTGTTTCAACTCCAGCGAAGGATTGTCCGATGCCACTTTGGCAAACGTCATTTTATTATAATTCAACAACGGGTCGCGGAGATCCTCGCGTTTGCGTGAAACCTTAGCCAAAGCCGTTTCCAGTTTCATCACCTCGTCGGCTGCCGATTTTGCCTGTGCTTCGCTGTAGCCCATCAAACCGAACATTTTACGGGCATATGTCAGAAACGCTTCACGCACTTTGGCGGCGCGGGCATCGGTGGCAAAATAGTATTCGCGATCGGGAAGGCTTAATCCGCCCTGGTTGATAAACACGGCATGTTTACTGCTTATTTTATCGTCTTGTCCCACGCCAAGACCGTACATTGAACCGGCACCGATCGTTCTCAGATAAGCTGCGGTAGTCATCAACTGGTTAACATTGGCAATCTGATTAATCCGTGCCAAATCGGCTTTAAGCGGAGTAATTCCCATGCGATTCAACGATACGGAGTCCATTCCGGTTAAAAACAGGTCTCCGATTTTCTGACGGGCGCTGCCTTTCACACTGTTCTTCATCTTTGCCGACGACACGCACACATCATGTATCTGCGCGTTGATGGTATCCTGAATTATCTGGAAAATACCATTGGAAGTTTCGCTGGCCGGAATCGGATTCTGCTTGAACCATTTTCCATTAGCATACAGGAAAAAATCATGACCCGGCGTTTCGGTCGAATCGATATGCGACACCATCGGATCGATAGATTGCGCATTACTCAAAGATGATATGCCCAGCAAAAAGAGGGGCAATATCGCTGCTTGTTTCAGATTTTTATGCATTCTCATTTTATGTAATTATGCCACGAAAAAGTGGCGAATAGATTATATTTTTCTCAGATTAAATCCCAATCCACTCTTTCAGACGATCTATTTCATTATTCATCTGCTCCAATCCCATGTAGTACACTTTTTCAAGACGTT